>JAKFDW010000313.1:0-2985 GCA_036675955.1 Orrella sp. | reverse complement strand
CCATGATCGACGAATACGCAAGTGAGCTGGTCGCCTATGGCTTTGTGGATCAGGGCTGCCGCAACCGAGGAATCGACCCCGCCCGACAGGCCCAGGATGACTTCTTCAGTACCGACTTGCGCCCGGATATTGGCTACGGCCTCTTCCACATAGTCGGGCATGTTCCAGTCGCGATCGCAGCCGCAGATCTCGGTCACAAAGCGGGCCAGTATGGCTTCACCCTGCGTGGTATGAGTGACTTCGGGATGGAATTGCAGGCCGTAGAAACCGCGTTCCTCATCGGCCATGCCTGCAACCGGGCATGACGGCGTGGAGGCCATGAGCGTGAAGCCCGGCGCAAGCGCAGTGACCTTGTCACCGTGGCTCATCCATACCTTGAGCATGCCATGGCCTTCGGTCGTCATGAAATCCTGCAGGCCGTCGAGCAGCTTGGTGTGGCCATGGGCACGCACCTCGGCGTAGCCGAACTCGCGATGATCCGACCATTCGACCTTGCCGCCCAACTGGGCCGCCATGGACTGCATGCCGTAGCAGATGCCCAGAACCGGTACGCCCGCTTCGAAGACCTTGCTGGGAACTTTCAGCGACTCTTCGTGGTAGGCCGAAGCGTGGCTGCCCGACAGGATGATGCCCTTCAAGCCGTCCAGCGATTCGATGAAGGCATTGTCCACGTCACCTGGATGGATTTCGCAGTAAACGCCGGCTTCGCGTACGCGGCGAGCGATAAGTTGGGTGACTTGTGAGCCGTAATCGAGGATAAGAATGCGCTGGTGCATGGCAGAAAAAGAAAAAAGAAAGCAAGGCGTTAATGTAACGTATTGAGGAGGGTTACGCTGGAAGATATCGCCGAATACGGCTACAGTTCGGTGTAACAAGGAGTCTCCATGCAATCCAGGCAGTCCGCCGCAACCCTTTCACTTTCCGGTTTCATCGCGCTGGCCGTTGCCATGGGCATTGGACGGTTCGCATTCACACCCATGCTGCCCATGATGCAACACGACGCCGGGCTAGGATTAAGCCAGGGAGGCTGGCTTGCCAGTGCAAATTACCTGGGATATTTGCTTGGGGCCTTGATGGCGGCAAGTGTGCCTTGGTCGGCGACCGTGCAATTGCGGGCCGGACTGGCATTGGTCATTGTAACGACCGCGGCGATGGGCATCACCGATAGCTGGACCAGCTGGCTGGCATGGCGCTTCATTGCCGGTGTCGCCAGCGCCTGGGTGCTGGTCAGTACTTCGTCGCTATGCCTGGGCCGACTGGCGGCACTCGGGCAATCGCGCCGTGCAGGTTTGGTCTTTGCCGGTGTAGGCAGCGGAATCGCCCTGGCGGGCCTGTTGTGCATGGGATTGACGCTGGCGGCCGTTTCATCATCACACGCATGGCTGGCACTCGGTTTGGCCGCCCTGCTGGGAGCCTGGGGTGCGCGCAGTTTGTGGAAGATGCCCGTGGATCCGCCTGGCGGAGCCGCCGCTGCGCAATCCAGCGCCAATTCCGGCACGACACCGTCCGTTCTCAAGACACACTGGATCTTGATACTGTGCTATGGCCTGTTCGGTTTCGGATATATCTTGCCGGCCACATTTTTGCCTGCGCAAGCAAAGTTGCTGGTAACCGACCCCGCCCTCTTTGGCCTGGCCTGGCCGCTGTTCGGCCTGGCTGCTGCACTCTCGACGCTGCTCACAAGCCGGCTGACCGCGGTATTCTCGCGCCGCACAGTCTGGGCAGCGGCTCAATTGATAATGGCGGCCGGTGTACTGCTGCCCATTGCCTGGCCCAGCCTGTTTGCAATCGGTATTGCCGCCATTTGTGTGGGCGGCACTTTCATGGTGGTCACGATGCTGGGCATGCAGGAAGCGCAGGCCGCGGCCGACCCTGCTCAAGCGCGCAAACTGATGGGCGCCCTGACAGCGTCGTTTGCCGCAGGGCAGCTTGCCGGACCCATCGTTTTCAGCCTGACCCATCACTACATTTCCGCGGGGCTCGGTTCTGCTCTGATACTGGCGGCCGCCGGACTGCTGCTTAGCAGTTTTCTAGTATTGAAATCCGCCCACAAAAAGAAAGGCATCATCCATGAAGGTTGACGAATTGAATCCAGCCACATTTGTGCTTGTCCACGGAGCCTGGCACGGTGGATGGTGCTGGTCGCGGGTCGCCGAGCGTCTGCGCGCACGGGGGCACAAAGTATATACGCCAACATTGACCGGCTTGGGAGAACGCCATCATTTGCTGACCAAGGACATCGCGCTACAGACATTCGTACAGGACATCGCCAACGTGCTGGTGTGGGAAGACTTGCGCCGTGTGATCCTGGTGGGACATAGCTTCGGAGGGCTGGTCATCACAGGCGTAGCCGATCTGCTGCCCGAACGATTGCAGCAGCTGGTTTACCTTGATGCTTTTATACTGCCCAGCGGGGTTTCCACCTTCGATACCTTGCCGCAGAATGTCGTGGATAAACTGCGCGCGCTCGCCGCCCTGCAGCCACAGCCCTCGTTGCCGGTGCCCAAGCCCAGCAGCCTGGGCTTGTTCGAACCCGACGACGTAGGTTTTATTGAGTCGCGATTGACCCCTCACCCCTTGCGAACCTACGAAACCGCCCTGCAGCTGAATAACCCTGTCGGCAACGACCTTCCCTGTACTTACCTGCACTGCACCGCGCCTTCCTTTGCGGCCGTGGAAGGCTCGCGCCTATGGGTCAAGGAAAATACGAACTGGGCCTGGAAGGAGCTGCAGGCGGGGCACGATGCGATGGTGTCGGCACCCGGCCCCCTGGCCGAGTGCCTGGACAAACTGGCTTACTCGGCGCGGTAGTTGGGCGCTTCTTTGGTGATTTGCACGTCGTGCACATGCGATTCGCGCACCCCCGCCGAGGTGATTTCCACGAACTCGGCCTTGGTGCGCATTTCCTCGATGGAAGCGCAACCGCAATAGCCCATGGAAGCGCGAATGCCGCCTATCAGTTGATAAATGATGGCAATGACGCTG
>JAKFDW010000312.1:0-1702 GCA_036675955.1 Orrella sp. | reverse complement strand
TTGCCCGGGCTGATCTCCAACTCGTCGGCGATATGGTTGGTGGTGACGTGCGGCTCGCCCTGCGTGTTGAACATCGCAAGCGAACCATCGAGGATGCGTTGGCGTGTGTCGCGGGCCACCAGGTCAGGTTCTGGAAAGCATGATCAAGCGGTCAGCTTCTTGACCAGGTCGACGTATTTCTTCTGCGCCTCTTCCTGGGATGTGCCCTTGAGCTTGGCCCAGGCTTCGTACTTGGCGGTGCCTACGAAATCGAAGAACCCGGGCTTGTCGCCGCTTACATCGCCCTCCGATCCTTGCTTGTACAGCGCATAGAGACGCAACAGAGTGTCGTTGTCCGGGCGTTCGGACAACCCCTGGATAGCCTTGGATGCCTGCTCGAAACTGCTTTTCAGATCTGCCATGCCCGATCCCTCCCGATGATCGTGCGCATCACACCATGCGCGGCAGGGACGGTCAATGCCGCTTGATTGAAGCTGGCATTGTCGAATTGCCCTATCTCTGGCAATTTAGCGCGCAGGGGTGCAGCGGAAGGGCCGCGCCCACACATCGGGATCATTCCATGAGCTACTTCGTCACCGGCGCCACGGGTTTCATCGGCCGTTACCTAGTCAGCAACCTGCTCAAACGGACCGGTACCGTCCACGTGCTGGTGCGCAAGGACTCGCAGAAGAAGTTCGATGCCATTGCGAAGAAAGCCGGTTGGGACCTGAAGCGTGTTTCGGTGGTGTATGGCGACATGACCAAGCCCAAATGCGGTCTGACCCCGGCCCAGGTCCGCGCACTCTCGGGCAAGGTGAAACATTTCTTCCATCTGGCCGCAATCTACGACCTGGCCGCGAGCGCCGAAGCGCAGCGCGCCGCCAATATCGATGGAACCCAGCACGCGCTGGACCTGGCCGCGGCAATCAAGGCAGGCGTGTTCCACCACACCAGCTCCATTGCTGCCGCCGGTTTGTACCCGGGCATCTTCCGCGAGGACATGTTCGACGAGGCCGAAAGCCTCGACGATCCCTACCTGCGCACCAAGCACGATTCCGAGGGCCTGGTCCGCAACGAAAAGCGCCTGGTTTGGCGCATCTACCGCCCGGGCATGGTGGTGGGGCATTCGCAGACCGGCGAAATCGACAAGATCGATGGTCCCTACTATTTCTTCACCCTGATCAAGAAGCTGCGCGAGATCCTGCCGTCGTGGATGCCGGTGCTGGGCATCGAAGGCGGTCGCATCAACATCGTGCCGGTGGATTTCGTCGCCGATGCCATGGACCACATCGCGCACAAGCCAAAGCTCGACGGCCACACCTTCCACCTGACCGATCCGGAACCGCTGCGCGTGGGCGAGGTGCTGAACACCTTCTGCCGCGCCGGCCATGCCCCGGAAATGACCATGCGCGTGGATGCGCGCATGTTCGCCTTCGTGCCCAGCGGGATCCGCGGCGCGGTCGGCAACCTGCCGCCAGTGAAGCGCTTCGTTGGCATGCTGCTGCGCGATTTCAAAATCCCGAAGGAAGTGTTGAAGTTCATCACCTATCCCACGCGCTTCGACAGTCGTGAAACCGAGCGCGCCCTGAAAGGAAGTGGCATCAGCGTGCCCAAGCTGGATGACTATGCCTGGCGCCTGTGGGACCACTGGGAACGCCACCTGGATCCGGACCTGTTCATCGACCGCACCCTCAAGGGCAAGGT
Source organism: Orrella sp. (assembly GCA_036675955.1). Taxonomy (GTDB): domain Bacteria; phylum Pseudomonadota; class Gammaproteobacteria; order Burkholderiales; family Burkholderiaceae_B; genus Pollutimonas. The sequence goes on along the minus strand of JAKFDW010000312.1, from coordinate 19 downwards.
CCGCAACAAGGTGGTGGTC
>JAKFDW010000311.1:0-3981 GCA_036675955.1 Orrella sp. | reverse complement strand
GGCGTCAGGCGAAGTGATATTGACATATCCCCGGCTGGTGGGCCGCAGATTGCAGACCGATGCCGTCATGGCGGGAAAGCTGTGCAGGGGATCGCCGAACTTCTCGAGCGATAGCGGCTGCACGTGATATTCCAGGTTGGCTCTTGTCTGTTCAGGCCCCGACCGCGCGAATGCGCCCAGTTGAGATGGCGCCATGGTAAGGGGCCCCCGCTTTTGCACGGCATACTGCAAGCCCATGAGCGAGCGTCCCCATAGCGACGCCGTCATGGTGTTCAGCGTTTTGGCGCCTTGCACTTTGTAGATCAGCCGCAATTGCAGGTGGTCCTGCAGGTTCTGTCCGACGCCCGGCAAGTCGTGCACGACCGGAATGCCCAGCGACTGCAACAGCCCGCCGGGGCCGACGCCCGATACTTGCAGCAACTGTGCGGAACCAATAGAACCCGATGAAAGAATGACTTCGGCCTTGGCGCGCGCGAATTTTTCGCTGCCATCGTGCATGTAGCGAACGCCGTCTGCCTTGCGGCCTTCGAAGACGATGCGCCGGGCCTGGGCGCCGGTCAGCACCGTGAGGTTGGGCCGGCGGATAACAGGGTGCAAAAAGGCTTTTGCCGAGGTCCAGCGCACGCCACGCCGTTGGTTCACCTCGAAATACGCACAACCTTCGTTATCGCCCTGGTTGAAATCTTCAATAGGGGGGATGCCGGCCTGCTGCGCGGCCTGCCTGAACGCATCCAGGACTTTCCATGAAAGGCGCTGGCGCTCGACGCGCCATGTACCTGAGCCGCCGTGAAATGCGCTTTCGCCGGCATGATGGTCTTCAACCCGCTTGAAGACCGGCAGCACGTCGTCCCAAGCCCAGCCCGGATTGCCCTGCGCCGCCCAGCCGTCATAGTCGGCTGCCTGGCCGCGCATGTAGATCATGCCGTTGATGGCCGAACAGCCCCCCAGCACCCTGCCCCGCGGGTAGCCGAGCACTCGGTTGTTGATGCCGGGATCGGGCTGGGTGGTGTAGCACCAGTCGCTGCGGGGATTGCCGATACAGTAGAGATACCCAACCGGAATGTTGATCCACCGCCAGTTGTCGCGACCGCCCGCCTCGAGCAGCAAGACCCTGTGCGCAGGATCTGCGGACAGGCGATTGGCCAGCAGGCAACCCGCAGACCCGGCCCCCACAATGATGTAGTCGAATTCCTGCGCGAGTTCTGCTGCAGCCTCATCAGCCATGTTTTTGTCTCCGGCGGCTGGGCCGCGTGTTTTTGTGTGCGTATATGTATTTTAGAAGGTGATTGTCCCCGCCAACGCCGCTACAAGCAATAGCACGCCTATGCTCATGTTGGACCGGAACAGCATAAAGTTGCGTTCTGGCCGGGCCAGGTCGAATACCCTCATCTGCCAGGCAAAATGCGCCGCGATCCCGGCCATCACAAGGTAATAAGGCCATGCCATCTGCATTGCCGAACCCGCCCATATCCAAAGCGCAACGGTCGCAACGTAAAAGCCGCTGATCCAGATCTTGCCCTTGTCCTTGAAGCGCAGCGCAGTCGAATGCAGGCCCAGTTGCTTGTCGTCCCGGACATCGACATAGGCATAGATAGAGTCATAGCCCACCTGCCACAATACCGCACCCAGCCACATCGCCACGGCCGAAAGCGGGACGGCGTTCTGTGTATCGGACCATGCCATAAGCATGCCCCAGTTGAAGCCTATTCCAAGCACCACCTGCGGCCAATAGGTAAATCGCTTGCAGAGCGGATAGATGATCACGATAGGCATGAGCGCGACGGCCAGCCACCGGCTGTACTCGTTCAACGCCAGCAACAGCATGGCGCAAACCACGAGCTGCGCGAAAACAAACCACAAAGCGTTCTTCAGCGTGATCTGTCCGCTGGTCAGCGGCCTGAAACGGGTACGCTCCACCTTCTTGTCGATATCGCGGTCGAAAATATCGTTGAAGCAGCAGCCTATGCCGCGCATCAGCAGCGCGCCGAGTGAAAAAATGAAGAGGCGGAACAAGGTGGGCCAGCCATCGGCCGCCTGCACCAGCGCCGCAATGCAGGGCAGCAGCGTAAGCCACGTTCCCACCGGCCTGTCCAGCCGGCACAGGCGCGCGTAAGGCCCCCAGGAATGCGGCAACCAGCGTTCCACCCAGTCATCGGGACGCATGTCGGACAAATCGGGCGAAGTTCCCGCAACGGGATGGAGCTTGTGGGTGGACTCGGGAGAAGAAGGTGTCATTGCACAATATTGAACGGGATTACTGGCCGAAAATCACCCGCGTAGTGCGGGCATGGGATTGCGAGAATCCCATCCACCGATTCTACCGCGTATGAAACGACGCTCACCCGAGCTCAGCAAGGTGTTTCGCGACACGCCACTAATTACGATGCCTCGTCGCTTCGAGCGGACCCGTTCCGGGGCCGTGCAAGGTGGCCAATGAGTTCCGGCACAGCGGCTTGCGCCAGTCCGGCGTCGCCGGCTTCGGCATAGACCTGCTGGATAGCCGAAGCCGCGGCACGGGGCGCGCCCACATCATCTGCCATGGCGGTGTAATAGCCCATGTCTTTAAGCGCATTGGAAATGGAAAAGCGGAAACCGGACGCGTCGCCGGCTTCGATATAGGGACGCAATCGATTGAACACCACGCCTCCTCCACCCCCATTGCACAAGACATCCGTAAACACTTGCGCGTCCACGCCGGCGAGCCTGGCGCACGCGGCTGCCTCGGCAAGCACGGTGGAAAATCCCAGCGATACGAAGTTGTGCAGAAGCTTGAGCTGATGCCCCGACCCTACCTTGCCGGCATAGACAATATTCTCGGCATAGGCCTGCAGTATGGGAAAGCAGCGGTCGAACAACTCGCGTTCGCCACCTACGATGAGATTCAGCTTGCCCTCTGCCGCCTCTTTGGGGGTCCGTGTCATGGGCGCATCGAGAAACAGGCCGCCGGCATGGTGTACGGCATCGGCGATCTTTATCGTAGAGGACGGAATGGCAGTCGAACAATCGATGACAACGACGCCCGGTCGCAAGCCTTCAAGCAGCCCCTCTTTCCTGAACAACACGTCTTCGACCTGCGGTGTTCCTGTGACACACAGAATCACGACATCGACCGCCTGCGCCAACGCCATGGCCGTATCGATGGTCGTTGCGCCCGCGGCAAGCAGGTCGTCAACCGGTTGATTGCCTGGGTGCTCGAGCAGGGTCAAGCCGTACCCATTGCGCAAGAGACTAGCCGCTATGCCGTGGCCCATTAATCCGACGCCTATCAGGCCTATACGTGTTTCGTTCATTTCAATTTCTCGTTCTATGACGTTATTGATCGGGTCCACGCGCCGTGGACCGGGCACTGGAGCCGGCCCGCGACGCACAAGCTTGTATGCCTTACACCTTGCTTTTGCTGCGCAGTCCACCCGCGCAGATGTACTTGATTTCCATATAGTCGTCGAGCCCGTACTTGGAACCTTCCCGGCCCACTCCCGATTCCTTGGTGCCGCCAAACGGAGCCAGCTCCGTCGAGATAATGCCTTCGTTCACACCCACAATGCCGCACTCCAGCGCTTCGGCCACGCGCCATGAGCGCTCGTAATCGGTCGTAAAGAAATAGGCGGCAAGGCCAAACGGCGTGTCGTTGGCCATCGAGACCGCTTCCTGCTCGGTGGAGAAACGGATCAGGGGTGCGACCGGCCCGAAGGTTTCCTCTTGCATCAGCTTGGAATTCGTCGACACGTCAAGGAGTATGGTCGGCTGGAAGAACAGGCCGCCCAGAGCATGGGCTTGCCCCCCGGTCAATACCGTGGCGCCCTGCGAAAGCGCATCGCTGATGTGTTCCTGGACTTTGTCGACGGCCGCGTCATCGATCAAGGGGCCAAGGTCTACGTTGTCCGTCATGCCATTGCCGACTTTCTGGCTTTCCACCACTTCTTTCAAGCGGGCCGCGAATGCGTCGTAGATGCCTTCCTGTACAAAGATCCGGTTGGCGCA
>JAKFDW010000310.1:0-9079 GCA_036675955.1 Orrella sp. | reverse complement strand
TGTGCGCCGCCAGCGCCTGTGGATTGGCCTGGATGCGCACCGCCGGGCGCTGCCCGCCCGCAATGCTGACCAAGCCCACGCCGGAAACCTGCGAGAGCTTCTGCGCCACCCGGATGTCGATCAAGTCTCGCACCTCGTACAGCGGCAGCGTCGGCGATGTAACGGCCAGACTGATAACAGGTGTATCGGCGGGATTGACCTTGTTGTAGATCGGCGGCGCCGGCAAGTCGTTGGGCAAGAGGTTCGACGCGGCGTTGATCGCCGCCTGCACTTCCTGCTCGGCCACGTCCAGCGGCAGGTCCAGGTCGAACTGCAGTGTGATGGCCGACGATCCGCCTGAGCTTGATGACGTCATTTGCGTCAGGCCCGGCATCTGCCCGAACTGGCGTTCAAGCGGCGACGTTACCAGCGCCGTCATGACATCGGGACTGGCTCCCGGGTACAGCGTAGTTACCTGGATGGTCGGGTAATCGACCTGCGGCAAGGCCGACACCGGCAGCAGCCGGTAGGCCAGGATGCCGGATATGAGCAGAGCTACCATCGCCAGTGTGGTGGCTACGGGGCGCAGGATAAAAAGACGCGAAAGATTCACGGTGCGCCCTTAGCGTGCGCTGGGTGCGGCTGCTGCCGGCGCGCCCGCGGCAGGCGCTCCGGTGGTTGGTGCTCCGGCGGCCGGCGCCCCGGTTTGCGGTACGCCAGCCGGCCCGGCGTTCGGATCTGAACCGCCCGGCGTGGCTGCTGTGTCGCTCACCACCTGGACCTTGGCGCCTTCGCGCAAACGATCCACGCCCTCCACCACCACACGCTGGCCGGCCGTGAGACCGGAAGTCACCGCGACGCGCCTTTCATCCACCCGGCCCACGACAATGGGCTGCACGTGCACCTTGTCCTCGTCGTCGACGAGATAGACAAACGCGCCGATGGAACCCTGCTGCACAGCCATGGTCGGGAGAACCAATGATGGCGCGGTACCGACCCGCAGGCGCACGTTGACGAACTGATTGGGAAACAGGGATTCATCTTCATTGGCGAAGCGCGCCTTGAGTTTGACAGTACCCGTGGCAATATCGATTTGATTGTCCAGCGCCATCAATTCACCCGTGGCGATCTTGCGTATATCGTCGCGGTCGTACAAGTCGACAGTCAGCGTTTTATCGGCCCGGAGCTTTTCAAGAACATCGGGCAATTGCGCCTGGGGCAATGTGAACATTACCGAAATCGGTTGTGTCTGGGTGATGACCACCAGGCCGTCGGTGTTCGACGCGTTGATCATGTTGCCCTGATCGAGTTTGCGCAAGCCAAGGCGCCCCGAAATCGGTGCAATGATGCGCGTGAAACTGAGTTGCAGCTTGGCACTGTCAACAGCGGCCTGGTCGCTTTTGCGCGAACCCAGAAACTGCTGGACCAGCGCTGCCTGGGCATCCACCTGTTGTTTGGCAATGGAGTTCTGCTTGAACAACAACTGGTAGCGCTGCAGGTCGCGCTGCGCGTTCTTCAACTGTGCCTCATTCTGCTTCTGCTGGCCCAGCGCCTGGTCCAGTTCAACCTGATAGCTGCGCGGATCAATCTGCGCCAGCAAATCGCCCTCCTGTACCTTCTGCCCATCGGTGAAGGCGATTTTCTGGAGCTCGCCATCGACCCGGCTGCGCACGGTCACGGTATTGAACGCAGTGACCGTGCCTATGGCCTTCAGGGTGTGGTCAATAGGTCCGGTTTCCACGGTCGCCAGCTTGACCGGAACTGCCATGCCGGCGAGCATCCCCGGCCTTCCCGCTGGGCCAGCCTGGCCGGCCGGCGCGGCGGCATCTTTGGCGGAAAGCCAATAAGCGCCGGCGATTGCCAGGATCAGCAGCACCCACAGCCAGCGGCGGCGGGGACGATAAGGTTCGGAGCTTGATTCCGACATGCACAGTTCTCCGGTTCATACGAAACAGCCGCCATTTTCGCCGATCGGAGCTGCAACGGGCATCGAAATACCGCACTTGTAATGCAACGCAACAACAATTTGTACAGAAGCGGTCCACACAGACAAGCGCCGCTGCCCGCGACGCGCACCACTCGGAGGCGCCGCGATAGCGACATGGACACATGGGCTGTGATGTAAAAATGGGGGCTGGCGGCTCGTCCCTACACGTTGCAACGCGCCAGCTTGAAAGGCACATCGGCCGTGACGGGTTGCGGCTTGAGTTCGCTGTCCTGCTTGGCGAACCTGACCCAGATTACATATTTGTTGGCGCTCATTTCGGGGAAAACGTTCAGGGCCGCGTCCACCCACACCCGCAGAAGCTGGAACAATTTCCCGCCCAGCATGTCTTGATAAGCGCCTTGGCGCGCTACCGCATCGACCACGTCGCCGGAATCGCGCAGCATGCGCAGGATGAGCGCAAGGCCTTTGTACAGCGGCATAAAGGGCATGATCCAGTCGCGCAGGTTGTCTGAACGAGCCTCGGGTGCCTTGATTTGCCATGAAAAATACGAAGGCATGTCGACCTGGGAAGAGCCTCCGGGCACCGATACCCTGCCTCGCAAACTTGCAAGCCATTCATTATCGCGCAGCTCTTGCCCGACACGGCCCTGGGCGCCAAGCTCGGCCGCTGCCGACTGGATCTCGGCAAGCATCGCATCGAGCATTTGCGGATCGACGCCGGGATGCTGGCGCAGCGCGCCCAACGCTGTGCGCTGACGTTCGAGATCTTGAAGAACGGCGCCGCGCAAATCGGTTCGATCGCAGATATCGAGCAAGTCGAACAAGGTCGTGACTGCGATGTGGTGATAATGCGCGTCGATGCCTTTGGCGAAGAAAAATAGCCTGTCGAACAGATGCTCGACTCTTAGCAGAGACCGAACGCGTTCATTGCAGGGATATTCATAAAGAATCACGCGACCAAAAACCTTATTAATTTACGGGGAGCGGCTATTCGAAAATTGACCGGATGGTTGTTTTGCCTGGGCGCACCAACTGATGTGCAGCGCCCAAGAGCGGCGCTCGAGTTCTTCTACAGTGGTCTGCCCATCATTTACTACAACATCGTCAGCCACGGCAAGGCGGGCCTCGCGCGACGCTTGTGCGGACATAATACGCCCAATAGCCTCTGACGTCAGCCCGCTGCGGGCCTTGACCCGCGCCACTTGCGTGGCCGGATCGCAATCGACCACGCAGATACGGTCGACCTGGTCGCGCCACCGACCGGACTCCACCAGCAGAGGCACGACGAAAACAAGATAACATCCCTGCGCCAATTCAGCCCTTCGTTTTGTAACGGATCCTATCAGGGGATGAATAATACCCTCGAGCTGGCTTCGGGCCTGAGGACTCGCAAAGACCACGTCGCGCATGGCCTCCCGGTCGAGCGCGCCGGTGGGAGCAATGACGTCGGCGCCGAAATGGTGGCGTATAGGCTCGATGGCCGCCCCGCCAGGAGCCGTAAGCTCGTGGGCAATGACGTCGGTATCGATGATGGCGGCGCCCCATGAAGCAAAGAAGTCCGCAACACGGCTTTTGCCCGAGCCTATGCCGCCGGTCAGTCCTATTTTGAACATGGTCGGATACCTTTTCGCCAAAAATACCAATGTAACTCAGACCCAGTCGGAAGGACCCGGTCGGAAGGACCCGGTTGGAAGGACCCGGTTGGAAGAACCTGGTCAAGCCAGACCGAGCAGGAACGCGACCGTTCCGCTGGCCGCCAGAAACGGACCGAAGGGGTATGCGCCGCCGGGAGCGAACGAGCGCTGGCACAGCATGGCAAATAATACTGCGACCACACATGCCGCCAGCAGCACCATGGCCAGCGCTTGCCATCCAAGCCACGCCCCCAGGGCGGCCAGCAATTTGAAGTCGCCATAGCCCATGCCCTCGCGTCCACTGAGGCATTTGAAAATCCAGAACAGCACCCACAGGAATCCATAGCCCGTCATGGCGCCGGCAACCGCGTCGTTCAACGCGATGCCGTAACCAGCCCACGCGAGCGCTAGGCCCGCCCACATCAACGGCAAGGTCAACGCGTCCGGCAGCAGCCGCGTACGGGCATCGATCAGCGCCAATACCAGGAGCGTGGCACTGGCGGAGGCCTGGGCCAGGAAAGCCACCGTATAGCCATGCAGCAGGCCCAGGACGGCAAAGCAGGCCGCCATGGACACGGAACAGACCAGCATGGTTCGGACTGAAACCCGTGTACGGCGGACCCGCCGCAAAGATGCCTGCCATGAAGACCGCCGCAACGCCATCCCCAAGGCTTTGCGCAAACAATTCGAGTCAGGATCCTTGCCGGCCTGAAGCAGCGTCACGTAGGCATCGGCAGCCAGGGCGCAATACGCCCCTGCCGCCGCACCCAGCGCAGCCCCCGGCACCAGGCCCGTCAACCCGTAAAGCGATGCTTGCATATCCAACGCGCCTGCATTGATGCCCGGTCTGTCCGCGTTTCTGCAAACGGCGACTTACCGGTCGGGCAATAAATGCGTAGAATGCTCATTGCCCCCTGTTGACGGAAAAATGCCATGTCCTTCCATGCCCAGCTCACCCGACTTTCGTCTTGCAAGCCTTCGGTTTGCAAGCCTATAGGCGCCGCCGTGTTAGCCATGGTTCTTGCTGGGTGTGCCCAGCAGAAGACATCGGGCTACTACGACACGCCGCATGACAACACCATGACCGACGCCCAAAAGCAGGCTCAGGGCCGCGGCGTAGCCAGGGCGCCGTCGCAGATACAGCTGGATTTCGGTAATGAGCAGCAAAAATCGAAACAGCAGCAGGCACAGCAACAGGCCACAGAAGACACAGCAATAAAGGCGCGCCCGCTGGCCGAAGCCAAGACCTTTCTGGGCACCGTTCCTTGCCTGGTCGATGCAAACGCCTGCTCGGCGTCGCGGGTAACATTGACGCTGGCTCCGGCTGGCCAGTGGCGCGCGCGTACCGTACTGCTGGATTACCCAGATGCCAAAAACAATATCGTCCAGCAAGGATGCTGGAATGTCATTGGCACGCAGCCCCTGCGTATTGTGCTGCAGATGAGTAATGAAGCCACCAAGGCCAACCTTACTTTCGTCAACGACAATGTGCTGCGCATCAACATGATCAACGACGTCAAGCCCACGCTTGATTACCACCTGACCCGCCAGCAAGACATCGACCCTATCGACGAAATCTCGAGCCAGACCCCGATGCAGTGCGATTAAGCATTAAAACGGAACGCCCTGCGACATAATGCAGCGTGTCAGCTCGACCGCATTCCTGACCTGCATTTTCTGAAAGATGCGCGCCCGGTGGGCCTCGACGGTGCGCTGCGATACACCCAGTTCGGCTGCGATGATTTTATTGGGCTTGCCCGATACTACGTAGTCCATGACATCGCGCTCGCGCGGTGTTAACAGCGAGAAAGGCGAACCGCCATGATTGCGTCCGTGTAGCATGCTGATCTCCCGGCTATTTGTCCATGCCATATTCTGTCATGGACAATCGTAGGGGTCTCCTGTCAATTCTTACAGAGCGCTGATCGCCGGGCTGGCGGAATGTCGATCAAGCAGGTAGCGGATTGTTGGGACGCCGAAGTGCCCGGCCCACCGGGATGCCGGCCATCGGATCGCCGGCCGCCGGTGTGCCGGTGCACCGGACCGCCGGCCGATCAAATTTCCAGGTTGTCGATGAGGCGGGTGCTGCCCAGCTTCGCGGCGGCCAGTACGACCAGGGGTTCGCGGGCCTTTATTTCGCTTGCGGTGGGGGCCAGCAGATCGCGTTGGCGCCGCAAGGAAACATAATCGACTTTCCAGCCGCGGTCGCGCAAGTGGTCGATAGCATGACGCTCCAGCGTTTCCAGGTCAGTATGGCCTTCTTCCACGCGCGTCTTGACGGCCTGAAGGGCTGCGAAGAGCTGGGGCGCTTCGACGCGATGTTCCGGCTGCAAATACATATTGCGCGACGACAGCGCTAAACCGTCGACGTCGCGCACGGTTTCATGGGCCAGGATATTTACCGGCAACTGGAATTGCCTGCACATGCGGCGCACAACCATCAGTTGCTGATAATCTTTCTTGCCGAAGACGGCCACGCTGGGCTGGACACAGGAAAACAGCTTGAGCACGACAGTACTGACACCGGTAAAGAATCCGGGACGGAATTCGCCTTCCAGTATTCCGCCCAGATCGGCGGCCGGCTGTATCTGGAAACTTTGCGGCTCGGGGTACATTTCCCGTTCGTTCGGCGCAAACAGCACATACACATCCCGCTCGCGCTCCAGCTTCTCGATATCGGCGGCCAGCGTACGCGGGTACTGATCGAAGTCTTCGTTTGGACCGAATTGCAGGCGGTTGACGAATATGCTGGCAACGACCGGATCTCCATGCTGGCGCGCCAGCTTCATCAAGGACAAGTGTCCCTGATGCAAGTTTCCCATGGTAGGCACGAATGCGACGCGCAGCTGGCCGCGCAATTGGTCTCGCAGTTCTTCGATGGTGTGAACGACTTTCAAAAAGATCTCCGTGCGGAATAGGATGTGCTCGCCATGTCAGGCGGCGGCGCGTATGTAAGACAAGCGCACATAAATGGGCGCGTAGGGTTCGGCCTGGGTAATGTCGAGCAGCGACTCGCGCGCCAGCTCGAGCATGGCCAGGAAATGCACGACCAGGATGGCGACAGAGTCGCCGTCCACCACGCGCTCGTTGAAGAGCTCGGTGAATTCCATGAAGCGTACGTCGCTCAAGCGACGCAGGATCTGGCTCATGTGGTCGCGCACTGATAATTGTTCGCGGGTGATGCGATGATGTTGATTAAGCTTGGCGCGGCGCATGATGTCCAGCCATGCGCTGCGCAGATCGTCGGGGCTGACCTCGGGCAAAAGGCGCTCGACCTGCATGTCCATGAAAGCATGCGAACGCTGGAAATCCCTGCCCAGTTGCGGCATGGCGTCGAGCTTGCGCGCCGCCAGCTTCATTTGTTCGTATTCAAGCAAACGCCGGACCAGCTCCGCGCGCGGATCGTCGACCTCTTCGCCACTGTCCGACTTCTTGACCGGCAACAACATGCGCGACTTGATTTCGATGAGCAGCGCGGCCATCAGCAAGTATTCGCCAGCCAGCTCGAGATTGTGCTTGCGTATCTGGTCTACGTAAGACAGATATTGCTTGGTGACCTCGGCCATGGGGATATCAAGCACATTGAAATTCTGCTTGCGGATCAGGTAGAGCAGCAAATCAAGCGGCCCCTGGAACGTTTCCAGGAATACTTCCAGTGCGTCCGGCGGAATATATAGATCCTGGGGCATGGCGAACAGGGGTTCGCCATATAGGCGAGCCAAGGCCACGCTATCGACCACGTCGGGTGTGCTATCGATGGCCGGCTTGACCAAAGCATCCATTCCCGCGCCTCCAGCCCCGGACAAAGGCATGGGACTGCTTAGTTTGTCTGGTACACGTACGGTTTTTGCGGAACACGCCCGGCGCGATAGCCTTCCTGGAGTTCCGGATCAATGTGCTTGTCCCAGAGGCGTCCGCGCCCTTCGCGCTGGCGCGCCTCGGTATCTGGATGCTCTGTCTTGTATGTTTTCAGAAACTGGGTAATTTCCGATTCGTAATTCTTTGCCATAATGCGTATAGACCAAATCTGGTTGACCGACGAAGTGCAAGTTTACTTCACTCGAGTAGAACTGAGTGCCTGATGCCATCTGAAACCGCAGCAACAACACCCGAACTTTCCGTAAATCCGATTTCCGCACGCGAACGCGCCGCTATCCGCATGATACCGTTTATCGTGGGCTGCGCGCTGTTCATGCAGATGCTGGACGCCACGGTTGTGGCCACCGCGCTGCCCGCCATGGCGGTTTCGCTGGACACGTCGGTGGTGCGCATGAACGTCGCCATTACCAGCTACCTGCTGGCGGTGGCGGTCTTTGTGCCGATTAGCGGCTGGGCGGCCGATCGCTACGGCGCAAAACGGGTTTTCATTGCCGCCATCCTGCTCTTTACGCTAAGTTCCATTGCCTGCGCCGCTTCCCAGAACATCGCTCAACTAGTCGTTGCGCGCGTTGTGCAAGGCATTGCCGGCGCCATGATGGTGCCGGTCGGGCGCATCATCCTGCTACGCAAAGTACCCAAGACCGAATTGCTCAAGGCCATGGCCTTCCTGTCGCTTCCCGCCCTGCTCGGGCCTTTGATCGGACCGCCTCTTGGCGGATTCCTGGTCACCTATGCATCATGGCACTGGATATTTCTGATCAACATCCCGGTGGGCTTGCTCGGCATCGGGCTGGTCATGTATTACATACGCGATGACTACCCGGTGACGGCGCCCAGGCTGGACTGGCTAGGCTTTATCTTGAGCGCCGTGAGCCTGGCCACCCTGGTTTCCAGCTTTGAAGCCGTCGGCCACCAGCTGTTGCCGCTGCATCAGTTGTTGGCGATGGTGGCAGTGGGCCTGGCATGCGGCGCGCTCTACATCTTGCACGCCCGACGTACCGACCACCCTATCATCGACCTGTCGCTGCTTCGGGTTCCCACGTTCGCCATCGCCACGCTGGGCGGCAATCTGTGCCGCTTTGCGGTCGGGGCCAGCCCCTTTCTGCTCGCCATCCTGTTGCAGGTCGGCTTCGGCCTGACGCCGTTTTCGGCGGGCATGATCACCTTCACGAGCGCGGCGGGCGCGATGATCATGAAGTTCGTCGCCACGCCCATCATCCGCCGTTATGGGTTCAAGCGCGTCCTGATCGTCAATGCCATTCTGACGGCTGCCTTCATCATGCTTTGCGGACTCTTCCGCGCCGACACGCCCCTGTGGATCATGATTGCCATTCTGGTCATCGGCGGTTTTTTCCGTTCACTGCAGTTTACGGCCGTCAATACGCTGACGTATGCCGACCTGGGCTCCGCCGAAATGAGCCGCGCAAGCAGTTTCGCCGCCATGGCCCAGCAACTGGGAATCAGCCTGGGCGTGGCCTGCGCCGCCGTGACCATGAACCTGAGCATGCAGTGGCGCGGTGCGTCGGAGCTGGCGCTGGTCGACATTATTTGGGGGTTTGCGGTGATCGGATTGATCACCGCCGCATCGGCCATTTCGTTCTCGCGCCTGCCGGCCACGGCGGGCAATAATCTGCACAAG
>JAKFDW010000309.1:0-20986 GCA_036675955.1 Orrella sp. | reverse complement strand
ACTCGGCGTAAAGGTGGAGTATGTGCAAACTTCCTGGCCGAATTTATTAAAGGACATCTCAGCCGACAAGTTCGACGTGGCGGTCGGCGGCATTACTCGCAACGCGGCACGCATTGCCAAAGTAGATATGTTGCCGGGCTATGCCCCGTTCGGTAAGGTCGCGTTGGTACGCAAAGACGAAGCGTCCAAGTACAAGACGGTGGACGATTTGAATCAAGCTTCGGTGCATGTCATCAAAAATCCGGGCGGCACGAACGAGGCATTTGTTCTTGAAAACCTGAAACAGGCCAAAGTCAGCACTCATGAAAAAAACGCCGAGATTCCAGGGCTGATTGCCGATGGCAAGGGCGATGTCATGATTACAGAGACATACGAAGCGCTGCACTACAGCAAGGCAGATCCTCGCCTTGCTGCGCTATTTATTGATGAACCGCTCACGCCCAAAAGTTACCTGGGTTTTATGGTGCCCGTGGACGACGCCGATTATGTACGCGTAATGCAATTTGCGTGGGACCTGATCGATAAGCGTGGCGTGCTTGGCGAGGCGCAAGCGCGCTGGCTAAAATAAAAAAAATGTAGCGTTAATTGCTACTATGCCAATAGTCGTGAGTTGGCCAGAACTACAAGAAGTTTGTCGTGGGCGCCGCCGGGCTATCCGGTGGCCAACGGATACTCTACGATAGGTATCGTATCAAGCTCATGTCCGATCAATTAGATGATCGTCACCGTTGTCTGCAACCTGTAAGGAGACGCACCATGAAAATTACCGTTGAAACCACCGTGGCGGCACCCATCGAGGAAGTCTGGCGCGCCTATACGACACCCGAGGACATCAAACAGTGGAATGCCGCGTCCGACGATTGGCACACAACCGCTGCCACCGTCGATCTGCGTGAGGGTGGCGCTTTTTCCTCTCGCATGGAGGCAAAGGATGGCAGCATGGGGTTTGATTTCGACGGCACCTATACCAATATCGTGCAGCATAAACTCATCGAGTATTCCTTTGGCGACCGCGTAGCGAAAGTCGAGTTCGCGGATAGCCCGCAAGGCGTTAGCGTGCGCGTAACCTTCGATAGCGAGTCAACGCACTCTATCGACGAACAACGCGAAGGGTGGCAGGCCATCCTGGACAACTTCGCTCGCCATGTTGAGACGATCAGGTAACTGCGCGTCGCACGCTCGACAATCAATTCACTACAATGCTCGCGTTCTTCGCCAGTTTCACCCAGAACTCGTCCTCTTTGGCCAGGAACTCGTTGAATTCCTCCGGCGATTTCGACAGTGAGGTCTCTGTGCCTTCGCGTGCCAGTGCCGCTTTGACGTTGGGTTGGGTCATGGCGTAAACCGCGGCATCGTAGAGCTTCTGCACGACCGGGGCGGGGGTGTTCAGGGGCACGAAAATTCCATACCAGAACTCCAGGTTGTAGTCCGGCAGGCCCGCCTCGCGCATGCCAGGCAAGTTGGGCACCAGCACTGATTTTTCACTGGTGCTGACGGCAATGGCCCGGAGTTTGCCGCTGTCCACCTGGGACAGAACCGATGGCGCGGTGCCAAAGCTAAGGTCCGTGTCGCCGGCCATGACAGATTGGATGGCTGGCGCGCCGCCGCGGTAGGGCACATGCGTCATCTTGGTATCCGTCAGGAGCGTAAACAGCGCTGCACCCAGGTGCGGCGCCGATCCATTGCCCGAGCTGGCATAGTTCAGGCCGTCGGGATTGGCCTTGGCTGTCTTGATCAGGTCGGCTACGGTCTTGATGTCGGTTTTGGTACTGACAGCCAGCACCAGCGGGGAGGTCGTGATTTTTGTCACGGCCTTTAGATCTTTCGCCGTGTAGGAAAGCCCGGGGTTAAGCGCAGGATTGATGGATATGCTGCTGGGACTGGCAATCAGCACGGTATAGCCGTCGGGGGCTGCCTTGACCACGTAATCGGCCGCGATGCTCGAGCCGGCTCCGGGCTTGTTCTCGACCACTATGGTTTGCTTCAATGCTTTGCCGAAGGCTTCGCTCATGGCTCGGGCGACTGTGTCGGCCGCGCCTCCTGGCGCAAAGCCGACCACGACGCGCACAGGATGGTTCGGGTAGTCAGTGGACTTCGCGGAAGTCTGCGCGCCTATTGCGCTCAAACTGCATGCGAGTACAAAGTGGGCAATTCTCATTATGTTGTCTCCTTGGTGTTTCTATGTTGTGTGGGTGTTTATCCTGCGGCTATTCGTAGCGCGATCTTGCCTGCGTGGTGGCCTGCCTCCATGCAGGCTTTGGCTTCTTCCAGATCGGCAAAATCAAAATGCATGTCGACCCGGAGCTTTATTTTTCCGGTGCTGAACAATGGCAGTACATCGGATACAAAACGGGGAATGGCAGCCGCGCGCTGTGCTTTTGTGCGCAGCTTGTTCGACACGCCGAACAGGGTGAGCCGCTTGGCATGGAAGGCCTCAAGATCAAGGTCGCCGCGCAACATGCCGTCGACATAGCCGACAATGGCCAGCCTGGCCTCGAACGCCGCGGCGCGGATGTTTTCGGCAAACACGCTGCCCCCCACGGCATTGATGATCAGGTCGGCGCCGTGCTGTTCGGTTGCCGCCATGACGTCGGCGGCAAAGTCTGCGCTGCGCGTGTGCAGGGCAACGTCCAGCCCGAGGCTTTTCAGCCTCTCCAGCTTGTCCGCTGAACCGGAGGTGCCAATTACCCTGGCCCCCAGCGCCTTGCCCAACTCCAGCGTGGCAACGCCCACGCCCGATGAAATCCCATTGATCAATACCCACTCGCCAGCCTTCACCCGACCCTGAAGCACAAGCATGTCGAAGGCGACCAGGAAGGTCAGGGGCAGGCAGGCGGCTTCTTCCCACGACAGACTGTCCGGCTTGGGCAGGGCTTCGATTGCTTCCATCAAGGCGTATTCGGAAAATGCACCTGGGCAGCGGCCCATCACCTTGTCGCCTGCCTTGAAGCCGGTTACTTCTTTGCCCACACCGACCACTTCACCCGCGCCTTCTCCGCCTATCTGCTTCCAGCTTCCCGCCTTGCCATGCAGACCGTGGCCCAGCACGAATTCGCCGCGGTTCAAGCCGGCCGCATGCATGCGGACCAGCAATTGCTGCGGTCCGGGTTCGGGCGGCGGAGTATCCCGGCATTCCAGGAAAGTGTCCGTTTCGGTCATCTGCATCCAATAGCTTTTCATTTTTTTCTCCCGTGCAGGCGTGGTTATCGGCCGACAAATACCGGCTTGCGTTTTTGCATGAAGGCGGTTCGCCCTTCTGCATAGTCATGGCTGTCGAAGCAGGCGCGGATCAGTGCCGTGCAGCGTTCCCGGTCTACATTGGGGGCCGATTTGAGGATTTCGGCCGTGATGGCCTTGCCCGCGGCAATGGTTATGGGCGCATTGTTGGCCAGGGCGGTTGTGTATTCTTCAAGCAGTGCGGCTAGGGCCGGGGCGGTGCAGATCCGGCTTATGAGCCCCAGCGATTTCGCCTCGGCCGCGTCGATGCGGCGTGCGGTAAAAAACAGGTCTTTTGCCGCCCCGGGGCCGATCAGGTCGACCAGGTTCTTCATGGCGGAATAGCGGTAGCCTAGTCCCAGGCGCGCGGCGGGAATGGAGAAGACGGAGTTGTCGGATGCGATGCGCATATCGCAGGCGATGGCCACATTGACACCGCCGCCTATGCAATAGCCGCTGATGCAGGCCAGCGTCGGCTTGGGGAAATCCTGAATCGCGGTAAGCGCGTCTTCGGCCATGGCTTCGTAGCGTGTCACGGCTTCGCGTGCGGCACGCATGTCTTCGAATTGGGAGATGTCCGCGCCGGACACGAAGGCCTTGTCCCCCGCACCCGAAAAAACCACCAGGCGCACGCGGTCGTCATCCTGGGCAAGCGACAGCAACTGCGGCACGGCTTCCCACATGTCGACCGACAGTGCGTTATGCCGCGCCGGATTGTTGAATTGAATATGCAGGGTTGAACCATCCAGCCAGGTCAGAACCTGTTCTGTTGGGGACTTGTACTCGGGTTGCGGCATCAATAGACTCCGTGGGATTTCATCTGGGCCAGCACGGCATCGTCATAGCCCAGGTCTTTAAGAATTTCTGCGGTATGTTCGCCGCGCAGCGGGGCGGAGCGCGCTATGGTGCTGGGGGTGCGCGTCAGCTGCACGGGTTGGCCGACTATGCGCTGCTTGCCCAGCCGCGGCGACACCACATCCTTGACTATATCCAGATGGTGGACCTGCGGATCGTCGAACACCTCGCGCAGATCGTTGATGACGCCGCAGGCGACTCCGCCTTCGTTGAACTTGGCAATCCAGTGGCTGCGATCGTGGGATGCCAGGCGGCGATTGATCTCGGCATTCAGCGAATCGCGGTTTACCGACCGGGAAGGCTTGTCGTGATAACGCTCGTCGGTCACCCATTCGGGGGCGCCCAAAATGGCGCAGAAGCGTTCCCATATCTTCGAGCCGAACACCGCAATATTCATGTAGCCGTCCCGGGCCTTGTATACGCCCGTGGGAATGCTGGTGGGGTGGTAGTTGCCGGCTTGCGTGGCGACCTCGCCGTCGATCAGAAACCGGGATGTCTGGAAGTCCATCATGTAGATCATGGATTCGAACAAGGACGTATGCAGCCATTGGCCTTTGCCGGAGGATTCGCGCTCGAGCAGGGCGACGAGAATCCCCTGTGCGGCGAAAATGCCGGCGCACAGATCGGCGATGGGAATGCCGACCCGCATGGGCGCTTCGCCTGGCAGGCCGGTAACGGACATCAAGCCTGACATGCCTTGCGCAATCTGATCGAAGCCGGGGCGCTTGGCGTAAGGCCCGGTCTGTCCAAAACCCGAAATGCTGGCATAGACCAGCCCGGGGTGGTCGGGAGATAGCGCATCGTAGTCGATGCCCAGGCGGTATTTGACGTCGGGGCGGAAGTTCTCCACCACCACGTCGGCCGTAGCGATCAGCCGCTTGAGCGCCGCAATGCCTTCGGCCTCTTTCAGATTCAACGTAATGGATCGCTTGTTGCGATGGGTGTACTGATAATCGGAGCCGTCCTGTCCGCCAAGCGTATCGTCGCCGCGCATGTGTTCGGGCATCTGCACCTGAATGACATCGGCCCCCCAGTCGGCCAACTGCCGGCAGGCTGTGGGGCCGGCCCGGACCTGCGTCAGGTCGATGACGCGAAAGCGCTTCAGCGCCTCGGATGCAGCTAGATGAACCACGGTGTTTCCCTCCCGGATGTGACAGCTGAATTGTCGATCCTCAGCTTAAAGTGTCTACACTTTATAATATTCGTAGACAATAATCCATAGTCTTTTTCAGGGAAGTTAGATGGAAACCAGATGTCGCGGTACCCGCTGCCACGATATGGTTAGTATTTATTAAGGTAAGATCGCCCCATGGTTGCCATTCCTTCATCCGCACGCACTGCGATGCTTTCACAAACAGTAGTCAGCGAACTGAAGCGCTTGATCTATACAGGCGAATTCGCGCCGGGCGAACGCCTTAACGAAGCGGCGCTGGCAATAAGAATGGGTACCAGTCGGGGGCCGATACGCGAAGCCATGAAGGTGCTTGCCGGGCTGGGGCTGGTGACGCCGGTGCCAAACAAGGGTGTGTTCGTCAGGCAGCTTTCGGTGCGCGACATGGTCGAGGTCTACGAACTTCGCGCGGTGGTATTCGCTTACGCCGCGGAGCGCGCTTGCGAAAACTTTTCCGGGCAGCATGCAGCCCGGTTCGAACAGTTATTAAGCGATATGGACGCCGCCTGTAAAGCCGGCGATGGAACCCTGTACTATGAGCTGAACCTGGCGTTTCACGAGCTGATTCTTGATCTGTCGGGAAACCAGCGGGCCAAGCAGGCCTACGACGACTACGTAAAAGAACTGCACCTGTTCCGGCGCAAGTATTTCAACATTAGCAGCAACATGCATAGATCAAACGCCGAGCACCGGAAGATCTACGAGGCGATTTCATCGGGCAGCCCGGCCAAGGCCTGGTCGGCTGCCCAGCGCCATGTGCTGGGCGGAAGATCCAGGCTGCTTTCCACACTGGAGGCGCCGCTGGCGGGATAATGTCATGCAATCGGCTACATTGGAAAAGCAGTTGAGTTTTTTAAGAGAGATCGACCGACTGAAAACTGTCATGCGGCAGTCAACCCTTCTTGATAAAAGCCGGAACGAAAATTCTGCCGAGCATTCCTGGCACTTGGCGATGTACGCTCTAATACTGAGTGAGTATGCCAGCAGCGCTGTCAATACAAGCCGGGTGATACAGATGCTCTTGCTGCATGACATCGTCGAGATAGACGTTGGCGATTTTCCTATCCATGGTGGGTCTTCAAGCGAATTGCAGGCTGAACAAGAATCCAGAGCAGCGGCGAGGTTGTTCGCCTTGTTGCCACAGCAACAAGGCAATGAATTTCTAAGTCTATGGCAGGAATTTGAGCGTGCAGAGACCGAGGACGCGAAGTTCGCGAAAGCGCTCGACCGTTTTCAACCTCTCCTTATAAATGTATTCACCGGCGGAGGAACCTGGACAGAGAACGGCGTTTCACTTGAACAGGTCTTGTCCCGTTATGGTGACGTTATTAAAAAAGGTGCGCCGCCGCTATGGGCCGTCTGCGAGCGATGGGTAAGCCAACATTTTGCGGGACAAGCGTCAGGGACGCCGAGGTAAGCTGCAATTTTAATGCTGTCTATATCTTTTCACTGGTACGAAGGGCCGGCTGAGCACATGCGTTCAATCATTTCCTTGGCGTAGCGTACAAATGCGGATACTTGCTCAGAGCGATCGGCCAAACCGTCTGGTGCCCCGTCCAAGTAGGCCGTCCGTGCACACTTCAAAACTGATTGATATTTCCCGGGCAAGCGCTCAAGGACCCATGTCGCGGCTATATCCTTGGACGTGATCTTGCCTGTCGACATACTGAACCAGATGCGCGCAAGCGCAAGCACTACAGTCAGCTCGTCGCCGTGCCAGTCTGACTCTTCGTTCCATTGGGCGGTTGTGTCAAACAGGGCTCTTGTGAAGTCTTTCTGGGGAACGGGATCGAATAGTTCAGACGCGGGTATCCCTATCGGGCAGCTGCTGCGTTGCATGACCTTTGTCAGCAAAATCGCGAGGTCGGGATCCAGAGCAGGGGGAGGAATACAGCCTGCTTCCAATTCTTCGCGGAGCCATTCGCCGAACTGAAGCTCGCGCAGCGGCGGGTATCGCCACGGTACAAGCTCGTCCCGGACGACAACCGTAACCTCAAGCGCTCGACACGATGCATTGGTCCCTGGCCACGCAGAAACCGACAACAGTCCATTCATCAAGGAGTGCCGGACCGTTGGAGTCAGCGGTTCAGCTACAGTTACCAGCAGATCGATGTCGCTATGCGGCTTAAGCCCTTTGTCTACAGCTGATCCAAACAAGTGGATGGCTTGTAGCGTTCCGGCATCCGCGAACGAACCTATACCTGAGCCTTGCCGGCATCTGCTTGCTCAATCGTAGAATTGGCCGTATCCATTCAAGTCTGCATAGTGCTTGCGCATCCAGCAACGATAGCGCCGGAACAATACAAACAAGGGACCAATGGTGTAGCCTTTGCCTGGTCGGCGGTTCTGTCGCAACCGCTTCATCATGCTCGAGGCAAAGCCGTTTGGATGCGGCTCTGCTTCAAGGAAATTCTGCATCAAAGACGGCAACACCAGGGAAGCCATGCCAGGCGATGCGTGGCGGCTCGTCACGCAACTGAAATCGTGCGGATGGGCGAGTCTGGAGAAGTTCTTCATGATAAGCCTTTGCGGAAGTCTGGAGAGCACTACGACCGACGTATGGTCCTTCACCCCGGCAATGGGGCTTGATAGGTAATACGCAAACGTTATGCCAACTGTGCTTCACGCATCGAGGCCGGATTATCCAGGGGGGAACTCTGCGTTGCTTCCCTGCGTCAGGTTTTGTGACGCGAATTCATGAGCGCGTGATCGCCGATGGTGCGCTGCGACACGCTACGCGCACCATAAGGGTGAACCCTTATGCCTTCTTACTCGAATCCCCGCCGCTTCGCATTGAGCTTGCGCTCGAGTTTGCCGATGTACTGCTGGATAATGAAATTCATGGGGTTGGACAAGTTGATGAATGCAAGCCCCAGCGAACGCGACGGCTTTCCATTGGCCAGCGTCTCGTCTTGCGACCGAACGATTTGCAAGTCGGTAACGACGGTGCCGGCTTCGGGAAGATCAAGTTTGCACGCCCTGAAAAGGGTGTGCAGCGTGTTGTCGAGCGCGCGATTGTTGTCCAGTACGGAAATTCCGCCGACGCTGATGTCTTTGATTTCAAGACTGACTTGCTTCGTTTCTTTATTTTCCGGGGTAGGTATTGTGCATATGGCGCGATTGCTTACCGGGATTTCTACGCGATAGTATTCTCGGCGCTGTATGCGGTTGATGCTGTCCGGGAAGAGAGCTCGCAGTGCCGGCCGGCCATCCTGCATGCAGGACTCCATTTTCCCAACGGAAAACTCGATCCGGATTTTATCCAGGGCAGTTTCAAACATCACGTTGTCGGCGCTTAAGATACGCCGATTGAAGTCTTCTTCGGCAGAGTTGTCGACGATAAAAACGCCCCCGTCGGCATCAACATCAAGTATGGTCGTGACGATGGCGACCGCCCGCCCCTCGATCTGCATGCGCAGAAGAGCGCCTTTTGTCGCTATGGACCGCAGCAGCGAGTGAATCTCTAAAAGGGAAGTAACCAGGAAGGGATCTTCCTCGTCGTGGATACCGGTAGTAGCAGTAGACATTTTTGGTAACTGTTTTCGAAATAAGCAGCAAGAGCCGGTGTGCTTCGGTGAACGTAGTCTACCCGATTATGAACGGTGTTCGTGAAGATTAGATTACGCGCAATGCGCAGCGGGCGGCGGCCAGGTCCCATGCGGCGCATCCTACCGTCTTGAACACGATGGGTTCGTCGTAGCGGACTCCGCCTGCCAACGCGCCGGCCAATGACAGCACCGTCGTCCAATCCACGTTTGCCTGAATCAGGTCTCCGGCTTCGTGCCGGGCGCCCGCCGGATCGTCGACATAAATTTGGCTGCCCTTCAGGGTGGTTGCGCCGATCTCCGCGAGTTCGGGCTTGAACGCGCCCACGCCGATTACTAGTACCCCGGCCTTGGCCGGCCGGGTATACACGGGCTTGGCACTTGTGGTCAGTGTGATGATCGCCTCCGCGTCGTCGGACACCTCGGTGGCGGCTTCGATATCCAAAGGCAGGTCGCGGTGCATGTCGGCAAAGGCTTGCGCCTTTTCCCGGCTCGTGCCCACCGCAACGACTCGAAGGCCTGGGTAGATGGACGACAACGCCATGATATGGCCGCCTGCCTGCGTACCTGTACCGATAAGCGTCACGCATTGCGGAGCCTGAGGCAAAAAAGTTTGCAGGCCCAGCATGGATACCGCCGCTGTACGCCGTGCGGTTACAGTTGGCCCATCGAGTACGAACAGTTCGCGTCCGGTCTGGCCATCGTAGGCCGAGACAATCCCATTTATAGTGCGTAGATTGCGCAGGCGATTCTCCGGCACGACGTTGACGAGCTTGTGAATGCCGATGTCCTGGGCGGTCGCCGGCATGGACAACATGACGCCGCCCTGTGGAAACGGTACGACCTGCCGCTCGGGTGAGCGTATGGCGCCGCTGGCATACTCGGCAGTGGCGATCGCCAGTTCCTCCACCAGTGAGGAAAAGTCCAGTAGTCCGGCAGTTTGTTCCGCATTGAAGACATTAATGGAAGGGCTGGTCATGAAGGCTCGCGATAAGTAACGGGGATGTCGGCATACTGCCAGGTCGGGCGCTGTGGCGGCTCGACGATTATAGTATTGCGCTTGGCCGCAATGCGGATGTGGGTGTATTGCTCAGGAGACCGGAATGAACATTGATGAACTGTTGAAATCCCTTGGCGTGGATGCCGCAGATTTGCGATCAGGCAGCCTGGTGGTGTGCTCGCCTGTGGATGGAGAAGAGATCGCGAAAGTGCGCGAGCACACGGCAGACGACGCCTGCCTGGCCATAGAAGCCGCTCACCAGGCCTTCTTGGCGTGGCGTACCGTACCCGCTCCTCATCGTGGCGAGCTGCTGCGTCTTCTGGGCGATGAACTCCGTGCGAACAAAGAGAGGCTGGGACGCCTCGTATCGATCGAAGCCGGCAAAATCCTGGCGGAAGGGGAAGGCGAGGTCCAGGAAATGATCGATATCTGCGACTTCGCCGTAGGCTTGTCCCGCCAACTGTACGGCCTGACTATTGCCTCGGAGCGCGCGGGCCATCGCATGATGGAAACCTGGCAACCCCTGGGCGTGGTGGGTGTTATTTCGGCGTTCAATTTTCCCGTTGCCGTGTGGTCGTGGAATACCGCCCTGGCCATCGTATGCGGCAATGCCGTGGTGTGGAAGCCTTCCGAAAAGACGCCGCTGACAGCACTGGCCTGCCAGGCGCTGTTCGAGCGGGCCCTTGCAAAATTCGGTGCCGCGCCGGCGGATCTGTCGCAGGTATTGATCGGCGGGCGGGAAGTCGGAAAGACACTGGCTGCCCATCATCGGGTTTCGCTGGTGTCCGCCACAGGCTCGACGCGCATGGGTCGCGAGCTCGCTCCCATTGTGGCGGCGCGGTTTGGCCGGTGCCTGCTGGAGCTGGGGGGCAATAATGCCATTATCGTGGCGCCATCGGCCGACCTTGACATGGCTTTGCGCGGAATCCTTTTTGGGGCAGTGGGCACGGCGGGGCAGCGCTGCACCAGCACCCGTCGCCTGATCGTGCATGAAAGCGTGGCCGATGAGCTGGTTGCTCGTCTGAAGCAGGCCTACGACAGTGCGCGTATAGGCAACCCGCTAGCGGCCGATACACTTGTCGGCCCGCTTATTGATCGCGCTGCGTACGAGGGCATGCAAGCCGCCCTGGAAAAAGCGCGCCAGCAAGGCGGCAGGGTAATGGGTGGAGAGCGCCGCTTGGCCGAACAGTACCCCAATGGGTGGTATGTGGCGCCTGCCCTGGTCGAGATGCCGGCGCAAACGGAGGTGGTCTGCCAGGAGACTTTTGCACCCATACTGTATGTCATGCGCTACGAGCATTTTGAAGATGCCGTTCAAATGCAAAACGATGTGCCTCAGGGCCTGTCGTCAGCGGTATTCACCAACGACTTGCGCGAAGCGGAATGGTTCATGTCGCCGGAGGGATCCGATTGCGGTATTGCCAACGTCAATATCGGGACGTCGGGTGCCGAAATCGGCGGCGCGTTCGGCGGCGAAAAAGAAACGGGCGGCGGGCGGGAATCGGGTTCGGATGCGTGGAAGGCCTATATGCGCCGCGCCACCAACACAATAAATTACTCGCGCGAATTGCCATTGGCGCAGGGAATCAAGTTCGGCACAGGCGCTTGATTCCGCTGCCTTCGACTTATTCGACGGCCTTGACCATGTCTTCAATAACCTTCTTGGCATCGCCAAACACCATCATGGTCTTGTCCATGTAGAACAGCTCGTTGTCCAGGCCGGCGTAGCCCGCCGCCATGGACCGCTTGTTCACGATGACGGTGCGCGCCTTGTAGGCTTCGAGTATGGGCATGCCGGCAATGGGTGACTGTGGATCGTTTTTCGCGGCCGGGTTGACCACATCGTTGGCGCCCAGCACCAGCACGACGTCGGTCTGCCCGAACTCGCTGTTGATGTCGTCCATCTCGAAGACCTGGTCGTAAGGGACTTCGGCTTCGGCCAGCAGCACATTCATGTGGCCCGGCATGCGCCCCGCAACGGGGTGGATGGCATATTTCACCGTCACGCCGTTGGCGGTCAGCTTTTCGGCCAGTTCTTTAAGGGCGTGCTGCGCGCGCGCCACGGCAAGGCCGTAGCCCGGCACAATCGTGATCGACTCGGCATTGCTCATGAGGAAGGCGGCATCGTCGGGACTGCCCGACCTGACATTGCGCTGCGCCTGGTCCGCAGCGCCGGCCGAACCGGGCGCCGCGCCAAAACCGCCCAGGAGCACGTTGAAGAAGGACCGGTTCATGGCCTTGCACATGATGTAGGACAGAATTGCGCCTGAGGACCCAACCAGTGAGCCGGCAATGATCAGCATGGGATTGTTCAGCGAAAAGCCGATGCCGGCGGCCGCCCAGCCCGAGTAGCTGTTGAGCATGGACACCACTACCGGCATGTCGGCGCCGCCTATCGGGATGATGATGAGCACGCCCAGAACAAATGCCAGCACGGTCATGATGATGAACGGCAGCCACAACTGCGTGGCCATGAACCACAGGCCGCAGCCCAGCATGGCCAGGGCCAGCGCGAGATTTACCATATGCTGGCCCGAGAACACGACAGGCGCGCCCTGGAACAGACGGAACTTATACTTGCCGGAGAGCTTGCCGAAGGCGATGACGGAGCCGGAAAACGTAATGGCGCCAACGAAGGTGCCGATGAACAGTTCCAGGCGGTTGCCCACCGGTATGGGCGCCCCGGGCGCGGCGATGTTGAACGCATGGGGCTCGGCCACGACGGCGACTGCAATGGCGACGGCGGCCAAGCCTATCATGCTGTGCATGAAGGCGACCAGTTCGGGCATTTTTGTCATTTCGACCCGCCGGGCCATGACGGTTCCAACGGTGCCGCCGACCAAAAGGCCAAGCAGCACCCAGCCCAGTCCCATGGCGGTTTTACCTTCGGCGGTCAGGCTGACAATGAGGGCCGCGGTGGTCAGCACCGCGATGGCCATGCCCAACATGCCGAACGCATTGCCGCGACGCGACGTAGTTGGGTGCGACAGGCCCTTGAGCGCCTGGATGAAGCATACCGACGCGATCAGGTAAAACATCGTGACCAGATTGACCGAAATCATGCTTTGTCTCCTGCTGGTTTCTTGTCTTTTTTCTTGAACATTTCCAGCATGCGGCGCGTCACCAGGAAACCCCCGAAGACGTTGACCGCGGCCAATGCCACGGCAAAAACGCCCATATAGCGCGCCAGGCTGCTTTCGGTCAGTGCGGCCGCCAGCATGGCGCCAACGATGACGATGGCCGAGATGGCATTGGTGACGGCCATGAGCGGCGTATGCAGGGCCGGCGTGACATTCCAGACGACATGAAAGCCTACGTAGATCGCCAGGACAAAGATGATGAAATTGATGAGGGTGGGGCTTACGGCTTCCATCAGGCGCTCCTTAGTACGTTGCCGTCCGCGCACATGAGGCAGGCAGTGATGATTTCGTCGTCTTGCTGTATGGCGAGCTGGCCCTCGGCATTGGCGATGAGCTTCATGAAGTCCAGTACATTGCGCGCATACAGCGCCGAGGCGTCGGTGGCGACCATGGCCGGCAGGTTGCTGTAGCCGATCAATGTGACGCCGTGCTTCTCGACGACTTTGTCCTTTTCCGACAAAGGGCAGTTGCCGCCACGCTCCACCGCCAGGTCGACGATGACAGAGCCCGGCTTCATGCCTTGCACGGTTTCGGCGCTGATGAGCACGGGGGCGGGGCGCCCCGGAATGAGCGCCGTGCTGATCACGATGTCGGCCTGGCGGCACCGCTCGGCCACCAGAGCGGCTTGTCGCGCCATCCACGCGGCAGGCATGGGTCGGGCATAGCCGCCTACGCCCTGTGCGATTTCGCG
Source organism: Orrella sp. (assembly GCA_036675955.1). Classification (GTDB taxonomy): domain Bacteria; phylum Pseudomonadota; class Gammaproteobacteria; order Burkholderiales; family Burkholderiaceae_B; genus Pollutimonas. Next base: position 7,368 of record JAKFDW010000309.1, on the reverse strand, counting down.
TTCTTCATCGGTCTCGAAAGGCACATCAATGAACTTGGCGCCCAGCGATTCAATCTGCTCCTTGGCGGCGGGGCGCACGTCGGATGCCTCGACCACGGCGCCCAGGCGCTTGGCGGTGGCAATGGCCTGCAGGCCTGCGACGCCTGCGCCCAGCACCACGACCCGGGCGGCCTTGAGGGTGCCGGCTGCCGTCATCATCATGGGTATAAGGCGCCCGTACTGGTTGGCCGCCAGCAGCACTGCCTTGTAGCCGGCCAGGTTCGCTTGTGAAGACAATACATCGAGGCTTTGCGCGCGCGTGATGCGCGGAGCGGCTTCGAGCGCGAATGCGGTCACGCCTGTTTCCGCCAGCGCGGCGATACCGGCCGCATCGAAAGGATCGAGCATGCCGACCAGGACGGCGCCGCGTTTGATGTGCTGGCGTTCCTGCGCATCCGGAGCCCGTACTTTGAGCACAATGTCGGCGCCCAGGGCCCGGGCGGCGTCCACCAGTTGCGCCCCGGCCTGGACATAGGCTTCGTCCGGGTAGTGGGCCGCCGTACCGGCGCCTTGTTCCACCGCCACCGTATGGTTGTTGGCCAGGTATCTTTTTACGGTTTCAGGCGTGGCGGCAACGCGCGCCTCGCCGGACAGGCGTTCCCGCGGAATTCCTATGTGCATAAAGCGTCTCCACCATTGTTGTTTTGCTTTTGACGAAGGTACTATACCCGAACTCTTGACACGTGCTTACAGTCTGCCGAGCGAAAATCCTATAGACTCCAACCGATATGATGATGGAGAAACGAATATGGGACTTTTAGATTCTATTGTTGCCTCGATGGGCGCAGAGAGCCCGCAAGCGCGCGCGCAGGCGTCCTTGCTGCCGGCGCTGGTCGAGCTGGTCGGCAAATATCCGGGCGGTTTGTCCGGTATCATCGAAAAATTCCAGAACGAAGGCCTGGGTGGCGTTGTTGCATCGTGGATAAGCACGGGTCCCAATGAATCCATTTCTCCCGATCAGTTGCATTCCGTGCTGGGCGACAACATGGTCCAGGGCCTGTCTGAGCGTTCCGGCCTGGACATGACTTCGGTATTGAGCAATCTTAGTGTGATGCTACCCAGCCTTGTCGACCAGGCGACCCCCGACGGCACCGTGCCGCAGGGGCAGGGCGGCAATGGTTCTGTATTGGGCGCGCTTTCCGGTATGCTGGGCCGGCTGTAGGTTTTTGCCTGACGGCAAAATCCGCTGAGCCGGCCTTCGGTCAGCCCTTGCTGGCGTCCAGCGCCTGGGTCAGGTCGGCCAGGATATCGTCGATGTGCTCAAGACCAATCGACAGGCGCACCATGTCTTCGCCCACACCGGCGGCGGCCAGCTCTTCCGGGTTCAATTGACGGTGCGTGGTCGACGCCGGATGGCAGGCCAGTGATTTGGCATCGCCTATGTTGACCAGCCTGAGTATCAGATTGAGCGCATCAATGAAGCGGGACCCGGCTGCGGTGCCGCCCTTGATGCCAAAGCACAGGATACTGGCCGGTTTGCCGCCCAGGTATTTCTGAGCCAGGGCATGTTCGGGATGATCGCTCAGGCCGGCATACTGCACCCAGGAGACCTGCTCGTGTTGCTGAAGAAACTGCGCTACCTTGATCGCGTTTTCAGTATGGCGCTCCATGCGCAGCGACAGCGTTTCGATGCCTTGCAAGATGAGGAAGGCATTGAAGGGCGAAAGCGCCGCGCCGGTATTGCGTAGCGGCACTACACGGCAGCGCCCGATGAACGCCGCGGGACCGAAGGCTTCGGTATAGACCACGCCATGGTAGGACGGATCCGGTTCGTTCAGCATGGGAAAACGTTTCTTGTTCTCTGCCCACGGAAATTTGCCCGAATCCACGACAGCGCCGGCGATGGTCGTGCCATGGCCGCCCATGTATTTGGTGAGGGCGTGCACGATGATGTCGGCCCCGTGTTCAAAAGGCCGGCACAGTGCGGGCGATGCGACTGTGTTGTCGACAATAAGGGGAACGCCGTGCCGGTGGGCGGCATCGGCAATGGCCTGGATATCGACAATATTGCCGGCCGGATTACCGATGGTTTCGCAGAAGACCGCCTTGGTGTTGTCGTCGATCAAGGCTTCAAGCGCCGCGACGTCGTCATGAGGAGCGAATTTTACGGTTATGCCCTGGCGTGGAAAGGTGTGGGCGAACAGGTTATAGGTGCCGCCATACAGCTTACTTACCGATACAATGTTGTCTCCGGCTTGTGCGATAGTCTGTATAGCATAGGTAATTGCCGCCATCCCCGATGCAACCGCCAATGCCGCCACGCCTCCCTCCAGCGCCGCGACGCGTTCTTCGAGGACCGCGTTCGTCGGATTCATGATGCGGGTATAGATATTGCCAGCGACTTTCAGGTCGAACAAATCGGCCCCATGCTGGGTGCTGTCGAAGGCGTACGAAGTGGTCTGGTAAATTGGAACGGCTACCGACTTGGTGTTGGGATCGGGCTGGTATCCGGCATGGATGGCAAGTGTCTCGAATTTCATGTTCTCTCTTGTCAAGTTCGGGGAGCTGCAAACCGACTATCGTACCCACCTATTCCGGCGCGCGATAGAACATTGTCAGATTTTTATATAACCAACGGTAATTAATAGTCGAATGACTTCGGGTAGCATTCTAGGTATTTACCATGTATCGTGCCGGGGGCTTACCCGTGGTTTTAGAGGCCGTAAATGAAATTTTGGTTCAAGAGGATACTTGTCAGTATCGTCGTGGTATTGCTGGTCGCAGTGGTTGGCATTGCGATCTTCCTGCTGACGTTCGACCCGAATGCCTACAAGAACAAGCTAGAGGAAATCGTCTATAACCGCTATCAGCGCACCTTGTCGATCAAGGGCGATATCGAGTTGTCGCTGTTTCCGCGCATAGGCTTGTCGGTGCAGGGCGTATCTCTGTCGGATCGCGATAGCACCGATACCTTTGCCTCCCTCGACAGCGCGCGATTCGCCGTTGCCATCTGGCCGTTGATGTTTGATCGCCTTGTGGTCGATCACGTTGCGGTAACCGGGTTCAAGGCCTGGCTGATCCGAGACGAGGAGGGCGAATACAACTTCCGGGATCTGATCGAGCGCCGTCCGGTGATGCCGGCTACCCTCGCAACTGAGGAGGCCGGTTCGGCCGCTTTGCAAGACGAGCAGGAAGCAAAGGCCACGGACGTACAGTTGGTACAGCCGCCTGCCGCGCCCGCAAGGCAGATGCCGGCGGTGCTGGGCGACCGCAGCGCTGCGGGCACCGATTTCCAGATCGATATAGCAGGACTCGACCTCAAGAACGGCGAAATCCACCTCTTCGATAGAGTGACTGGATCCGTCGCGCGTGTGACGCAGCTCAATATCAATACCGGGCGAATGACCTTTGATCAGGCCTTTGATGTTGCGCTTACGGGGAAACTCATCGGCGATTTTCCGGTTGCCGATGCCAATATCGAAGGGCAGGCCGTGGTCAAGTTCAATCCTGACCAGCAAACGTATTCGGCCCAGAAAATCAATGTGCTGGTCAACGGCAGCCTCGGTGCGCTAGAGGCCAAGTCGGCTTCCTTGCGCGGCAACCTGGCCTACAGCGCCTATTCAGAGATGTTCAGCGCCAGTAACGTCGAGTTCCTTGTGCAGGGCGAGCTCGGAGGCGATACGCCGATAAAGAATCTGGAAACCAGCCTCATCGTGCCCCAGTTGAAGATCGACCGCAGCCAGGCAGAGCTTCAGGTCGAGAAGCTGGCGTATCGGGCCAAGGGAAATCTTCCCGACGAGAGCTTCGATATCGCTTTCGATGCGCCCAGCCTTTCGATCTCGCCAGAGGCGGCCAAGGGTGAACCGGTGTCCGGGACGGTCAAGCTCAGGGGCGACAACAAAACGCTGGGCGTAGCCCTGGGCTTGAGCGGTATAGGCGGGGATGCACGCAAGCTTACCTTGCGCGAACTCAAGATCGATGGCGGGCTCAAGCAGGGCGATCGCTTTGTCCAGTTGAAGATGACTTCGCCTGCACACTGGGACAGGTTCGAAGACAAGGGCGCATTGTCTGCGATGAAAGGCGACGTCCGTATCGAAGCCGACGCATTGCCCGGCGGCAGCTTCGAGATCCCCTTCATTGGAAGCATGCAGGCCGATCTGGTAAAGGATGAGCTGGTTAGCGAAATCAATGCCGTGGTCAGCAGCAGCAAGCTGGATTTCCGGGTCAAGGCAACGCAGTTGAGCGACCCCAAGGTGGCTTTCGATCTCGCCGCCGACCGGCTGGACTTCAACACCATATTCCCTCCGGTGGGCGCGCCGGCGGCGGCTCCGGCTGCCGCCGGCGACGGCGGCAAACCGGCTGAACCGGCCCCCAAACCGGCTGCGGATCAGGGCAAGCCCAAGCCCGCCGCCACGCTGGACCTGGGTTTTCTTGATTCTGTCGATCTCATTGGCAACATTGCAATTGGCGAAGTGAAGGTCAGGGAGCTCGAGGCCAAGCAGTTTGCCGCTGCATTGCGGGCGGTCGATGGCAAGCTCATGATTACCGGTCTGAAAGCCGATCTGTACGAAGGCAAGCTGGATGGCAAGATCACGGCCACTTCCAAGAATGCGCTGCAAGCAGACATGTCGCTCAATAACGTTGCTGTCGGGCCCTTGCTGCAAGGATGGGCCCAGGAAAGCCGTCTGTCCGGATTGGGAACGGTAAAGATCAAGGTCAATGCCGAAGGCTCCACCCTGCCGGCCCTGAAGGCCGGTTTGATGGGTACGGTCCAGGCGCGCCTGCGCGATGGGGCTATCCGCGGCATCGATGTGGGCCAGACCTTGCGCGAAGTAAGGGCTGTCGTGCGTAATATGTTCAGTGGCCAACTGCCCGAGGTGGCGACTGAGTTCGATATGGGGCGCCGGACGGACTTTACCTCCTTCAACGCAGAGGTCGAATTCAATCATGGCCAAGGTACTGTGAAGAACTTAAGCCTGATTGCCCCCTTGTTGCGCATCTCCCAGGGCACACCGGCCTCGCTGGATATCGTCAACAATCAGCTCGACCTCATGATCAATGTTCGAGTCGCCAATACATTGACAGGGCAGGACGGAAAAGAGCTCGCCGACCTCAGGAATGTAGCGATTCCAATCCGTATTTCAGGGCCGTTCAACGAGCTCGGTTATCAGGTCCAATGGAAGGAAATCACCAACAAGGCGATCAAGGATGCCGTGCAGGACGGCCTGCTCGACCTGTTGTCGAACAAAGCCGGCAATCTCGATCAGCCGCTGTTTCCCGATTCCCCTATTCCGCCTCCTGCGAAGAAGCCGATGGACCCCGTAAAAAGCATAGGCGACGCATTGAAAGGACTTTTGGGCCAATGATCTCTACTCTTTACTTCCCGATTGCATCCTGTGGCGGTACGCCCAGGCCTGATGCCGCCCAGTACGACAAAAAATGGCTGATCATCGACGAATCCGATCACTGGCTGAGTCGGGAGCATTGTCCGAGATTGTCGGGGATACAGGTGGATCTCATCATGGGCTGCCTGGTCATGCGAGCCGAGGGGATGCTGCGCCTGGATATACCGCTGGACGTTATCGAAGACGATGACAGTGTGCGTCTACAGGCTGTCGTGGCCGGCCAGCATGTAGACGTGGTAGATGAAGGCGAGCTGGTTGCCACATGGGTTTCCAAGTACCTTGGTCGCCCTTGCCGTCTGGTTAAAGTGCACCCCGATGCGGGACCGGTCTTGTGGCCGCAAACATAAGGCCCATAGCGCAACGCTGAGCCGAAGGCGCCGTGTGGCGCGCGGGTGCGCGCCGGCGATCTCAAGCCGTGGCGGTCAGGCGGTGATACTTTTCGAGCAGCATGGTCTGGTCTTCGGGATGGTCCAGGTCGAACACAATGCATTCGACCGGGCAAACCACCTGACATTGGGGCTCGTCGAAGTGCCCCACGCATTCGGTGCAATGCGAGGGTTCTATTTCGTAGATTTCCAGCCCCATCGAGATGGCATTGTTGGGGCATTGCGGTTCACAGACGTCGCAATTGATGCACTCTTCGGTAATACGCAGCGCCATGATCTTTTCCTGCAAAAGCTGTCGGATACGGCCAAGCCGCATTGCATGGGCGCGACTGGTCAATGCCCTAGTGTAATGCGCAACGATGACCTGCGCCGTATTACCCCTGCCGGGATTGTTCCTGTTGTTCGCGCCGGGCCTTGGCCTTGCTGTGCAGCCACCGCTCTACCGATGGGAAAACAAACTTGCTGACATCTCCCCCGAACATCGCAATTTCGCGCACGATGGTGCCCGAGATGAATTGGTACTGGTCGGAGGGGGTCATGAACAAGGTTTCGACTTCGGGGAGCAAGTGGCGGTTCATGCCTGCCATTTGAAACTCGTATTCGAAATCGGAAACGGCACGCAATCCCCGCACAATAACGCGGCCATCCTGCTCTCGTACGAAGTCCTTGAGCAGGCCGTCGAAGCTCTTGACTTCGACATTCGGATAGTGGCCCAGAACTTCGTGCGCGATCTCGACACGTTCTTCTATGGAAAAGTACGGTTTTTTGGCATGGCTGTGAGCGATACCGACCACGACGTGGTCGAAAAGGCCGGCAGCCCGCCGAACCAGGTCTTCGTGACCGCGGGTAAGGGGGTCGAACGTTCCGGGATAGACGGCAGTAATCATGCAGATTCCGAATTGTTAAATGAGAGGGGGGACGGCGCGCTTTCTTGACCGGCGCCGGGTTCAGGTTTTATTTTGATTTCAGGATTATTGACTGTTTTTTGCAATGCAGCAAATCGAAGCAGGTGAAAATGAACCTGGCCGGCGCGCGACTGGCGCAGAACGTCGAATTGTGCCGGGGGGACGACCGCCGCTTCGGACTCAATATACAACAGGCCATCCGGTGCGAGAATCGACGGCAGCCTGTCCCACAGACGGTCCAGCCAGCCACAGCCGAATGGAGGATCAAGCATGACAAGGTCGAACGGTGTATCGTTCAGGCGGTCCAGCACGGTTACCGCGTTTCCGGCGTGGATGCGTACCGATTCGGCCTTCAGCCGGCTGCGTAGTGCACGTAGCGCAGCCACCGCGACAGGGTTGTTTTCGACCATCTGCACATACGCCACGCCGCGCGAGGCCGCTTCGAAACCCAGCGCGCCCGTTCCGGCAAAGAGGTCCAGTACCCGTTTTCCGGAGAAGTCGCCGCCCCAGAAATAGTGGAGCCAGTTGAAAACCGTTACGCGCACGCGGTCCGGAGTAGGGCGCAGGCCAGCCGCGTCGACGACGGGTATGGGGGTTCGGCGGTAATCACCGCCTACAATACGTACTACATGCTTCTTCATGCGCAGTCTGGGACCGTTCAGTGGCGTTATTCAAATATATTCGGGTAGTGTA
>JAKFDW010000308.1:0-20234 GCA_036675955.1 Orrella sp. | reverse complement strand
CGCTCCGATATGTATGGAGGAAGCGTGATTTCCGAAGAACTTGAAGTCAGCCTGCACATGGCCTTCGTCGAGGCCCGCACAGCGCGACATGAATTTATTACCGTAGAGCACCTGTTGCTCTCCTTGCTCGACAACGCCGCCGCTGCCGAGGTGCTGCGCGCGTGCTCGGCCGATATTGACGTCTTGCGCCAGGAACTGCGCAAGTTCATCAATGAAAATACACCGGTATTTCCTGGCGAAGACGAGGTCGACACGCAGCCCACCCTGGGTTTCCAGCGCGTCATTCAACGCGCCATCATGCATGTCTCGTCGGGCAATTCCAACAAGAACACTGTCACCGGCGCGAACGTGCTGGTTGCCATGTATGGCGAGAAAGACTCGCACGCCGTGTATTTTCTACAGCAGCAGGGCATTACCCGCCTTGATGTGGTCAATTTCCTGTCGCATGGCATCACCAAAGTCAACGAAGAACCAACGCCCGAACCCGCGAAGTCCCAGGCCATCGAAGCCGAGCCCAAGTCCGATCAGCAAAAATCCCCGCTCGAGCTCTACGCCACCGACCTGAACGCCGAAGCGCGTCAAGGCCGCATCGATCCCCTGATCGGCCGTGAACACGAAGTCGAACGTGTCATCCAGGTATTGTGCCGTCGCCGCAAAAACAATCCTTTACTGGTGGGCGAAGCAGGCGTGGGCAAAACGGCAATTGCCGAAGGCCTCGCCTGGCGTATTACCCAAGGCGATGTGCCCGAAATTCTTGCGAGCGCCGAGGTCTATGCGCTCGACATGGGGGCCTTGCTTGCCGGCACCAAGTATCGCGGCGATTTCGAACAACGCCTAAAGGGCGTTCTCAAATCGCTCAAAGACAATAGCAACGCAATTCTCTTCATCGATGAAATTCATACGCTCATCGGTGCCGGATCGGCATCGGGCGGCACGCTTGACGCTTCCAACCTGCTCAAGCCCGCGCTGTCCTCGGGCCAGCTCAAGTGCATGGGCGCCACGACCTATAACGAGTACCGCGGAATATTCGAAAAAGATCACGCTTTATCGCGCCGCTTCCAAAAGATCGACGTGGCCGAACCCACGGTGCAGCAAACAATCCAGATTCTCCGCGGCCTGAAAGGGCACTTTGAAGCGCACCACGGCGTCCGTTACTCGGCTGCCGCCATTACTGCGGCAGCCGAACTGGCCGCTCGGCATATCAATGATCGTTTCCTGCCGGACAAAGCCATCGACGTCATCGACGAGGCCGGGGCCGCGCAAAGGCTATTGCCCCGCTCGCGCCAGAAGAAAGTCATCGGCAAGGCCGAGGTGCAGGCCACGGTAGCCAAGATCGCGCGTATTCCGCCGCAAAGCGTCTCCAACGACGACCGCAACAAGCTTGCCATGCTGGAGCGTGACTTGAAGACGGTGGTTTTCGGCCAGGATGCAGCCATCGAAGCGTTGTCCGCCGCCATCAAAATGGCGCGGTCCGGCTTGGGTCGCCCCGACAAGCCTATCGGGTCCTTCCTGTTCTCCGGCCCCACTGGCGTGGGTAAAACCGAGGTCGCGCGGCAGTTGGCCTTCGTCTTGGGTATCGAGCTTCTGCGCTTCGACATGTCGGAATACATGGAGCGCCATACGGTGTCGCGTCTTATCGGCGCGCCTCCGGGATACGTGGGATTCGACCAAGGCGGCTTGCTTACCGAAGCGGTCAGTAAACAGCCGCATTGTGTACTGCTGCTCGATGAAATCGAAAAAGCCCATCCAGACGTCTACAACATCCTCCTGCAGGTCATGGACCATGGCACGCTTACCGACAACAACGGTCGCAAGTCGGACTTCCGGAATGTCATTCTGGTGATGACCACGAATGCCGGCGCCGAGGCTCTTAATCGCAACACCATCGGTTTCGCGACGCCTTCTCGCACAGGCGACGAAATGGCCGATATCAAGCGCCTGTTCACGCCTGAATTCCGCAACCGGCTCGACGCCATCATCGGGTTTACGCCGCTGTCGCGGGAAATCATCATGCGCGTGGTCGACAAATTCCTCATGCAGCTCGAAGATCAACTGCACGAGAAACGGGTCGATGTCGTGTTCTCGCAAGAATTGCGCGAGCACCTCGCCAAAGAGGGGTTCGATCCGGCCATGGGTGCGCGTCCTATGCAAAGGCTTATACAAGACACCATACGCCGCGCCTTGGCCGACGAACTGCTCTTCGGTCGCCTGGCCGATGGCGGCCATGTCGTGGTGGGGCTCGACCAGGCCGGCAAAGTCGAGCTTGTCTTTTCCGACAAGCCCGAAAAGCCGGGCAAGCCTAACCATGCATCGCCCTCGCATCCGGAACCTGAGCTTGTCGATTAATGGGTGAAGGCCCGGTTGTTGCCTGTCACCACTGCGCAACGCTGCATGAACGCACGCCTCTCGAGCCAGGCGCCATGGCTAAATGCACGCGTTGCGGCTACGTCTTATACAGACGCAGCGCGGTGCCTATTTCGGGCTGGCTTGCACTGGTCACAGGCGCTTTGCTCATTTTCGCGATTGCCAATTATTTCCCTGTCGCCATATTGAACATGCAGGGCCTGACCGTAAAGGCGTCCTTTCCGGGCGCCTTATGGCTCACGTGGATTCAAGGCCACGAAATGCTGGCCATCATGACCGGTCTGTTCGGATTCTGGCTGCCTTTTACCCAACTGACTATTCTGTTGTGGGCCTTGATGTCCATCCGATCCGCACGCTTACCGGCCGATTTCCGGTACGGCATGCGTTTCCTGCATATGCTGGAACCGTGGAGCAACATGATTCCTGTGTTGATGTTGGGCATGCTGGTCGCCATCGTGAAATTCGCTGGCCTTGCGACCTTGGTGCCGGGACCGGGCTTATGGGCGTTTGCACTTCTGGCCTTTCTGCTCACCGGCTTGAGCCGTGTCACGGCCGAGCGCCTGTGGCGTTATGCCGAAGACACCGGGCTTGTGCTCGCGTCAAAACCCGATATCACGGGCGACAGGCCGGTGGCATCGTGTACCGCTTGCGGCTATGTGCAAAACCTTCCCTCGGGCCAGGACGCATGCGCTTGTTCGCGGTGCAATGCCCGGATCCACGCGCGCAAACTCAATGTGTCGGCAAGGGTCTGGGCTCTTGTCATCGCGGCCAGCATTCTCTACATACCGGCCAACGTTCTACCCATAATGCATGTGCGTACGGCCGCAGGCGACGGCGCTCATACGATATTGGGCGGCGTAATGCAATTGTGGTATCTGGGCTCCTGGGATCTCGCCCTTATTGTTTTCGTGGCGAGCGTTGTCGTGCCCATGACCAAGATACTGGCCCTGGTGGTGCTTATGCTCAACCGCCGTTGGCGCGGCCCCAGAATTCAACGTCAACGCACGCGGCTTTATGAGCTTGTCGAGTTCATCGGACAATGGTCCATGCTGGACGTCTTTGTAGTGGTGCTCATGTCGGCCATGGCCAATTTTCCAGGTATATCCCAGGTTATAGCGGGGCCGGGCGCCGCAAGCTTTGGCCTGGTCGTCATTCTTACCATGTTGGCGGCGATGAGCTATGATCCGCGCCGCGGCTGGGACCGGCAAACTGAACAGCAACAAGCCCGCACGATACAATTGCGTCGTGCCTCCTCTCGGCAGGCAGCGCCTGGCACAACGCAGTCTTAAGAGAATCGTATGACAGACCATAAAACGGCGCCTGGCTCTTCTTCAACGCCGCCCGGCGAGCCGGTTCGCGACAGCGCAGCGACGCGCAGCGCATCGGGCTTGCCCAAGCCCGATGTGAAACCTCCGCGCGAGGCGCGCTTCTCCTGGATATGGCTGGTGCCGCTGGTTGCGGCGTTGGTCGGCGTGTCCTTGCTGGTGCGAAATTGGCTGCATACGGGTCCTACCGTCACCATCAGTTTTGAGTCCGCCGATGGGCTGGAGGTAGGCCAGACCAAAGTCCGCTACAAAGACGTAGTCATCGGTGAGGTCACCAGTATCAAAGTAGCCCCCGACCGGACGAAAGTCTTGGTCGACGCTCAGCTGAATCGTGAGGGATCGTCATATATCACACACGAAGGCACCCGCTTCTGGGTGGTGCGTCCGCGCCTGGGCATCAGCGGCGTCTCTGGCCTAGGGACCTTGCTGTCCGGTGCTTACATTGGCGTCGATTCCGTCGCAACCGACCCCGAGGCTGACGAAGGCGAGCCGGTCTACGAATTCACCGGGCTGGAAAAGCCGCCCGAAATCGCCAGCGGGCGTGCCGGAACCCGTTACACCTTGCTCGCCCCGGATCTTGGTTCGCTGGAAATCGGCTCTCCCGTCTACTACCGGCGCATCGAGGTGGGCCAGGTGGTGGGCTACGATCTCGATGAAAGTGGCAGCGGGGTGGCCATTCAGGTTTTTGTCGACAAGCCCAACGACAAGTTCGTTACCGAGGACACGCGTTTCTGGAATGCCAGCGGCATCAACGTTTCCTTGAGCGCGGATGGCTTCAATGTGCAGACTGGTTCCATTGTGTCGGTCATGGCCGGGGGTGTGGCGTTTGCGGCGCCCGACGATGACGCCCAGGCGGAACCCGCCGGGGCGGATCATGTCTTTACGCTTGCGGATACGCGGGTCAATGCCATGTCGGATCCTGACGGTTCGCCTATGAGTATTGAATTGAAGTTCACTCAGTCGGTGCGCGGCTTGAAAGTCGGGGCGCCGATAGAATTCCGCGGACTCGAACTCGGAAAAGTAGTGGACATCGACCTGGAGTTCGATGCAGAGAAAAAGGTCTTTTATGCCTTGGTCAAGGGCGAGTTGTTTCCCTTGCGTTTTGGCGCTGCCTACCAGAATGTGATCAAGCATGATCCCGCCGCGAAGGATCCGGGGCTGGATTTACTGCGATTCATGGTCGAGCGCGGATTGCGCGCGCAAATGCGAGCGGCCAATCTGCTGACCGGCCAGCAATATGTCGCGCTTGAGTTCTACCCCGATGCCGAGCCTGTGTCAGTCGACAGCAAATCAACTCCTATGGAGCTGCCCACGATTGCCGGCGACTTTGACCGCCTGCAGCAACAAATCAGCAGCATCGTAGCCAAGATAGATACCATCCCGTTCGAAGGCATCAGCAACGATTTGCGTACTAGCCTCAAGTCCGTTACCAAGCTGGTTCAGAGCCTGGACGGCAAGGTCGCACCCGAGGCCAGTAAGATGTTGAAGGCGGCCCGAAGCTCGCTCTCGCGGGTCGATAAATTATTGGCTCCTGATTCGTCGATGAATGACAACATCGACAACAGCTTGCGCGAGATCACCGCGGCTGCGAAGTCGCTGCGTGCTCTGGCCGATTACCTGCAAACCCACCCGACGGCGATTTTGCGTGGACCCGCTCGCGATCCCGTCCCCGTCAGTCCTTAGGATGGCAATGAATTTCGGTCGAATCTTTTATTCCGTATTGCTCGCCGCCGGCCTGTCTGCTTGCGCAACGCCGACGAGGCATTACTACACCTTGTTGCCCGCCTCGACGGTGACCGAGCCCGCGAGCCGAGACGCCCGGCAATCGCCGGGGTTCGCAATCAGTGTCCAGCCCGTCGTCCTGCCCGAGCAGGTCGATCGTCCTCAGATCGTGATTAGCGACGCGGACACTGCGCAGGTTACACCGCTGAATAGCGCGTTGTGGGCGTCTCCCCTGGCTGACGAGATACGGAATGCCTTGTCCAATGAGTTGTCGCACCAGCTCGGGGTATTGGATGTGGCGTCCGGCGGGACGCCGGAATCCTTGCCGATCTGGCGAGTGTTCCTGCGGGTGCAGCGCTTTGATTCCCTCTATAACCAACGCGCGGTACTCGATGCGACATGGCGCCTTGCGCCCGTCCACCAGTCGGGCAAGAAAACGGTAATATGCCGCGCGGAAGTGCAGGTCCCGGTGGGGACTGGTATGTCGGCTTTGGTGGCCGGGCATCAGGAAGCGCTTAAAAGGCTCGCTTCGGTGATTGCATCACAGCTGACAAAACCTGCTGGCCATATCGCGGTTGACGGCGTGGAAGACAAAGGTTGTACCTCTTGATTCTAATTCAGAGCTAGGGTTAACCATAGTACAAAATAAGGTGCAACCTGTTTAGTATTCCGGCTGGCCCCAATGGGGTTTCAAGGCAAGCTCAAGATAGCCCAAGCGCGGCCTCTTGCTTTGTGAAAATGGAAATACGGGAACACGGTCATGGCAACAACCACGCTGGGCGTCAAGGTTGACGAAACGCTGCGCGAGCGGCTGAAAATCGCAGCCACAAAGCTGGGATGCACACCACATTGGCTGCATAAACAGGCTGTACTGGCCTATATCGATGCCGTCGAACGCGGACAGCTTCCGGCGGAAATTGCTTATCTTGCCAACGATATGGAAGCCGACGGCGACATTACGACGGCGCCCGAACCGGTCCTGCCGTTTTACGAGTTTGCCCAGGACGTCCAGCCTCAATCAGTGTTGCGGGCAGCCATTACATCCGCCTATCGTCGGCCCGAGACGGAGTGTCTTCCCGTCTTGCTGGACCAGGCCCGGTCCGCCCACTCCCAGGAGGTTCATGTCCTGGCGCGCCGGTTGGTAGAGGCGTTGCGCGGCAAGCGCAAGGGCGGCGGCGTCGAAGGCCTTATCCAGGAGTTCTCCCTGTCCAGCCAGGAAGGCGTGGCATTGATGTGTCTGGCCGAAGCCTTGCTGCGCATACCCGACCGGGCGACACGCGATGCTCTCATACGCGACAAAATCAGTCATGGAGACTGGCGCTCCCATATGGGCGAGTCCCCGTCCTTATTTGTCAATGCGGCGACGTGGGGACTGATGCTCACCGGTAAACTGGTCAGTGTCAACAGCGAGCAATCTCTTTCCAAGGCCTTGACGCGGCTTATCGGCAAGGGCGGAGAGCCACTGATCCGCAAAGGCGTCAACATCGCCATGCGCATGATGGGCGAGCAGTTTGTTACCGGGCAGACCATTTCGGCCGCTATCGCCAATAGCCGCAAACTGGAAGACAAGGGCTTCCGGTACTCCTACGACATGTTGGGCGAGGCAGCCACCACCGCCGATGATGCGCAGCGATATTATGTTTCGTACGAACAAGCCATACATGCCATCGGCAAGGCCTCGCAAGGCCGCGGCATTTACGAAGGTCCGGGTATTTCCATAAAGCTCTCGGCGCTGCACCCCCGGTATTCGCGGGCCCAGCGCGAACGCGTCATGACGGAGCTTCTCCCGCGTATGACGGCGTTGGCCAAACTGGCGCGCAGTTACGACATTGGGCTGAATATTGACGCCGAAGAGGCGGACCGCCTGGAAATCTCGCTCGATCTCCTGGAAGCCTTGTGTTTCGATCCAGAGCTTTCAGGCTGGAACGGCATCGGCTTTGTCATCCAGGCCTATCAGAAGCGCGCACCGTTCGTCATCGACTATGTCATCGATCTCGCCCAACGCAGCGGGCATCGCATCATGGTGCGCCTGGTCAAGGGCGCGTACTGGGATACGGAAATCAAGCGCGCGCAAGTCGACGGGCTGGAAGGCTATCCGGTTTACACACGCAAGCTTTATACCGATGTTTCCTATCTTGCCTGCGCGCGCAAGCTATTGGCGGCGCCGCAATCGGTTTTTCCGCAATTTGCCACGCATAATGCGCACACCTTGTCGGCCATTTACTATATGGCCGGGCAAAACTACTATCCCGGCCAGTACGAGTTCCAGTGCCTGCACGGCATGGGCGAACCGCTATACGACGAGGTCACCGGCGCTCTGGCGCAAGGCAAGTTGAACCGGCCCTGCCGTATCTACGCGCCGGTTGGAACGCATGAAACGCTGTTGGCGTATCTGGTGCGCCGGCTGCTGGAGAATGGCGCAAACACCTCGTTCGTGAACCAGATCGGCGACGAGACGATCGCTGTCGATTCGCTCATTGCCGATCCCGTGCAGTCAGCGTTGCGTATCCAGCCCCTCGGTTCACCTCACGACAAGATTCCACTGCCGCGCCATTTGCTCGAACAGGTCGATGGCCGGCTGAATTCCGCAGGCATGGATCTGTCTAACGAGCAGCGGCTGGGATCGTTGTCGGCAGCGCTTCTGAATAGCGCAAGCCAGCTATGGCGCGCAGCGCCGATGCTAGGCGATGACAATCCAATATGGGACGAAACGCGCGCGCAAGCCGTGCTCAATCCGGCGGACCGCCGGGACGTGGTGGGAGAGGTCATCGAGGCCAACGAGGCCGAAGTGCAGATGGCTTTGGCGGCGGCAGTCCATACTGCTCCCATCTGGCAGGCAACCCCGGTGGGCGAGCGCGCGCAGTGCCTTGTGCGGGCGGCGCAGATACTGGAAGACGAGATGCAGCCCTTGCTGGGGCTGATCGTTCGCGAAGCGGGCAAATCGCTTTCCAACGCCATAGCCGAGGTGCGCGAAGCTGTCGACTTCTTGCGTTATTACGCAGCCCAGATCGAGACTTCGTTCTCCAACGATACCCATCGTCCATTGGGCCCTGTTTTGTGCATCAGCCCCTGGAATTTTCCGCTGGCTATTTTTACGGGACAGGTCGCGGCAGCACTTGCTGCCGGGAATCCGGTCTTGGCCAAGCCGGCTGAGCAGACGGCTCTGATCGCCGCGGCGGCGGTCGCCATACTGCGCCGTGCCGGCGTACCCGCGGGCGCTGTGCAGCTTCTGCCCGGCCAGGGCGAAACAGTCGGCGCCGCGCTGGTCGCGAGCCCCGGGGTGCGCGGCGTCATGTTCACCGGTTCTACCGCTGTCGCGCGGCTCATCTCCAGGACGCTTGCCCAACGCCTCGATGATGCCGGGCATCCCATCCCGCTGATCGCTGAAACGGGCGGACAGAACGCCATGGTCGTGGATTCGTCGGCGCTGGCTGAACAGGTCGTGTTCGATGTGCTGACCTCTGCCTTTGATTCGGCGGGACAGCGTTGTTCGGCGCTGCGCGTGCTATGCGTCCAGCAGGATTGCGCTGACCATGTGCTGACCATGTTGCGCGGCGCCATGAAAGAATTGAAGGTCGGTCGTACCGATATCCTGTCCGCCGATGTCGGGCCGGTCATCGATGTACAGGCGCAAGCCGACATCCAAGCCTATATCAAGGCCATGCGCGATGCGGGCCATCGGGTGGACCAGCTTGCGCTGGATGATCAGTGCCTGCATGGATCCTTCGTTCCGCCGACCATCATAGAGGTGCAGGATGTGGCGGCATTGAAGAAGGAGGTGTTCGGCCCGGTATTGCATGTTGTGCAATACGAGCGCGACGGACTCGATGCCCTGATCGATGCCATCAATGCTACTGGCTACGGACTCACTTTCGGCGTGCATACGCGGCTGGACGAGACCGTGGCGCGGGTTTCCGAGCGCATACACGCGGGCAACGTCTATGTGAATCGCAATATCGTCGGCGCGGTAGTCGGTGTGCAGCCGTTTGGCGGGGAAGGGCTTTCGGGCACGGGCCCCAAAGCCGGCGGCCCCCTGTATCTTTTGCGTTTGCTTGCCCGGTCGCCCAAAGGGCTGCCCGCATGGTGCACGCCCGATCACATTGCCAATGCACCGCTTGCGCTCAAGGGCCCCACTGGCGAAAGCAACCTGTATTACGTCAAACCGCGAGGCGCAGTTTTGTGCATTGCCGCTACCCAGGTCGGCGCCGCCAAACAATTTGAAGCGTGTAGCGGTACCGGTAATCGAATGTCTCTGCTCGATACGCCGGCAGGCGCCGCCTTCTACGCTTCGTGCAATGCAAAGCAGCAAAAATCAATACGCCTCGTGGAAAGCGATGAAATCGAACACGGCGATTATCAGGCGGTTCTCTTCGAAGGCGACAGCGACACATTGCGAGGACTCAATCAACAAGTGGCGCAACGCGAAGGGCCCATCGTTTCAGTGCAGGGCCTGAGCAGCGATGAGTTGGCGGCTGGTACGACGTATCGCCTGGAACGTTTGCTGCGGGAAGTCGCAGTCAGTGTGAACACTGCGGCGGCGGGGGGCAACGCCAGCCTGATGATGGTGGGCTGAGCAAAGCCCGCAAAGACGTAAAGGCTTTTTAAGGGTTACGACCCATTATAAAAGGGTTGTACTTTTGGTTTAATTCGCGTGTTACCCGAACCTGGCTCTTACGCGTTTTTTATATATAACGGAGATAAACATGCAGTCCACTAAAGGATTCAAGCTTTTGGCCGCAACAGCCGCCGTCATGGCAGGCTTTGCGTTCGGTCCGGCTCAGGCCGCCGACAATACGGTGGTGAAGCTCGGCTTTGCCGCTCCGCTCACGGGCCCGCAGTCGCACTACGGCGAGGACATGCAAAATGGCCTTACGCTTGCGCTGGAAGAAGCCAACGAGCAAAACATCCAGCTCGACGGCAAAACGGCCAAGTTCGAACTGGTCTCGCGTGATGACCAGGCCGACCCGCGTACGGCCGTGCAGGTCGCACAGCAGATCGTGGACGAGGACGTCAACGGCATGCTGGGCCATTTCAATTCCGGTACGACGATACCGGCCTCCAGCGTGTACAACGATGCAGGCCTGCCGCAAATCGCCATGGCCACTTCGCCCGAATACACCGACCAGGGCTACGACACCACTTTCCGCATGATGACCAGCGACACGCAACAGGGTGCGGCAGCCGGCCAGTTCATCGTCAATGACCTGGGCGCCAAGACGGTAGCGCTCATCGACGACCGGACCGCTTACGGCCAGGGTTTGGCCGACCAGGTCGCCAAGGCGGTGGAGGCCGCCGGCGGCAAAGTGATAGCTCGCGAATATACAACCGACAAAGCCAATGACTTTACCTCGATCCTGACCAACATCAAGTCCAAGGAACCGGCTGCTATCTTCTTTGGCGGCCTGGATGCACAGTCGGGCCCGATGCGCCGGCAAATGGTTACGCTGGGCATCAAGGCGCCTCTGGTTTCGGGCGAAATGACCCGTAGCGCCACCTTCCTGAAGCTTGCCGGCGACGCGGCCAACGGCACGTATGCATCCCTTGCGGGTGTGCCCCTCAAGCAGATGGCGGCCGGCGAGAAATTCCAGGCCGACTTCAAAGAGCGCTTCAAGGTAGAGCCGGGTGTATATGCCCCTTATGCCTATGACGGCGCCTGGAACATGATCACGGCCATGAAAGAGGCCGGTTCGGCCAAGCCAGAGGCCTACCTGCCCAAACTGGCGTCGCTGCAGCGCTCGGGCGCAACCAGTGAGAACATCGCCTACGACGAAAAGGGCGACTTGAAAGAAATCTCGGTCACCATTTATGAAGTAAAGAACGGCGAATGGGAAATGGTCAAGACCATGGTCAGCAAGGCCAACTAAAACCACGCTGATTTCTTGCAGTTCTTTCCGGGCCGGCGGTGCCGGCCCCATTTCTAGAGTCATAAAGCATGGACATTCTCATACAACAGTTGATCAATGGCATCACTGTGGGCAGCGTATATGCCCTGGTTGCCCTTGGCTACACCATGGTTTATGGAATCATAGGCCTGATCAATTTCGCCCATGGCGATGTGGTCATGGTCGGCGCGATGGTAGCGACCACATTGGTGGTGACGCTCATAGGCGCAGACCCGGGCAGCATGTCGGCGTGGCTGGCGATTGTCATCGCCTTGCTTGTTTCAATTCCCGTCTGCATGGCGTTGGGCTGGCTTGCCGAGCGCTATGCCTACCGTCCTTTGCGCCGCGCGCCGCGCCTGGCTGCGCTGATTACCGCGATAGGCGTTTCCATCATCATCCAGAACATAGCAATGATGGTGTGGGGACGAAACTACCTGAGTTTCCCGCATGTCATCGAACCGGTCATCTTCCCCATAGGCGGCGCGCGCATCAGCCTGCTGCAGGTCAGCATCATCGTCATCGCTACCGCCATCATGGCCTGCCTGTTGCTCGTCGTGCATCGTACGCGGCTGGGTACCGCCATGCGCGCAACTGCACAGAATCGCGAGGTTGCCGGTCTCATGGGCGTCAATATCAATACGGTCATCTCCGCCGCCTTCCTGATAGGGTCGGCACTGGCCGCGGTGGCCGGCATCATGGTCACGACCTATTATGGCGTGGCGCAGTACACCATGGGCTTCATGCTCGGCCTCAAGGCGTTTACCGCCGCAGTCCTGGGCGGCATCGGCAACCTTGGCGGCGCCATGCTGGGCGGCTTGCTGCTGGGCATCATCGAGTCCCTGGGGGCCGGCTATATCGGTAACCTTACCAACGGCGTATTCGGCAGCAACTACCAGGACGTCTTCTCATTCATCGTGCTTATCCTGGTCCTGGTTTTCCGTCCATCCGGCCTGCTGGGCGAGCGTGTGGGAGACCGAGCATGAGCCGCGCAACTGCTGTCCGTCCGGGCGTATCGCCCAAGGTGTGGCTGGGTATCGCCATGTTCGGCGTGGTCCTGGCGATACTTCCCTTCATCCTTGGCATGGCCGGTCAAAGCTGGGTCAGGACGCTGAACTTTGCCTTGCTGTACGTGATGCTGGCGCTGGGCCTGAACATCGTCGTGGGCTTTGCCGGTCTGCTCGACCTTGGCTATATCGCGTTCTATGCCGTGGGCGCCTATGTCTGGGCCTTGCTGGCGTCGCCGCATTTCGGTTTGCACTTGCCATTCTGGGTGGTGCTGCCGGCCGGTGTCGTGCTGGCGGCGTTCTTCGGGGCGATGCTGGGAGCTCCCACGTTGAAGCTGCGCGGCGATTACCTGGCCATCGTCACTCTTGGATTCGGCGAGATCGTACGTATCTTCATGAACAACCTGGATTCGCCCATCAACATCACCAATGGGCCACAGGGAATCAACCGCATCGACGATTTTTCGGTAGGCAGCTTTGTTTTCGGGCGCTCGCAAGAGATCTTCGGCTTTCGCATCACCGGACCCGAAAAGTACTACTACCTCTTGCTGCTGTTTACGATCATCATTGTGATCGTCTGTGTGCGGCTGCAGAATTCACGCATAGGCCGTGCATGGGAGGCGGTGCGCGAAGATGAAATCGCCGCCAAAGCCATGGGCATCAACACACGCAATATCAAGCTGCTGGCGTTCACCATGGGAGCCAGTTTCGGTGGCGTAGCGGGCGCCATGTTCGCGTCCATGCAAGGTTTCGTCAGCCCGGAAAGCTTCAGCCTGACCGAGTCCATCATGGTCTTGTGCATGGTGGTGCTGGGCGGCATGGGCAATATTCCCGGCGTAATCCTGGGAGCCGTCCTGTTGTCGGTCTTTCCAGAGTTCCTGCGCGCCATCGTGGTTCCAATTCAGCAAGCCGCTTTCGGCGATGTCATTCTCGACCCGGAAGGGATACGCATGCTGCTGTTCGGCTTTGCGCTGGTGCTGGTAATGATTTTCCGTCCGGCGGGGCTCTGGCCGTCGGCGGTGCGCCGGCGCGAGCTTACCGGCGCGAAAGGAGGACAGGCATGATTTCTGCCGCTGTTAATAACGACGCCCGTTCCATGCCCGACCTGTTGTTGGTGGCCAATAAACTGAACAAGCGCTTTGGCGGTCTGCAGGCGTTGTCCGACGTCAGCTTCTCCATTTGCAAGGGCGATATCTACGGTCTTATCGGCCCGAACGGGGCGGGCAAGACCACGCTCTTCAATGTCCTGACCAGTTTGTACGTACCCGAGTCCGGCAGCTGCAATTTCATGGGCCATCAACTGACCCGCTTGAAGCCGCACCAGATCGCTGTAGTCGGGCTCGCGCGGACTTTCCAGAACATACGCCTGTTCGGCAACTTGAGCGCAATCGAGAATGTCATGATAGGACGGCATATCCGTACCAGGGCCGGGTTGTGGGGGGCAGTCACCCGGAACAAGCGTACGCGCGAGGAAGAAGCGGCAATCGAGCAACGCGCTCAGCAATTGCTGGACTACGTGGGCATCGGCCATCGCTCCAATGACGTCGCACAATCTTTGCCCTATGGCGATCAGCGCCGTCTGGAAATCGCCCGGGCGCTCGCCACGGAACCAACCCTGCTGGCCCTGGATGAGCCGGCGGCCGGCATGAACGCGTCGGAAACAGTCGTATTGCGCCGACTCATCGAGAAGATCCGGGATGATGGCGTGACCGTGTTGTTGATCGAGCACGACATGAAGCTCGTCATGGGCTTGTGCAACCGAGTGCTGGTGCTGGAATACGGCAAAGTGCTTGCCGAGGGCAAGCCTGCCGACGTACAGCGCAATCCCAAAGTCATCGAGGCCTATCTGGGCGCCGGTGCCGCCGAGCACGCACCGGTTGCTGTTCCCGACTATGATCCCGGCGCGCAGGGTCTGGGCAGTGTCAACGACCCCGCCGCCGCAGCGGGCGATAGCAAGGAGCAGGTATGAGTGCAGCGGATCATTTGCTGGAAATCAGCCAGCTCGAAGTGGCCTATGGCGGCATTCGGGCGGTGCGCGGTATGGACCTGGTGGTGGGCCGGGGGGAACTGGTCAGCCTGATCGGCGCCAACGGGGCGGGCAAAAGCACCACCTTGCGCGCCATTTGCGGGCTGGTGCCCATCAGCGCCGGCAGCATCGTTTACGACGGCAAGTCGATTGCCGGCACGCCGTCTTATATGCTGGTGCGCCAGGGCTTGGTCATGGTGCCGGAAGGGCGCGGTATTTTCGGGCAGCTGACCATTGAGGAAAACCTGGCGATGGGTGGCTACAGTCGGCAGGACCAGGATGGCGTGCGCAAGGATATCGAGCATGTGTTCGAGCTGTTTCCCCGTCTTCAGGAGCGCCGCCGCCAGTCGGCAGGCACCTTGTCGGGGGGCGAGCAGCAGATGCTGGCCATGGGGCGCGCGATGGTTTCGCGGCCGCGACTGCTGTTGCTGGACGAACCCTCGATGGGACTGGCGCCTTTGATGGTCGAGAAAATCTTCGAGGTAGTCCGTACGATCTCCGCTGAAGGAGTCACGGTTCTGTTGATCGAGCAAAACGCCAAGCTGGCGCTTGAGACCAGCCAGCGGGCGTATGTGATGGAGTCGGGGCAGATTATTCTGCAGGGGCCGTCCAGCCAGTTGCTGGATGACCCGAAAGTGCGTGCTGCCTACCTGGGTGAGGAAGAAGCGGTCTAGGGAACGAAACGGCCCGGTGGCGTTTTATGGTCAAGCGCGGCCGGTACTGCCGAAACCGTCGGTACCGCGGGTACTGCCGTCGAACTCGTCAACGATATCGAACTCAATCTGCTGGACGGGCACGACAACCAATTGGGCCAGACGGTCCATGGGTTGCAGCACGAATGCTTCCTGCCCGCGATTCCAGGCCGATATCATCAGCGGCCCCTGGTAATCGGAATCGATCAGCCCGACCAGATTGCCCAGCACGATGCCGTGTTTGTGCCCCAGGCCCGAGCGCGGCAGAATCATGGCGGCATAGGCAGGATCGGCGAGATGAACGGCCAGGCCTGTGGGAATGAGTTCGGTGGCGCCAGGGTGCAAGGTCAGTGGCGTATCGATGCAGGCGCGCAGATCCAGGCCGGCCGAGCCGCTGGTTGCGTAGGCCGGCAGATAGTCGTTCATGCGCGGGTCAAGGATCTTGAGGGCAATTTTTCTCACGTGGGGCTCAACGGTCTGTTCTGGATTTGTTACGGGGTTGATCTGCGTTATTGGTCTGGCGCTTGCGCATCATGGTGCGGGCGATCCATATGGCCAGGACCACCGACAGCACGCCGCTGAACAGCACGCTGAAGTTCATGTTGTTGCTGCCCATGGCGTCGACGCTGCGGCCGGTCAGGTAGCCGGGCATGAGCATGAGGGGAATCCATACGGCCGCCGACAGGACGTTGGCGATCTGAAAGCGCCAGTGGGGCATTTTCATGACGCCGGCCACGCTGGGCACCACCGCGCGCAACGGACCCAGGAAGCGGCCCGCGAAAATTGATAGAACGCCATACTTGTGGAAGAAATAGCGTGCCCGGGCGACGGTGCGCCGCTGTTTGTTCAAGGGCCAGCTGCGTACGATTTTCGGGCCCAGAAGGCGACCGATGAAATACGAGATGGCATCGCCCAGCGCCGCGCCGGCGATGCCCCAGGCAATAATGGGAAGAGGCTCGAGCGTGCCGCTGCCGACCAGTCCGCCCACCAATAGCATCAGGGCGGTGGCGGGGATGGCCAGGCCGATGATAAGCAGGGACTCTCCCATGGCGAGCAGGCCTAGCGTGAGGCCCGCCCATTCCTGGTTGTTTTCGATGAAAGTACTGACGATTTGTATGTATTGATCCATATTCCTCAGGGTATTTTGGGTGTGGCGCCCGCCTTGGTCAGCGGCGCCTGGCTGGCGATTTCCTGGATCAGCCTGCGGGCGGCGTCCAGCTTGGGCAGGGCAGGCAGCGCACGCGCGCCCCGCGCGTCGAACAGGACGAGTTCAGTGGTGTCGGCATTCATGGCCTGCTGGGCCAGGTTGCCGACCAGCAAGGACACTCCTTTGCGTTGGCGTTTGGCTTCGGCATTTTCATGGAGGTTTTCCGTTTCAGCGGCAAACCCGACGCAAAAGGGACCTGGCGCCATTCGTGCTACATCTGCCAGAATATCGGGGTTGGTCGAGAACTGCAGTTCAGGCGGCTGGCCGCCCGCCTTCTTTTTGAGCTTGTTGTCGCTGGCATTGGCGACATGCCAGTCGGCAACCGCGGCCACGGCAATGAAGATATCAGCCAGGCGGGCTTCGTTCATGACTGCGGCGTGCATGTTCGCGGCGCTTTCTACATTGACCCGGTTTACGCCGTAGGGCGCATCGAGCGCCGTGGGCCCAGACACAAGAACGACCTGGGCTCCCGCTTCGCGGGCCGCCCTTGCCACCGCATACCCCATTTTACCCGACGAACGGTTGGTGATGACGCGCACGGGGTCTATTTTTTCTGAAGTGGGGCCGGCTGTGATCAGGACACGTTTGCCGGCCAGCACTTTGGGCTGAAAAAAAGCGATAAGTTCGCTGAGCAGCTCGTGAGGTTCGAGCATGCGCCCATTGCCGACTTCTCCGCAGGCCTGATCGCCTTCGCCGGGCCCGAGTATGGTGGCCCCATCGGCCTGAAGCTGCGCCACATTGCGCTGGGTGGCGGGATGCAGCCACATCTCTCGGTTCATCGCGGGGGCCACCAGCAAGGGGCAATCGCCTTTGGCGACGCACAGGGTCGAGAGCAGGTCATCGGCCAGGCCGTGCGCGAGCTTGGCCATGAAATCAGTGCTGGCAGGCGCTATCAGGATGGCGTGCGCGCCTCGCGTCAGATTGATGTGCGCCATATTGTTGGGAACACGGTTGTCCCAGGTGTTCAGGTACACCGGGCGGCCGGACAAGGCCTGCATCGTCAGTGGCGTAATGAATTGGGCGGCGGCCTCGGTCATCACCACGTCTACCACCGCCCCTTGTTCCTGGGCGCGGCGCAGGAACTCGGCTATCTTGTAGCAGGCGATACCCCCGGTCAGGCCGAGGACGATGCGTTTCTTAGCGAGTTCTTGCATGTGGGTGCTTGTTTCAGGTAAGGGTCAGGTCGACTTGGCCGCTTTGCGCTTTTCGCGGCGCAGTCGAAGCAATTCGTCCAATACGAGCAGAATGGCCCCGCAGGTGATGGAGACGTCTGCAATATTGAAAGCGGGGAAATGCCAATTCTTCCAGTAAAACAGCAGGAAATCAATGACATGGCCGTGTTGCACGCGGTCCAGGGCGTTGCCGATGGCGCCGCCCAGAATGCACATCAGCGATGCGCAAAAAAGGGTCTGTGCCGGATTGCGCCTGAGCAGGTGGACAATCAGGCCTGTTGCGGCAACGGCTATGGCCGTGAACAGCCAGCGCTGCCATCCGGTGCCGTCGGCCAGGAAGCTGAAGGCGGCGCCGGGGTTGTACAACAAGGTAAAGTCGAAAAATGGCAGTATGTTCCACCGTTCGGCATACTGCATTGCGCCGTCGAAATAGATTTTCGTCGCCTGGTCCAGTGCGACGATCAGCAGTGCGCCCGCCATCCATCCCCAAAAGCCTGGCGCTTTCCGATACCGGATGATTCCTTCTTCTCCGCGCTTAGGCATGCCGGCGCAGCTCGCCAAGTTTGAACAGATTGCTTACGCAACGCCCGCAAATCACGGGGTGTTCCGGGTCGATGCCCACGTCTTCGCGGTGATGCCAGCAACGTTCGCATTTCGCATGCTTGGTGGGATTGACGATGATGCGTAGTGCGCCTTCGGCGGGGTGCAGATTGGCGCGCGATACGATCAACACGAAACGCAGGTCATCTTCCAGGCTGGCGAGCAGTTGGTAATCATCTGCAGCGGCGTGGATGTCCAGCTCGGCAGCCAGCGATGAGCCGATTTCCCCCGAAGTGCGCACCTCTTCGATCTTGCGCATGACTTCGGCGCGGATTTCGCGCAGACGTTCCCATTTGGCGCGCAACAGTGCCGCGTCGACCTGATCAGGCAGGGCGTGAAAAAGCTCGGTGAAGATGCTTGGGACTTCCCGGCCCTCGTGCAGGTCTTTCCATGCTTCCTCGGCCGTAAAGGAAACGATGGGCGCCAAAAGTTTGATGAGCGTATGGGTGATATGGTGAACCGCTGTCTGGGCGGACCGGCGCGCCACGCTGTCTTTGCCGGCGGTGTAGAGCCGATCCTTGAGCACATCCAGATAGAAGGCGCCCAGGTCTTCAGAACAGAAGATTTGAAGACGCGACACAATGGGGTGAAATTCGTAGCGCTTGTAGTTGGCCAGGGTTTCTGCCTGCATGGCGGCAGTCATGGCGAGCGCATAGCGGTCAATCTCGAACATATGCTCGAGATCGACGCTGTCGGTTGCCGCATTGAAGTCCTGCAAGTTGCCCAGCAGGAACTTCAATGTATTGCGTATGCGGCGATAGCCTTCCACGACACGTTTCAGAATTTCGTCGGAAATTGAAAGCTCGCCTGAATAGTCGGTAGACGCGGTCCATAGGCGAAGGATCTCCGCGCCCAGCGAGTCCGATACTTTTTGCGGAGCGATTACGTTGCCCACAGACTTGCTCATTTTCCGCCCTTGGCCGTCGACCACGAATCCGTGCGTCAACAAAGCCTTGTAGGGAGGGCGGCCATACAGCATGCAACCGGTGAGCAATGATGAATGGAACCAGCCGCGATGCTGATCCGAACCTTCAAGATACAGATCGGCAGGCCATGCTAGGTCATCGGCATGCGAACCTTTGACGCTGTGGTCCTGGCCGCCCAGCACCGTGGCGTGCGTGGTGCCCGAGTCGAACCATACGTCCAGCGTGTCCCGGTTCTTTTCGTAGTGGTCGGCTTCGTCGCCGAGCAGGTCCGCCGGTTCGAGCGATTGCCATGCTTCGATGCCGTGCTGCTCGATGCGCAGGGCGATTTCTTCCATCAGTTCGACGGTGCGCGGGTGCAGTTCACCGGTCTCTTTGTGCACGAAGAAAGCCATGGGCACGCCCCATTGCCGTTGCCGCGACAGGGTCCAGTCGGGGCGGTTGGCAATCATGGCATGCAGGCGGGCACGGCCCCATGCGGGGTAGAACTCAGTATTGTCTATGCCTTCCAGAGCCGTTTCCCGCAGCGATTTGCCGGACTTGGGCTGGCGGTCCATGCCGGCAAACCATTGGCTGGTGGCGCGATAGATGATGGGCGTCTTGTGGCGCCAGCAATGCATGTAGCTGTGCACGTGCGATTCGGTATGCAACAGGCTGCCGGCATTCTGCAGCGCTTCGACGATAAGAGGATTGGCTTTCCAGATCATCAGTCCGCCGAATAACGGCAGGCTTTCGACGTAGTGGCCGTCGCCCATGACCGGCCCAATGATTTTGTCGTCGGTCAAGCCATGAGCCTTGCACGATACAAAGTCTTCGATACCGTAGGCCGGCGCGGAATGCACCACGCCCGTACCCGAATCCAGGGTGACGTAGTCGCCCAGGTAGACCGGCGACATGCGCTGGTAGCCTTCATGCGCGCCGTACAGCGGGTGCTTGAACTCGAGATTGGTGAGCGCGTCGCCTTTCGCCGTGGCGATGATCTGGCCGCTGAGCTTCCAGTGTTCCAGGCACGAGGCGACCAGGTCTTTGGCCAGGAGCAACAGGGGACCCGTGCTGCGCGGCTGATCGAGCTTGACCAGCGCGTACTCGATTTCGGGGTGGACATTCAGGGCCTGGTTGGCGGGTAGTGTCCAGGGTGTGGTGGTCCAGATGACGATGGCGCCATCGTCTACCTGGGGCAGCCCAAAGGCATGCGCCAGCTTTTCCTTGTCGCCGAACTGGAAGGCGACATGGACGGAAGGATCCTTGCGGTCCGCATATTCCACTTCGGCTTCGGCCAGCGCGGAACCGCAGTCAAAGCACCAGTTCACCGGCTTC
>JAKFDW010000307.1:0-23504 GCA_036675955.1 Orrella sp. | reverse complement strand
CATGCGCGGATTCAGGGACGAGAATGGATCCTGGAACACCATCTGGATCTGGCGCCGGAACGCGTTCGTCGTCTTGGCATCGGTAAGCTCTGTAACGTTGACGTCGTTGAAAATGACGGAGCCGTTGCTGGTTTTATACAGTCCGGCGATCAGGCGCGCGATAGTGGATTTGCCGGATCCGGATTCACCCACCAGGCCGAATACTTCGCCGGCCTTGATGGAGAAGCTGACGTTCTTCACGGCGTCGAGCATGATCCGGTTTTGTTTGAGGAAGGCGTTCTTCAGCACGAACCGCATGCTCAGGTTTTCCACCTGCAGCAGAGGCCTCTCCGACTGTGCACCGTGATTGCGGTGCTCGCCCAGCCAGCGCGTTGCGATCGCAAGGTTGCTTCGCTTGGAAGGCGCCAGGACGTCTTCAATGTAAGTGACCATCGGGAAGCGCCGCAATTTGATGTCCGAGCGGGGCACGGCCGAGATCAGGCTTTTGGTATAGAGGTGTTGCGGGCTGCTGAGCAGGCTTTTCGTGGGGCCTTCCTCGACCAGCTTGCCGCGATACAGGACAGCCACCCGATCGGTCACCTCGGCGATCACGCCCATGTCGTGCGTGATAAGGATCATGCCGACTTGGTGTTCTTTGCATAGCTTGCGCAACAGGTCGAGAATCTGCGCCTGGATCGAGACATCCAGCGCCGTGGTCGGCTCGTCGGCGATGATGACCTCGGGTTCGCAACACAAGGCCAGCGCGATGACCACGCGCTGGCGCATGCCGCCGGAGAATTGGTGAGGGTAGTGTTGCAGGCGTATCCTGGCTTGTTCGATGCCCACGCTTTCCAACAGTTCGACGGCGCGCGCCGAGGCCTGTTGCTGGCTTAATTGCAGGTGCACCTGCATCGTCTCGATCAATTGGTGGCCTATGGTCTGCAAAGGATCCAGTGAGGTAAGCGGATCCTGGAATATCATTCCTATGCGCCGGCCGCGCACCAGGCGAAATGCCGATGCCGAGAACTGGTCGATACGCTCGCCGTTCAACAGCACGGCGCCGCCTGTCATCTTTCCCGGGGCTTCAAGCAGGCCGATCACCGCATTGCCGATGGTGGACTTTCCGGCGCCGGATTCGCCGACCACGCCCAGGATTTCACCCTTGTCCAGCGACAGGCTTACGTCCTGGATCGCCACTACATTGCCGCGTCGGCTGGAAAATTCGATGCGCAGGTTTTCAATGTCCAACAATGCCATATATGAGCCTTAGCGAAGCTTGGGATTGAGCGCATCGCGCAGCCAATCACCCAGCAAGTTGACCGACAAGGCCAGCAGGACCAGCGCGATACCGGGAAAAATGGAGATCCACCAGTCGCCCGAGAACAAGTAACTGTTGCCGATGCGGATAAGGGTGCCCAGGGAGGGAGTCGTGGGGGGAATGCCGACGCCCAGAAAGGACAGGGTTGCCTCGGTGATAATCGCAACGGCCAGATGTATTGTGGCGATGACCAGCACGGGGCCCATTACATTGGGCAGTACATGGCGGCGCAGCACCATGAAGGGCCGCATGCCGATCAGGCGGGCCGCCTGCACGTATTCCTTGTTGCGTTCGACCATGGTGGCGCCGCGCACGGTGCGCGCGTATTGCACCCAGCCCGAAACGCCGATGGCAAAGATCAGCACATAAAGGGACAGACTGTCATGGGAGTCCCGGGGCAGCAAGCCGCGGGCGATTCCGTCTACCAGCAAGGCAATCAGGATTGCGGGAAACGATAGCTGCACGTCGGCGATGCGCATGATGATGCTGTCCACACGCCCGCCCACATAGCCGCTGACCAGGCCCAGCGATACGCCGATGATCAGGGAAAACAGCACGGACGCGAAGCCGACCAGCAGCGAAATGCGCGAGCCGTACATGATGGCCGAGAGCATGTCGCGGCCCTGGTCGTCGGTGCCCAGGAGAAAGCGCGGATCGCCGTTGTCTGACCAGATCGGCGGGATGTTTGCATCCAGCAGGTCAAGCGTGGCCAGGTCAAAAGGGTTGTGCGGCGCGAACAGGGGCGCGCATACGGCGCCGATGATGATGATCAGCGCCACAATGGCGGAGATGATGGCAGTGGGCGAACGGCTGAAGCTGTAGACGATGTCGCTGTGGTACAGGCGGGACAAGGCGTTTTGAGCCATTGATTTATACCTTCTAGCTTTTCTGCACGCGCAATCGTGGATCGACAGCGAAATACAATAAATCGACAATGAGATTGATGATCACGAAAAAGAAAGCGATCAATAACAGATAGGCCGCCATCACGGGAATATCGACCACGCCTATGGACTGAATGAACAACAGCCCCATGCCTGGCCACTGGAATACGGTTTCGGTGATGATGGAAAACGCAATGATGGATCCCAGCTGCAGCCCGGTAATGGTAATGACGGGCACCAGGGTGTTCTTGAGTGCATGGCGGAAGTTGATCATGCGTTCGGGCAGCCCGCGGGCCCGTGCGAACTTGATGAAATCCGTTTGCATGACCTCCAGCATTTCAGCGCGCACCAGCCGCATGATCAGCGTCATCTGGAACAGGGCCAGGGTAAAGGCGGGCATGATCAGCGACTGCCAGCCGCTCTTGGTCAGGAAGCCCGTGGACCACCACCCCAGTTGCACGACGTCGCCCCGCCCGAAACTGGGCAGCCAGCGCAGCATGACGCCGAAGACCAGGATCATCAGGATGCCGATGAGGAAGGTGGGCAGCGATATGCCGATGAGCGACAAGGCCATGAAACTGCGCGACAACACGCCATTGCGTTTCAGGGCGGTATAGATGCCCATGGGGATGCCCAGGAACAGGGCCATCAGGGCCGAGACCAGAGACAGTTCGAGCGTGGCCGGCAAGCGGCTTTCGATGAGTTCGCTGACCGGCCGGCGCTGGCGGTAGGAGACACCGAAATCGCCTTGCGCCGCATTGCCGATGAAGCGGACGTATTGGACCAGGAATGGATCGTCCAGCCCCAATTGCTTGCGCATCTCGGCGCGTTGTTCCAGGGTTGTATCCTGGCCCACCATGTTGTTGATGGGATCGCCGACGTAGCGGAACATCGCAAAAGCAATGAGCCCTACGGTAAGCATCACGAAGATCGACTGGAAAATCCGTCGGGCAATGAAGTTGAGCATGTAGATGAGCTTCCAGTATGGAGCGGGGACGGCTGAACGACCCGCAAGCTGTTTCAGCTTGCGGGTCGCACCATCGTTACGGGTGGCTCAAGGCATGACCACGTTGCGGATGTCCAGCACGTCGTCGGCGCGCTGGGCCACCTTGATGCCTTTACGCACGCCCCATGACATCGGCTGCTGGTGCAAGGGCAGATAGCCATAATCGTTGTGCAGCATGGTGAATGCTTCCTTGATCATGGCATTGCGCTTGGCCTGGTCGGTTTCCACGTCGATCTTGGCGGTCAGGGCGTCGATTTCCTTGTTGCAGTAGCCGCCCAGGTTGAACTGCCCCGCCGCTGTTTTCGGATCGCGGCATGCGACCAGGTTGGTCAGGGCGTTGGCCGCATCGATAGAGCTGGGCGTCCAGCCCAGCATGTACATGCTGGTGTTGTTGCCGGCCTGCAGCAGAATCTTGGCGAAATACTTCGATTTGGTCTGCGCGAGCAGGTCGATCTTGATGCCGACCCGCGCCAGCATGCTGGCGACGGCCTGACACACTTTTTCGTCGTTGACATAACGGTCGTTGGGGCAGTCGAGCTGCACCGAGAAACCGTCGGGGTAGCCTGCCTCAACCAGAAGCTTCTTGGCCTTGTCGATGTCGGTCTTGTATGGTGCGCCAAACGACGCGTCGAAGCCGTTGATCTTGTCGGCGATGAGCGTGCCCAGGGGATTTGCCGCGCCGCGCATGATTTTCTGGTTGATGACCTTGGTGTCGACGGCAAGATTGACTGCCTGACGCACACGCTTGTCTTTGAACGGGTTCTTGCCTTTGACGTTGGAGAACAGCAGTTCGTCGCGGTGCTGGTCCATGCCGATGAAGACGGCTCGCGCTTCCGGTTCGTTCATGACCTGTACGTTGGGCTCGCTCTCCAGGCGCGGCCAGTCTTGCACCGGCACGGGAATGACAATGTCCATCTCGCCCGAAATCAATGCCGCAACACGAGTCGATTCCTGCGTGATCGGCTGGAACACGACCTCGGTGACGTTGGTCGGCATGTCTTTGTTCCAGTACCCTTCGAAGCGCTTGAGTGTGGTTTTTACATCGGGCGCGCGGTCGACCACCATGAATGGGCCGGTGCCGTTTTCGTGCAGGTTGGCGTAATTGCTTTCGCCGCCTTTTACGTTGGTGGCTTCAACGGTCTTGTTCTTTTCCGCCCACTGCTTGCTCATGATGTACAGGAAGGTCCAGTCGCGCGGCAAAATGGGGTTGGGCGTGGGCGTAATGACTTCGATCGTATGGTCGTCGATTTTCTTGATTTCAGTCGCCTTGGCGCCGTAAGCCTTCATGTCGGAGCCCGGTGTCTGGCTGCGTTTCCAGGAAAAGATCACATCGTCGGCGGTAAAAGGGCTGCCGTCATGAAACTTCACGCCCTTGCGCAGGTGAAAGACCCACTTGGTGGGCTCGGGGTTTTCCCATTTTTCGGCCAGCATCGGAACCAGCTTCAGGTCCTTGTCATAGGCGGTCAGTGTTTCATAGAACCAGCTCTGGAATCCCAATGTGAATGTTTCGTTCAGCGCCATGGGATCCAGCGACATCATGTCGCCCTGATAGGCCCACCGCAGTGTCTTGGCATCGACCGACTGCGACAGGCCTACGCTCAAGGCTAGCGTGGCCGCAATAGCGGTGTGTTTCATCAGTTGCTTGAATTTCATTGTTGTCTCCTGCGCTGGTTTTATAGGAATGCCGCGTGTAACAGGACTGCCGTGCGTTCAACAGAACTACCGTGATAATTGATCGGTGATGTCTTCCAGAAACTTTTCGCAGGCCGTCACCTGCGATATGTCGATATATTCATTGGGCTGGTGCGCCTGGTCTATGGAACCCGGGCCGCAGAGGACGACGGAAAAGCCTCTTTCCTGAAACTGTCCCGCTTCGGCTGCATAAGGCACGACATCGCCGTGGGTATGGCCGCAGAGTTTGAAGATGAGGTCCTGGGCCGGCCCGCCCTGGTCCTGCAAAGGCGGGGCGTCGGCCATGATTTCAGTGGTGATGGCCGACGCCGGGGAGATGGCCTGCATGGCGGGCAGCAGCGTATCGGCATATTCCTGGAACCGATCCAGGTACTTGCGCCAGTCGTCGCCGGGCAGGGCGCGTATGTCCCAGATGAACGAGCATTCGCGTGAAATGATATTGATCGCCGTACCGCCGTGCACCACGCCGACATGCAGTGTGGTGTAGGGCGGTTCGAAGCGGCAGTCGGGGTCGGCAGACGCTTTGTTCCCGGCCATCATGTCGTCGATGAAGGTGATCAGCCTGGCGGCCGTGGTTACGGCGCTTACGCCGCGCTGCACCTGGCTGGAATGGGCTTCATGACCAATGATGGTGGTGCGCAGGGCGGCGATGCCCTTGTGGGCCACAATGGGCCGCATGCTGGTGGGCTCGCCCACGATGACGGCGCTGGGCTTGGCAATATCGGTAACCAGCCTGTCTATCATGGAGGGCGCGCCGAAGCAGCCGATTTCTTCGTCATAGCTGAGCGCGAAATGGACAGGACGCTTCAGGCCTTTCTTGAGCATGTCCGGCACCATGGACAAGGCCACGGCGGAAAACGCCTTCATGTCGCACGTGCCCCGGCCGTACAGTCGGCCGTCCTTCTGCTCGATGGTGAATGGGTCCGTATCCCAGGGCTGGCCGTCGACGGGTACCACGTCGGTATGGCCGGACAGGACGATGCCGCCTTCGACGTTGGGGCCGACGGTGGCAAACAGGTTTGCCTTGGTCCCCTCGGAATTTCCGACCAGGTGGCTTTGCACGCCATGGCTTCCCAGGTAGTCCCGTATATAGTGGATCAGTTGCAGGTTCGAATTTCGCGACACGGTATCGAAACCGACAAGCTTGGTTATCATGTCCAGGGACTGTGGTTTCACTGCGGGGCTCTCCGGTGGCAGGGGTAGTGGCCGATGTTAGCGAAGTGCCCGTTTAAACGTCAATGGGCTGGCGTTGGGGTATGCCCGAGTGGACGTCTACAACTATTTATTGCTTTTATCGTGTTTTTGTAAGCGCAAAACCGATTTTCAATTTCGTTACCAGACCAAGGAAGATCAATGACCGAGCTTTTCGACCCTATCAAGCTGCGCAGCCTTGCATTGGCCAATCGCGTCGTAATTTCGCCCATGTGCCAGTATTCCGCGGTCGATGGCAATGCCACAAGCTGGCACATGGCTCATCTCTCCAGCCTGGCCCTGGGCGGCGCCGGCCTTTTGTGTATCGAGGCCACCGCGGTCACCGAGGAAGGACGCATCACGCCCGGCTGCCTGGGTCTGTGGAACGACGATAATGAAGCGGCGCTGGCCGAAGTCGTCAAGGTGCTGCGAGCGACTTCGGGCATCAAGCTGGCGATCCAGTTGGGGCACGCCGGGCGCAAAGGCTCCAGTGCTGCTCCGTGGGATGGCGGCCAGCTTATCGCCCGGGACAAGGGCGGCTGGCTGCCGGTGGCTCCGTCCGCCGTGGCCCACAAAGAGGGCGAGCCGCCGCCACGCGCACTGACTATCGAGGACCTGCACGGCATCAAGCAGGCATTCGTCGACGCCGCACAGCGCGCTGTGCGCCTGGGGCTGGATGCCATAGAGCTGCACGCCGCGCACGGTTATCTGCTGCATCAATTCCTGTCCCCGATTTCCAACCAGCGCAGCGATGAATACGGCGGCAACCTTGAAAACCGCATGCGCTTTCCGCTCGAGGTTTTTCAGGCGGTACGTGCCGCGATTCCGGATGGAATGGCGCTGGGTGTGCGCGTATCGGCTACGGACTGGGTCGAATCGGCCCCGAGCTGGACCCTGGACCAGACGGTCGAGTTCGCGTCGCGCGTCAAACAGCTGGGCTGCGACTGGATCGATGTATCCAGCGGCGGCGTGTCGCCGGCGCAAAAGATTCCAGTGGGCCCGTGCTATCAGGTGCACCTGGCCCAGGCCCTGAAGAGCAAGGTCGGCCTGCCGACGATAGCCGTCGGCTTGATCACCACGGCGCAGCAGGCGCAGGAAATCGTGTCCGAAGGCAAGGCCGACATGGTCGCACTGGGCCGTGCCGCGCTTTATGATCCGCGCTGGGCATGGCATGCCGCCGCCGAGCTCGATGCCCAGGTCGAAGGGCCTTCTCAATATTGGCGCGCATTGCCCGCGGGCAAGAACCGCGTCTTTGGCGAAACAAGCTTCGGCATGCGCTGACACATATTCATATGAACCAGGCTACGCAGCGGCTGTTCTTCGCCTTGTGGCCCTCGGCGGCGACAGCCGGGGAAATCATGGCGTGGGCGCGCGACGCGCATGCGCTGTGCGGCGGCCGCATGATGCGGGCCGAAACGCTGCATATGACACTGGCGTTTCTTGGCAATACGCCTGCGGACAAGGTGCATGAACTCACCCGGGCGGCATCGGCCTGGGTCGTGCCTGTAGGCACGCTGCAGTTGAAGTGTTTCGGACGCTTTTCCGGTCCGCGCGTAGTATGGGCCGGCCCTTCCTCTAACGATGACGACAGGGTGCCCTGGCTGGATGATGCCTACGCGGCGTTATGGTCGAAGCTTGAAGCCGCAGGCTGGCAACGCCCCGCATCTCTGTTCAGGCCTCATGTGTCCTTGCTGCGCAAAGCGGGGCCATGCGACCCGGGCCAGCTTTCGCGGCCTGCCCTGAGCTGGACGCCGGAGCAGTGTGTACTGGTGGCGTCGCGCCCCGGCGAAGGTGGATCAAATTACGAGATACTGGCCAGGCTGCCCACCAGGCACCTCGCTTGCTGACTTGGTCAGGGCGATTCGATTCATGACTACTTATGGA
The DNA here is from genome assembly GCA_036675955.1 of Orrella sp. GTDB lineage: Bacteria > Pseudomonadota > Gammaproteobacteria > Burkholderiales > Burkholderiaceae_B > Pollutimonas. Next base: position 15,550 of record JAKFDW010000307.1, on the reverse strand, counting down.
GGCTCTCATGCCTGAACAGCCAGCCGTACCTGACCGGAAAAAGCCGGAACCGGACGACACGAAGAACAAAACAGTGCCGGATCCCACCGATGACCGCCCCCAGCGCGAGGATGAGTATTTGAGCAAGTTCTTGCAAGACCCCAGCCCTGAAGGCAGCAAGCCGGGGGGCGGCGATAAAGACAAAGGAAAATGAGCTTACGATGCAACTTGAAGGATCTTGCCATTGCGGCGCGGTAACATTCACGGTCTGGAGCGCGGCGCCTTATCCCTATCAACGCTGTTACTGCTCAATATGCCGCAAAACGCAGGGCGGCGGCGGTTGCGCCATTAATCTGTCCGGCGACGCCGAAACGATGAAGGTAAGCGGCACCGCCAGTGTGTCGGTGTATCATGCCAAGCTTAAAGAACCCGGGCAAAAACTGGCCCATACCAGCAGCGCAGAACGGCATTTTTGCAAACGTTGCGGCAGCGCGCTTTGGTTGTTCAGCCCCGAATGGCCAGAGCTGATTCATCCTTTTGCGTCGGCCATTGATACGCCGCTACCCGTACCGCCCGAGCACACGCACTTGATGCTCGGCTCCAAGGCGCCATGGGTGGAAGTACAGGGCGGTCCGGGCGATAAATTTTTCGATGAGTACCCACAAGAGTCGATTGCGGAGTGGCATGCGCGGCTGGGATTGACATCGGTTTGAACAGGACTTATCCATGGCGGCTTTTCTCCCGGTGCTGAAGGTGGCGCTACCCTACATTACGCAAATTGTTTCGGCTGCTGTGCCTATGTTTACGGCGAAGCCGCCGGGAGGCAAGGCGGAGGATGTCATGCCGCAGCAGATCCGTGAGCTTCAGTCGGCGGTGACTCAGAATGCGGAGGCGGTGAAAGGCCTGGCCTTGCAGTTCAAGGAAACGATGGAGGGCGTGGACAAGGCTGCCGCGCAGTTGCAGCAGCAAATTGTTTTTTTGAAGCGTGTTGCGGTGGGGGCGGTTGTGGTTGCGGTGGGGGCATTGGGTGTGGCGGTTTGGGCGGTGGCGGCTCAATAACGGTTCATTCTTAGCCGGAGCCGGGGGCTGGTGTGGGCTGGGCTCCATATCGCTGCGGTCCTGTGCTTCGCACAGGACTACCCGCGTCGGATCCTGCGTCAGGGCGAGCGCGAACTCGCGGCAACGGGCAGCCACTGGCTGCCCGTAAGCGCGCCGCTCGGACAGGCGCGCTCTTTTTCCCCTGACGCAGGGCGCCGACGCGGCGCGCTCAAATTCCGCCCAGCCCACACCAGCCCCCGGCTCCTCGCATTCCGTAGTTTTGGGGAAACGGGTTTTGGTTGTCGGAGCGGTGTCTGGAGCAGCTGGTTCAGCATATCGAGATAGGCGTATGAGGTCTCGATAAAGGCACGGCAATTGCTCGTGATTCCTGGACCTATTCGGTCATCTACCAGGAGATCACCATGAAAAAGCTTTTAGCGATTGTGATCTGTTCGATACCGTTCGCCGTGGTTCCGACGGTGTTTGCGCAGAGCGGTTCGAGCGGCAGTTCAAGTACCGGGGCGCCTTCCACGGCTCCGACGCCTGATAAGAGCATGGGCGGCACCAGTGCAAGCTCGGGCAAGCACGGTACGGCCGGGGCAACGATGGGGGAAGGCATGAAGTCGGACGACAAATCCAAAGCTGCTGACGGCGTACCGGATAGCACCGAAGCCAGCAAGAAGATAGGCGGCGAGCCCGTGGATATTGGAACTAAAAAAGATGCGACTGCTCCCGGCACCAGCGCCAATGGGGACAAGTCCGGTAAAAACGGGACAGGCAGCAAGTAATGCGGGAACCAGTTTGCCGCCTGTTTTGCGAGGTGGCCGCCGGTGGTCTCGTGGCGGCATCCCATGCCAGTGCGCGACGGGGGCGGACGGGTCAGTTGCCGGCGATCTTGCCGATCAGGGGCGACCATTCGTCTACGGTGTCTTTGATGTAGGCGGCGAATTCGTCTGCGTTTTTATAGTCGGTTTTCAGGCCGAACTGGTCTGCGCACTGGCGAAACTGGTCGGTGTCGATGGCACGCTTGAATGCCAGATCTATCTTCTTTACGACCTCCGCAGGCATGCCTGCGGGGCCGACGACGCCCAGGATGCTGGGGGCCACTAGGGTATAGCCTTCTTCCACCAGTGTGGGCGCGTCGGGAAAAGCGGGGATTCGCTGCTCGGTGAATACTGAAAGCAGCCGCAGCCGGTTGTCACGGACATAGGGCACCCATTCCGCCGTCTGGGCCATTACTTCAACGTCGCCGCGCAGGAGTGCGGTAATGGCTTCGGGGCCGCTTTTGTAGGGGGCGTGTATCCATTCCGACGACACGGCGTCGCCCAGCCTGACCATGGTCAGATGCTGGGGGGTGCCGACGCCCGCCGTGCTGTAGGCGACCGACTTTGGCTTGGCTTTGGCCGCCTTGATGACATCGTCTAGCGACTTCCAGGGGGAGTCCTGCCGCACCAGCAGGCCGACCTGGTATTGAGCGACCATGGCGATGGGTTGGAGGTCCTTCTGCACATCGTAGGTGGTGGATTTGTTCAGAAACTGGTTCAGCACCGCACCGGTGGAGAGGGCGCCGATTGAATAGCCGTCGGGCGCTTGCCGGGCCAGGTAGGCAATCGATAGCGATGAGCCGGCTCCGGGCTTGTTTTCGACCACCATGCTCTGGCCGAGTTCTTTGCTGGCGGTGAGCGCCAGCGCGCGAAAGCACATGTCTGTTCCCCCGCCTGCGCCATAACCCACGACCAGTTGTATTGGCTGTTTCGGATAGTCGCTGGCGGCGTCTGCATGCGCGGCGGATGCCAAGCCGAGTGTTGTGCAGGCGCCGAGAGCCCTGAGCATTGTGTAGGTGGAATATTTCATTTTTTGTCTCCTGGGGATGATCTGCCGGTGCCCGGCAGGGGTTATGATCTTCTTATAGTCTATAAATACGGATCTTAATACTTTGAGAGAGAAATGAGCAATCAATCCAGAGTTCTTGTTACCGGAGCCAGCCGCGGCATAGGAAAAGCCATTTGCCAACGCCTGCACGCCGACGGCTACACGGTAGTGGGTATCGCCCGGAGCCGGCCTGCCGACCTGCCGTCCGATATTGAATTTCATTGCGCAGACCTTTCATCGTCCGATGAAACGAAAGCCGTGCTGCGCGAAGTTTCGGCAGCGGGCCCTTACTATGGACTGGTCAATAACGTCGGCCTGGTGCCCTTGGCCCCGCTGGAAGAAGTGCAGCTGGAAGACCTTCATCGCGCTGTCGCGGTCAACCTTGAAGCCGCCATTCTTTGCACGCAATTCCTGATTGCCGGCATGCGCGAAGCCGGTTGCGGACGCATCGTGAATATCTCCTCGCGGGCGGCGCTGGGCAAGCAGTCGCGCACGATATACAGCATCACGAAAGCGGGCGTCATAGGCATGACCCGTACGTGGGCACTCGAACTTGCTTCACAAGGCATTACCGTCAACGCGGTTGCGCCGGGGCCCATCGCGACCGAGTTTTTCTGGGACGCCAACTCGGACCAGAGTTCGGCGACTGCGAAATTGCTTGGCGCGATACCGGTAGGGCGCATCGGAGATCCCGCCGACGTTGCGCATGCGGTTGCCTATCTTATTGACCGCCGCTGCGGTTTCGTCACGGGGCAAACGCATTTTGTCTGTGGCGGCATGACGATAGGCGCAGCTTGATCACAACACCAAGGAAAACGGAGACGAGCATGGAAAGATGGACGGTACGGCCGGAAGGTTCAAACTGGGGCGATTTTGGGCCCGACGATCAGTTGGGGCGTGTCAACCTGCTGGGCGCGCAGCAGGTGCTCAATGGCGTTCGGGAAGTAAAAGAGGGCAAGGTGTTCTGCCTTTCGTTGCCGCTCGATCTGCCGGGCGGCATGGTCTTGAATCCGCGCCGCAAGCCGCCGCGGTTGGCAGCCACCGAGCGGGACGGCGTGCCATACATGAACTTCGCCATGGAAACTCTTGATGCCAGCGCCATCGATGTTTTAAGCGACGATCAAGTCACCCTGTCCCTGCAATACTCCACCCAGTGGGACAGCCTTGCCCACGTCGGGGCGATACACGACACCCGGGGCGACGGAGCCGCGTCCAAGGTTTACTACAACGGCTATCGCGCCGGAGAACATGTGCTGGGGCCGGCACACGACGAGTCCGAGGGTGACCACGATTGCGGATCGCACGGCACCGGAGCCAAAAGGCTGGGAATCGAGAACTTTGCAGTACACGGCATGCAAGGCCGGGGCGTGATGGTCGATCTGGCAAGGCGCTATGGCCGGGAGCGCAAGCTGGTAGGCTATGCGGAACTCATGTCGGTGATGAAAGAAGACAACATCATTGTCGAGCCTGGCGACATGCTGGTGCTGCGCACCGGATTCGCCGAAGTCATAACCGAGATGAACGGCGTGCCCGACCCCGAGGTCTTGCACCATAGCTGCTCAGTGCTCGACGGGGCCGATGAAAAGCTGCTCTCCTGGATTACCGACAGCAAGATCGCGGCCATCTGTGCCGACAACTATGCTGTCGAAGCCTACCCCGCGCGCGAGCGCACAGGCAAAAAATCCTTGCTGCCCTTGCACCATCATTGCCTGTTCAAGTTGGGCCTGCCGCTGGCCGAGTTATGGTATTTGCGCGACCTGGCCGACTGGCTGGCGAAACATGAGCGTCATCGCTTCCTGCTGACCGCGCCGCCACTGCGCTTGCCGGGCGCCGTGGGGTCTCCCGTCACGCCTGTGGCAACAGTGTAAATGGACCCGATAAACTCACGCCCCATCATGAACTTCGATACCCTGCTGAACAAGCATCTGGTCGAGCGGCCCGACCACATCGCGTTTTACGATGTACGGTCTGGTCTCAGCTATCGGCAGCTGGATGCCGAAGCAAGCCGTGTAGCGCGGCGCTTGCACGCCCGTGGAGCGCGGTCCGGCGACCACCTGGCAATATGGTTGCCCAATTGCACTGCATGGCTCGTTATTTTCCTTGCCTGTGCCAGGCTGGGCGTTACGGTCGTCGCGCTCAATACGCGGTTTCGCAGTCACGAGGTCGGCGACATCCTGCAGCGCGGCAAATGCCGCTGGCTCGCAGTATGGCCCGGATTCAAGGGAATTCCGTTCCAGGACATACTCGCGGCAGTAAACGCCGAATGCCTGCGCAGCCTTGAAGGAATACTGGTCTGCGGAGATCCTCTTGCAGGCGACGACACCTGCGCCGGGGTTCCTTCGTTCAGCTTCGAGGGTGTTGCGGACGCAAGGCCGCTGGAATTGCCTGTTGTCGACCCGCATACCGACGCGCTGGTCTACACCACCTCCGGCACAACGGCGGTCTCCAAGCTCGTCGTGCATAGCCAGGGCGGCCTTATTGCGCATGGCCACGACGTCGCGTCCGCCTTTGGCATCGATGGCGCATCGTCTGTCTTGCTGGGCGCACCCTTGTGCGGAGCCTTTGGTTTTTCAACCGCGCTGGGCGCCTTGTCGGCGGGGGCCGCTCTGGTCTCTTCGCCAGTCTTCGATGCGGCTGAAACCGCGCTGCAGATTCATGACTGCAAGGTTACGCATACTTTCGCCAACAATGAGCTGATCGACCGCTTGTTGGCGACAGCCGCCGATACCATACCGGCGTTCCCGTCGATGCGCGTGGCGGGATTTGCCAGCTTTGCGCCGTCGCTCGAAACATTGCCGCAACGGGCGGATGCCGCAGGGCTGACGCTCGTGGGCTTGTACGGTTCCAGCGAGCTGCAGGCGCTGGTGGCCGGGCAAGCCATTCGCGCCCCATTGGCACAGCGTCGCAAGCCCGGCGGCAGGCTGGTGTCTCCCGCGGGAAAAGTCAGGGCGCGCGACCCTGAGTCGGGGCGCCTTCTTGGCCACGGCGAAGTGGGCGAGATCGAAATACGAGCGCCCAGCCTCATGAAGATGTATCTGGACGATCCCGAGGCGACGGCGAAGGCGGTCGATGCCGAAGGCTACTTTCGCACCGGCGACCTTGGCATCACGCTGAGTGATCACGAATTCGAGTTCTTCGCACGCAAGGGCGACTACATGCGCTTGAGCGGTTTCCTGGTCAACCCGGTGGAAATCGAGCAGTTTGTGGAACAATTCAACGGCGTGCTGGCTTGCCAGGTGGTCGCGGCGGACGATAGCCGGGGCAGCCAGGTTGCGGTGGCGTTCGTGCGTACACATTCGGCAGCCAATATCGACGAACAGGCGCTGATCGAGTACTGCCGCAGCCAGCTGGCAAGGTTCAAAGTGCCCGCCAAAGTCTTGTTCGTCGATCAATTTCCCGTGGTGGAAAGCGCGAACTCCAATAAAATCCAGCGATCCAAATTACAGGAAATGGCCAGGATTGCGCTCGCTGACGAATCGGTCCGTCGTTCCTGAACCACACCTATCCTATGACCGACGCAAAACAGAGTTCCTCCATATTGGCTCGCAGCCGCCAGCCCTTGTACCTGCAACTGGCGGCGGAGTTTCGGCGCAGTATCGAATCGGGGGCATGGCCAGTAGGCCATCAGGTCCCAACGCTGCAAGACCTCATGCAGACCTACAAGGTGTCGCGCATGACCCTGCGCAATGCACTGGGCGAGCTGGAATCCGACCGCTTGATACGGCGCGGGCGCGGAAAAGGCACGTTTGTGGAAAGCCGCCCTGCCAGCGTGACGGAGCTTCAATTGCCCACGACCTGGGACGAGGCGGTGGCCCTGAGCGATTTGCTGGGTACCCAGGCCATAGTCGAGTCGGAACACGCCATCGCCGCGCTGCCTGATATGGGCATGCGCTGCCAGGGGCAGGCGGCGGCGTCCTATCAATACCTTTGCCGCCTGCACAGTAAAGACAATGTGCCGTATTGCTATAGCGAAGTATTCATCGCCAGCGATCTTTTCCAGAAGTACAGGAAAAAGTTCAAAAGCTCGGCGGCGGCTTCGGTCATTGCGCGTATTCCAGGCCTGGTGGTGTCGGAATCGCGCCAGAAGCTCACCATCATCAACGCCGGTTTCCAGTCGGCCGATGCCCTGCAACTGCAGGTAGGCGAAAGCGTTGCAGAGTTGCGCCGCTACGCCTGCGTCGATGGCCGGGTGATCTATTACGCGCGGCTGGAGTTTCCCACCAAGTTTGTAAAGTTTGAGCTCGATTTGCTTACTGAGCGGCGCGGCACTTGATCATCCATCATCCACGAGCCGCGAAGGCCGGGAATTGAAAAACCAAAGAGGAAATATGTTCGACGAGACACTGAAATGGCCTTTTTTCGATGACAGGCATCGCGAGCTCGCGGCACTGGAGCAATTTGCGGAGCAAGATCTCCAGGCCCTGATTCACCGGGAACATGGGGGGGCCGACGTGTACGCGATCGCCCCGCAGATGGTGAAAGCCCTGGGAGCGGCGGGCTGGCTCGAGCATGCGGCGTCATTGGACGGGCAACTCGACTCGCGCAGCCTGTGTCTGGTCCGCGATATGCTGGCGCGCCGCTCCGGCCTGGCTGAGTTCGCCTTCGCGATGCAGGGCCTGGGAACGGCGGCGATCACGCTGTTCGGCAGTGATACCCAGCGCAGGCAATGGCTCCCCGGCGTCATCGCCGGCGATCGCATTGCCGCATTTGCCCTGTCCGAAGAAGAGGCGGGCTCCAACCCCGCCGACATGGCGACCGCAGCGCGCAAGGAAGGTGGCGACTGGATCATCAACGGCGCGAAGACGTGGATCTCGAACGCGGGCCTCGCCCACCAGTATGTTGTTTTCGCCAGGACGCGGGAAGGTGGGGGCGCACAGGGCTTGTCCTGCTTTATCGTCCCGGCCGATACTCCCGGTTTTTCCGTCAGTGCAAGCATCGAGGTGATTGCGCCGCACCCATTGGGCTCTTTGGAATTTTCCGACTGCCGTGTGCCTGCCGATGCACTTATCGGGCAGGAAGGCGACGGTTTCAAGATTGCCATGAGCGTGCTGGATGTATTTCGTTCCAGCGTGGGCGCCTCGGCCGTCGGCATGGCGCGCCGCGCCCTCGATCATGCCTTGCTAAGGGTCACACAACGGCAGATCTCCGGATCGAGCCTGAGCACCTTCCAGCTTACCCAGGACAAGCTTGCCGATATGGCCACGGCAATAGATGCCGCCGCCCTGCTCGTTTACCGCGCTGCATGGGTCAAGGATGTCGTGGGCGGCCGCACATCCCGGGTGGCCGCCATGGCCAAGCTGTTTGCCACCGAAGAGGCGCAGCGCGTCATCGACAAGGCCGTGCAGCTGTTTGGCGGCCTGGGCGTAGTGTGCGGCAACCCGGCCGAACGGCTTTATCGCGAGATCCGGGCCTTGCGCATCTATGAGGGCACCAGCGAGATCCAGAAGCTTATCATCGCAGGGCAATTGCTTCGCGCGCACGCCGAGTCGTCACCGTCCTAGCGCCCGGATTACCGGTCATGCCCATCCCAGGCGCGGCGCAACGACTGCGCCGGCCTTGCGCGCCGGGCCGGACGCTGCGCCGCCGGCCTGGGTGGAAAGCTTGAAGGTCGCTACCACGTCGGCCAGGCCGGAGGCCTGTTCTTGAAGACTCGCCGATGCCGCTGCGGCTTCTTCCACCAGTGCCGCATTTTGCTGGGTAACCTGGTCCATCTGGCCAACGGCTTTATTCACTTCGTCGATGCCCACGCTCTGTTCATTGCTGGCCGACGTGATTTCGCCCATGATGTCGGTAACGCGCTTGATGCTGGCGACCGTTTCGTTCATGGTCGTGCCCGCTTCCGCGGCCAGCCGGTTCCCGGCCTCTGTCGTGGAGACCGATGTGTCGATCAGGCCTTTGATTTCCTTGGCGGCCGAAGCACTACGTTGTGCCAGCGATCGCACTTCGGATGCGACGACGGCAAAGCCCCGGCCCTGTTCGCCTGCCCGTGCCGCTTCCACCGCGGCGTTCAGCGCAAGGATATTGGTCTGGAATGCAATGCTGTCGATTACATTGATGATCTCGGCCACTTTTCTGGACGAACTTGTGATGTCGCCCATGGTCCGTACGACCTGAGCCACCACATCGCCGCCCTTGACGGCGATTTGCGCGGCGGATTCGGCCAGCGTACAGGCTTGCTGCGCATTATCGGCATTCTGCCTGACCGTGGTGGTGAGCTGCTCCATGGTAGCCGCCGTTTCGGCCAGCGAGCTGGCCTGCTCTTCGGTGCGCGACGAAAGATCCAGATTGCCTGCGGCGATCTGGCTAGATGCCGTGGCAATGGAATTGGCGCCGCTGCGCACATCGCGTACAACGCTGGTCAGGCTGTCGTTCATCTGTTTGAGCGCATGCAGCAGCATGCTGGTTTCGTCCTTGCCATGAATTTCGATAGAGCTGGTAAGGTCGCGCGAGGAAACGGTCTGGGCCAGAAGCAATGCGCGATGCAGCGGACGGGTTATGGAACGGGTGATAAGCAGCGCAAGTGCCAGACCAGCCAGGACGGCGAGAATGGCGACGCTTATCAATAGATTTCTTCCGAATTCATTATTGGAATCCAGAAGCGCGGCGTTGTTGTCGATCGATGTTTTCTGAAAGCTGAGCAAGTCATCCACGCTTTGCAGATAAGCCGCCTGCAGAGCCGGCATGTCGCGTTCAAGAAAAGTGGCGGCGGCCTGGAGATCGCCTTTGGCCTGTGCATCAAATGCCACGGACCGTGCATCGCGGTACTCGGCGCGCCTCTGCAAAATAAGCTTAAATAGTTCGGCACCCTGTGCGTCCGTGATATTCGCACGGATAGCTTCTTGCAGCGTGTTCACGATCGTGCTGGTCTTTGCCATATCCTCTTCAAAGCGGCGCGCTGTCGCAGCATCTGTCGTGTTCGCCACGGCGATCGTCCGCACGCCATTCAGTGCAATGGCCTTGTTCCACTCGGTGATGAGCCGCTCATTTTTCAAGCGAATATCGATGATGTCGTCCGTCATCGCGCTGGAAGCCTGCATGCGCCACAGCCCTATACCGGAAAGAATCGCCACAAGCAGCAGCATGAAAGTGAAAGCGGCAGTCAGGCGAGTGCCGATATTGATATTGTTCATCCGAGATCTCGAGGTAGCCCGCTCGTCGTAATTGACTAGGGGTTTCTACTAATGTTTACGGCAGCAGATGACAATAAATCAGATGGATTCGGCGCTTAGTATGTAAAAATTGGTAAGTTTGACGGATTTTCTTTCGGAACTTGCATGGGCGGTGCTCTTGCCAGGCGGCACTTCGGACTTGTGCCAAGGCTTGCGCAGAAGCAGGACGCGCAAAAACAGAAGGCCAATCCCTGGGGATTGGCCTTCTGTTGTCTATACTGGTGCCGGTTAAAGGAGTTGAACCCTCGACCTTCGCATTACAAGTGCGCTGCTCTACCAACTGAGCTAAACCGGCGAAGGCGTTATTCTACTAGATTTTTCGATTATTGTTTTTCTTCTTTCAATTCTTGATCTCGACTAAGGCGTTCCATGCAAATACCTGTCAACCATTTCAAACGCGCTCTTGCCGCCGGCCAGCATCAACTTGGCCTGTGGGTTTCGCTTGCCAATGCCTACAGCGCGGAAGTGGTCGCGCGCTCGGGTTTTGACTGGATCGTGTTCGATACCGAGCATTCTCCCAACGATGTCGGCTCAGTACTGGGCCAGCTGCAAGCCGCGGCGCCGTTCCCGGTGTCGCCCGTCGTGCGGCCCAGCTGGAACGACCCGGTGCAGCAGAAGCGCTATCTGGATATCGGCGCCCAGACCTTGTTGATTCCTTACGTCCAGAATGAAGAGGAAGCCGCTCAGGCAGTGGCCGGCATGCGATATCCGCCCCGGGGCATCCGCGGTGTGGGCGGCACCATGCGCGCCAGCGCCTTTGGCCGTCAGGCCGACTATGCACACACTTGCGAGCAAGAGCTGTGCTTGCTGGTACAGGTCGAAACGCAGGAAGGGCTCGACAATCTGGAAAAGATTGCATCGGTGGACGGGGTCGATGGGGTTTTCATCGGCCCGGCCGACTTGTCGGCCAGTCTTGGACATCTTGGGAATGCCAAGCACCCCGAGGTGCAAAGCGCCATTGAAGATGCCATACGCCGCATACGGGCTTGCGGCAAGGCCCCGGGCATACTGACTTTTGATGAGGTTCAGGCGCGCCGCTATATGGATCTGGGCTGCCTGTTCACGGCGGTGGGCATGGATCTGGCCATTCTTGCGCGGGAAACAGAAAAACTGGCGGCCCGCTTCCGGTAGTTGCCGCGAGACAACCGCTGCCGTGGGCGGCGGTTCTGCGATGAATAAAAAATCGGATCAGCGTACTGATCCGATTTTTTGTTTACTTCACGATGGTCAGCCGTGGAGGCTTGGGCGGGTCGGTGTCATCGGCGCCGGCCTTGTCGCCCGACGAAGAGGCCGTGGGGGATTCACTGGCGGCTTTGGGCCCTTTGCGCTGCCCGTCGTCGGCATCGCCTCCGGGGTAGGGCGCTGATTCCACGACATCGAAGCCCATGCCCGCGCCGGTTTCGCGCGCGTAGATGGCCGATACCGCAGCCACTGGAACAAATATTTGTTCCGTGATTCCACCGAATCGGGTCTGGAACTCGATGTAATCGTTGCCCAGCGTGAGGCGGTTGGTGGCCAGGCTTCCGATATTGAGCGTGATCTGTCCATCGTGGATATGGGCAACCGGCACAATGGTATTGGCGTCGACGGTGACGACAATATGCGGAGTGTAGCCGTTGTCGGTACACCACTCGTGCAGCGCGCGTATCAGGTAAGGCTTGGTGGACGATTCTTGCATGGTTTTAGCGACGCATTACCTTTTCGGACGGCGTCAACGCTTCAATGTAGGCCGGACGCGAGAAGATGCGTTCGGCATATTTTTGGATAGGTGCCGCGTTTTTAGGCAGTTCGATACCGTAATGATCGAGGCGCCACAACAACGGCGCGACGGCCACATCCAGCATAGAGAATTCTTCACCCAGCATGTACTTGTTTTTTAACAGCATGGGAGCCAGTTGCGCAAGCCTGTCGCGGATATTCTGGCGCGCGAAATCTTGCGCCTTGGTATCGGTGGAACTGCGGTTCTCGAGTACCGATACGTGCACGAACAGTTCTTTTTCGAAGTTGTACAGGAACAGGCGGGTGCGCGCGCGCATGACCGGATCCGCCGGCATGAGCTGGGGATGCGGGAATCGCTCGTCGATATACTCATTGATGATATTCGATTCGTACAGGATCAGATCGCGCTCGACCAGGATGGGAACCTGGCCATAGGGATTCATGACGGCAATGTCTTCGGGCTTGTTGTACAGGTCGATGTCACGGATTTCAAAATCCATGCCTTTTTCAAATAGCACAAAGCGGCAGCGTTGGGAGAACGGGCAAGTCGTTCCAGAATAGAGCACCATCATGTCGCGGATTCCAATCGTAGAAATAAGAACAAGAGCCTACCGAGGTGAGGCTCAAAAAAGGGAAATAGGCGTATCAATCTACGCCTATTTCTTGACCGGCAGCGCGGCTGCAGCACCTGCAGGGCGCTACCGGTGCGTACTGCTTATTTGACGTCTTTCCAGAAGGCCGCGTTCAAGCGCCAGGCGACGACCAGGAACAAACCCAGGAACAACAGCACCCAGGCTCCCATCTTGCGGCGTTCCATTTGCATGGGGTCGGCCATCCAGCCCAGGAAATTGCTGAGGTCTGCGACATTGTTGTCGAATGCCGCGGATGCGCTTGCATTGGCTGGCGTCAGTATAGCCTTGTCGACAGGCGAACCATTGTAGTCTTTCAGCTCTTCGGTCTTGATGACTGAAAAGCCTTGGGCATCGTAGTTGGCCGTAGTGCGTTCCCAGGCCTTGGTGCCGTCCTCGCGTTCGGCTTCATGGACGATGGTGTGCTCGAGCGAACGCGGTCCTTGCAGTTGCCACAGTACATTGGGCATGCCCACACTTGGAAATACCAAGTTGTTCCAGCCGGTGACCTTGGAGGTGTCGCGGTAGAACGTGCGCAGGAAGGTGTAGACGTAATCGACACCCGACGGACCCATGGTTGCCGATTTTGCCTTGGCAATAACCGACAGATCGGGTGGCGTAACGCCGAACCATTTCTTGGCGTCTTCAGGCGTCATGGCGATATGCATGAGGTCGCCCACTTTGTCGGCCGTGAAAAGCAGATTTTTCTTGATCTGGTCTTCGGTCAGGCCGATTTCGGCGAGCTTGTTATAGCGCATGGAGTTGGCGCTATGGCAGCCCATGCAGTAATTGACGAAGAGCTTGGCGCCATTCTGCAGGGCAGCCATGTCGTTGATGCGGTCAGGCGCCTCATCCAGCTTGTATCCGCCGCCGGCCGCGAACGAAACCGCGCAGGTCAGTGATAAAGCAATGGTTCCTATAAGCTTTTTGATCATGATCATTCCGTAACTGTGTTGGTGGCCTTAGTGAGCGCGGAAAGTAATGCGGTCCGGCACGGGCTTGAAGGTTCCGATTCGGCTCCAGAAGGGCATCAGGAAGAAGAAGCCCAGGTAGATTACGGTTCCGATCTGGCTCATCAGGTTGAAGGTCGGACTGGGCGCTTGCGTACCCAAATAACCCAACACCAGGAAGTTGACAATGAAAATGGCATAGAAATACTTGTGCCATGTAGGACGATAACGGATCGACTTGACCGGCGAGTGATCCAGCCATGGCAGGAAGAACAGGATGACGACCGCGCCGCCCATGGCCACAACGCCCCAGAACTTGGCATCGATGACGCGCAGCAATACGGCGACGACCAGCAGGATGACCGGAATGGCCAGGCGCCAGATGCCTTTTTGTTTGCTGGTGACCAGTGTGGCTATGGCGCCGAGCACGGCTGCTGCAGTAAGCACCCAGGTGAAGTCGGCCGTAGTGGCGCGCAGCATGGAGTAGAACGGCGTGAAGTACCAGACCGGAGCAATATGCGGCGGCGTCTTCAGCGAATCGGCAGGAATGTAGTTGTTGTACTCAAGGAAGTACCCACCCATTTCTGGCGCGAAGAACACGATGGCGGCAAAAACGATGAGGAAACCCGCCACGCCCATGATGTCGTGCACCGAGTAGTAGGGATGGAACGGAATGCCGTCGACAGGGTGGCCGTTGCGGTCTTTGGGACCTTGCTTGATCTCGACGCCGTCGGGATTGTTCGAACCCACTTCATGCAGGGCAATGATGTGGGCGACGACCAGGCCGATAAGTACCAGTGGAATCGCAATGACGTGGAAGGCGAAGAAACGGTTCAGTGTTGCATCGGAGACCACATAGTCGCCGCGGATCCATATCGACAATTCAGGGCCGATGAAAGGAATGGCCGAGAACAGGTTGACGATAACCTGCGCGCCCCAGTACGACATCTGACCCCAAGGCAGCAGATAGCCGAAGAAGGCTTCGCCCATGAGACAGAGGAAGATGGCAACGCCGAAGATCCAGACCAGTTCGCGGGGCTTGCGGTACGAGCCGTAGAACAGGCCGCGCAGCATGTGCAGATAGACTACCACGAAGAACATGGAAGCGCCGGTGGAGTGCATGTAGCGGATGAGCCAGCCCCATGGCACTTCACGCATGATGTATTCGACCGATTCGAATGCAAGCTTGGCGTCGGGCTTGTAGTTCATGACCAGAAAAATACCGGTCACGATTTGCAGCACTAGCACCAACAGTGCCAGGGATCCAAAGAAATACCAGAAGTTGAAATTCTTGGGTGCATAATATTCGGACATATGCTCTTTGAACAGGGAGCTAAGCGGGAAGCGCCTATCTATCCAGCCCAAGAGTCCTGTCGTTTCGACGGTTTTATCGCCAGCCATGAAAACGGCTCCTTTTCTATCTTACGAAGCGTGTAACGGGTTCAATGTCCGGGTCGCGCGGGGGCGGCCCGATCCCGGGCATCAGCCCTTGTTGTTTTCGTCGACACCGATGGTGATGGTGCTGCCGTCGGCCGAAAACGTGTACGGTGGAACTTCGAGGTTGTCGGGCGCCGGCTTGTTGGCGTAGACGCGTCCGGCCAGATCGAAGTAGGAACCGTGGCAAGGGCAAAAGTACCCGCCTGCCCAGTCGGAGGGCAAGCCTGGCTGTGCGCCGGTCGCGAAGACCGGCGATGGCGAGCACCCGAGGTGGGTGCAGATACCGACGCAAACGAAGAGTTCGGGTTTGCGCGAGCGGTAATCGTTCTTGGCGTATTCGGGTGTGAAGCCGGGACGGTCGGAATTGGGATCGGCCAATTCGGATTCGTGCTGTTCGTTGACCAGGCCTTTAAGCTGCGCTTCAGTGCGATGCATGATCCAGACGGGCTTGCCTCGCCATTCGACCGTACGCATTTCGCCGGGAGCGATGTCAGAGACATTGACCTCGACGGGCGCTCCGGCTGCACGGGCTTTTTCCGAGGGCGCGAAGGAGCTGACAAAAGGCACTGCCGTAGCAACGCCTGCCACACCGCCGACGGCACAGGCCGAAGCTACCCAGAAACGGCGCGATGGATCGGGCGGAAGGTTGGGGTCAACCGCTGGGGAATCATCGAGCTGTGTCGTAATCTGACTCATTCTAGTATCCTTATTCATGCCCTTCCAGGGCATACCATTCACTGTTTTTAGCTGTGTACTA
>JAKFDW010000306.1:0-13231 GCA_036675955.1 Orrella sp. | reverse complement strand
TTGACTTTATCCAGCACATGACCAAGTTTTTTTGCCAGAGGAGATGGGAAATGAAGCTTAAGCAATCGATTCTAAGTCTTTGTTGCATGTTGGCCGCATCCAGCGCAGCGGCTCAGGAAAAACCCGTTGTCCAGTTCTTTGCAACAGGGGGGACGATCGCAATGAAGATCGATCCCGTCAAAAAAGCGCCTGTTCCAGCCATTTCCGGCGAAGACTTGCTTGCCACCGTGCCCGACGTAGCAAAATACGCCACCATCCGTGTCAAAAGCCTTTCCAATGTTCCCTCCGACTACATGGATCCTCCGCGCTGGGTCGAGCTGACGAAAGTTGTTCAGGAAGCGCTCGATCAACCCGAGGTCGCGGGTGTAATCGTTTCTCATGGTACCGATACGCTCGAAGAAACGGCTTTTTGGCTGGATCTTACTGTCAAGTCCGACAAGCCGGTAACCCTTATCGGAGCACAGCGCAATGCTTCATCGCCCGACTTCGATGGGCCACGCAATTTATTGAATGCGGTCAGGATCTCGGTTGACGAGCAATCGAAAAACAAGGGTGTGATGCTGGCCATGAACAACCAGATCAATTCCGCCCGCTATGTCAGAAAAACGCACACAGGAAATGTGGAGACGTTCAACTCGGGAGAATTCGGCTTTCTGGGAGAGGTCTATCCTGACCGCGTCATGTATGCAAACTCGCCGCTGCGCCGGCAGCATATTGCCTTGAGCACGGACACGATGCCTTCGGTGGAAATTTTTCCGATGTATGGCGGAGCCGAAGGCACCGGCTTGCGCAATGCCGTTGATCGCGGCGTAAAGGGCATCGTCGTGCAAGCCCTGGGCATGGGCAATATGAACCAGTCAATGTTCGAGGCGGTCAAGTATGCAATCTCGAAGCAGGTTCCTGTCGTCATCTCCACACGGGTCTATAACGGGCGCGTATTGCCCAATTATGGATTCGAAGGCGGCGGGAAGACGCTAGCCGACGCCGGTGCGGTCATGGCCGACGACTTGAGCCCGCCAAAAGCCAGAATCTTGCTGATGCTGTCATTGCAAAACGGCGTAAGCAGCCAGGCCGATCTTCAGGCGGCTTTCGATAAATAGGTGTTGCCGCCCTTGCTTGACCAGACGCTGCGTGCCGTTGCCCGCCGTTATCGCCTGCCGGCGATGGCTGCCGCGTCTGTTGAAACGCAAAAATACAGTCCAGCGACGGCGCTTGCAATGGCAATCGAACAGGCCCGAAGGGCAGTGAGCCGCGGCGAGGTGCCGGACGCGACGTCGAAGAGCTGTTTCATCGAAGCGCTCGCGCGGTTGATTCATGAAGCGATGCGTACGGACTTTGGAGACCCCGGCTTTCAGGCCACTGTGCTCCGGCACAGCGCGGCACAGGTGCGCGAGTATGCGACGCTGTCCGCGCATGCGGATCAGGATCGCCGCCTGGTCCATGCGGGCGTCAACGCGATCGCCCACCCGGCAAAACTGGAGCGCATTCCGCCTGGCAGACAACGCGAGAGCCTGGCGCAACTTCATGCGGCCGCGTCTTCGGCATCCTGGTCGGAACTCTCCGGCATCGCGCGACGTCTGCTGCTTATGCCGGAGCTTGCGAACGAAGCGCCATTCCAGCATGGCTTGATGCGATTGCTGGAATGTCGCTCATTGGAGCGCCTGAGGCGTCTCGATGCCCTGGCGTCGGATGAACTTGTGCGGCGGTATGAGTCGCTGTGGGACAGGAACGGCCCGCGCTCTGGAAGTCGTGCAGCCATCGTGCGGGGTTCTGCCTCGCAGCAGCGGGGAGCGGCCGTAGAAGCCTTGGCCATGCAGGCTCTCGAAATACTGGCCCGGCGACTCAACGAGGAAGAGGGCGCTTCGGCATCGTACCGCGTCGTTACCTCGATGCGCGTGCCCGCTTCGATACCCGCCAGCCCCGAACGCGCCAAGACCGAGTGGGATGCGGTCCTGCTACGGCAAGCGAAGGCCGTTGATGCGACAACGGCCTGGGACATTTGCTTGCTTGTGGAAGCCAAGGCCTCAGTGGATGCCGCGACAACCGACCTTCCGCGCTTGCTGCGCGGACTGCGCCTGCTCGCCCATGCCGAAGAAAACGTCGTTTATCCCTTCAAGACCGGGCAAGGGACGGTGTGTCTGGAGGGGGCATCGCTAAGGGCGCTGACAACCGACGAGGCCAGTCTAAGAAGAACCGTCCTGTATTGTTGTGATGCGCCTGCCGAAGCCGCTCCGCGCCTGCTCAGTGCCGCCAGCCGGATGCAGCTTTTGTCCGCGCCGGCCAGCATGGAGTTTGCCAGCATTCTGGCGCAGAATCATATTGCGGATACGCAAGAACTTGAGCCCGTCTGGCATGGGCTGCTGGAATCGCCCAAGTGGGGGGCTGTGCTCAATCAATACCCGGTGCTGCGCCAGGTGCGCGAGTTAATGGTTCACACGGAGGACCTGTTGGCTGCGGTCAACGGCGGGACAAGCTGATGATCTGCAAGTCCCGCGATTGGCCGTCGTATCTCGCTGCGAAGTTTCAACGTAAAATTCGGCTGTCACCGCGCTACATCGGCGCAATTTATTCAAATTCGGGATGTACGTCGATCTTCTCACCCTTTATTTCCTTGCTATCGGAACGTTACTCGCCAGTGCCGGCATGATGTTCTGGGAGCATCGGGCCAATCCCAAGCGCAGCGAGGCGTTGCGGCTTCTGGCGGCTGGGTTCGCGACGATCGCAATCGGTTGTGCAGTGGCGCTGTTGCGTCGAGACTTCCCCGGTGCAATTGGCTCCGCCATCAGCAATCTCGTCATTCTCAGCGGCTATCTTCTGGTTCTCTGTGGCGTTGCATCATTGAGCGGCCGGCAATACCGTGCCGGATCGGCCGGTTTGCTGATCGGAATGGCGCTGGCATGGGCGGTCTGGGGTGCGCGGTGGCAAGACATCATGTGGAGCTATGTCAGCTCGGCTCCGATAGCAATCGTGAGCGCCATGACAGCTCGGGAGATGCTGCGATGCGGCGGAATGAAGTCGCTGCATTCGCGGTATATCGTCGTGGTGGTGACAGGCGTCCATGCTCTGCTGTACGCCGCTAGAGCCTTCATCCTGCCCTGGCTGGTGCCAGTATACGGGCAGACGATACAGTCGGTTGTCGGCAAGATCACGATATACGAAGGTGTTCTGTATTCGGTCATCTTACCGATGGCTTTGCTTAAACTAATTCGAGATGAGACGCACGGCCAGCTCTTGCGGGAATCCCAGACGGACTATCTGACTCGTCTCGGCAATCGGAGATGGTTTTTTGAACAAGGCGCGCGCATCATCGACGGCGGGGAAGGAACAGGATCCGTTTCCGTGCTCGCGTTCGACCTCGATCGCTTCAAGTCTATCAATGATCTATATGGCCACCATACGGGCGACAAGGTGCTGAAGTCATTTGCGGAAATAGCCCAGGGCGTGTTGGGGCCCAACGTGATTCTGGCTCGCATGGGCGGAGAAGAGTTCGCCGCGCTGCTGTCTGGCGACGAAGCGCGGCGTGCCAAGGCGCTGGGCGAGACCGTGGCAAGATGTTTCGCCGAGACGATCCCCAACTCTATCGATAGCGTCGGAATACCGGCAACAGTCAGTATCGGGCTCGCGCAGTTCGAAAGCGGGGTGTTCGCGCTGGTCGACGGGCTCGCCGCGGCGGACCAGGCGTTGTACCGCGCGAAATCCCTGGGCGGTAATCGCCTCGAATTGGCGACTATGGTCACGCGTCCCACCGCCGCCTGATTCCGGCCGGCATGTACTGATATCCGCAATGGGACACGCGCAATATAGAATGTCCGCCGTTAAGCCCCCGCGCGCCGCGCAGCCATGTCGCCGCGCAGCTGTTTCGCGTACTCCGTGAAGTCCACTTCCAGCGTGTAGCGCGCCGAATTCACATAACGCTTATTCAGTTTCCGCTGATGCGCGGCGACTTCTTCATGCATGGTGCCGGGTTGCGGCAGGGCAACGTCGCCGGCCAGGACGGCGGCGACCCACTGTGCCTGGATTTCGACCAAGGGTATGGTGGGGCCTATGGGCTGCACCAGCCCGACCATGAACAGCCCCGGCAGGCTGGGTGCCAGCATGCGCCGATAGAGAGCGACGGCGCCATCACGTACCTGGAACAGGTCTGGATCGACAAATGGGAACGAGGTCTTATATCCAGTCGCATAGATGATGGCATCGACGGGCTCTTCCGATGCGTCTTCGAACGCGACTTTGCCGCCGCGCAGCTCGCTGACGTTGCGTTTGATGCGTATCCATCCGTGGCCGACATAGGGCAAGAGTTCCTGGCTCAGAGTGGCGTGCTCTTGCCAGATGGCATGTGCCGGCTTGGGCACGCCAAATCGCGTCTGGTCGCCGACGGCAAGAAACATGACGCGCTGGATCAGCGAGCGCGCAAGACGCGTCGGCAGCTTGAGCTTGCGTATGAAGAACGACAGCCAGCGATCGACGGGTATGCCCATGATGTACTTGGGCATGATCCACGCACTTCGCCGCGTGGACAGCAGTGTGCTCTTTGCCTGCTTGCAAACATCCACCGCGATGTCGACCGCGGAATTTCCGATGCCGACGACAAGTACATTCTTGTCACGATACGGTTCCGAAGTTCTGTAATGATGGGAGTGGGTGATCTCGCCGTTGAATGTCCCTGGAAAATCGGGCCAGCGGGGATCCCACAGGTGTCCGTTCGCAACCAGCACGGCGCGGTAGGGACGTGTTTCGCCGCCCTTTATGCGTACTTGCCAGATCCCGTCCGCGTCGCGGGTGACATGCTCGACCTCGGTATTGAAACGGATATGCGGTCTGACGCCAGCCCGGTCCGCATAATCTTCCAGGTACTTGATGACCTGGAAATGGGAAAGAAAGTCCGGGTAGTGGTCGGGAATGGGGAAGTCGGAATACCCAAGGTTATTGCGGCTGGTATCGATGTGCAGGCTGCGATAGGCCGACGAGCGGCCATTGTCGTTCTCATAACGCCACATCCCTCCAATGTTCGAGCCCATCTCAAAGCATTCGAACGCAATGCCTTTTTCAAGCAAGGCTTTGCCCGCGGCCACGCCGGAAGATCCGGCGCCAATGATGCAAACGGGCAGTGTTTCAGAGCCGGCCATTCAGTGTCTCCAGGTAGGCGTCGACGATCTCGTCCACCGAGGCGTCGCCATGTATATTGTTTTCCGTTGCAAACGTCGAGATGAATCTTTTGGGCCAGCTGTCGACCACGGCCTGCATGGACGCATCCGGTTCCCACGTCAAGCTTCCCAGCCTGCGCGTCGAGGCATGGCGAGCGACGCACCGCGCCAGTTGCGCAGGCGTTACCGTCAGGGCAGGCAGGTTCAGGGCTCGTGTCGCGCCGAACACCGCTGCCGGCAGTTCGCAGAGCCGCAGGAATGCATCGACCACGGCGTCGACGGACGCAACAGGCATGCGCGTATCGGGGGCAAGCGGACATACAGCATCCCGTCCATTCAGGGGTTCGCGAATCAGCGACGCGACGCGATCCGAGACGCTGGATGTGGGCGGGCCCGGATGCGTCAGCACGATGGGCAGGCGCAAGACACGGCCATCGATAAATCCGCGTCGCGAGTAATCGTTGATGAGCTGTTCAGCGATGACTTTATGCGTGCCGTAGGACGTTTGCGGCGTTTGAAATACGAAGTCGTCCACGACGTCCGGCAGCAAGCCGCCAAAGGTCGAGATCGAACTTGCAAACAGGAATTTGGGCGGCCTGCCTTGTTTCCTGCAATGCTCGAGCAATTGCATCAAAGCGTGCACATTGACCTGCAAGCCACGCTCGAAGTCTGTTTCTGCATCGAAGGTCAAGGCCGAGGCGAGATGGAACACGACATCAAACGGTTCGACGAAAAGGCTGTCCAGCAAATCCGGTGCGAGGAGGTCGCCTTCGACGAACTGGATGGTGGCGTCGTCGGCGGGCGGCGCATTTGCTAGGCCGATCCCATTGCCCGCCGCCGCGGCCTGTTTGGCGTGATCAGCACGCCATGTTGCGCCTGGCGCGCGCAGGTCGCTCGCGATGATCTGCGTGTTGCGTCCTATATCGAGATTGTCCGCGAATTGAGGCAGCGCAGCGACGAGACGCGAACCTATGAATCCGTTCGCGCCCAATACAAGTATTCTCATTCTGGCTCTCCTCCCGATTTCGGCCGCGATACGCGGCCGGAAATTGTTCTGTTTATTGCCTGGTTGCCGTCTGTTAGGGGTAACGGAAACAATGTTTATACATTTTCTTTGGATTGGTAGTCCAGGCATCCGCTGTACCGATACCCTGCAGGTATTGTTGCCGACCCAATCAATATTAGACCGTGGCCTAGGCAAAACCTATACTCGGGGCGTCCCATTAACTTGTGCAGATCAGAGCCGCGATGCAAGCCACCATAGCAGACGTCACCACCCAGATTCTTGATATTCCCACCATCAGGCCGCACAAAATGTCGGTTGCGACAATGCAATACCAAAGCCTGGTCCTGGTCCGGATCAAGACTTCAGATGGCATTGAAGGAATAGGCGAGGCCACGACCATAGGCGGACTTAACTACGGGGGCGAAAGCCCTGAAAGCATCAAGACTAATATCGACGCGTACTTTGCGCCGCTGATCCTGGGCCAAGCGGCCGAGCCCGGTGCGTTGCGGGTCCGGATCGACAAAGCCATCAAGGCCAATCACTTTGCCAAGAGCGCCGTCGAAACCGCGATCTACGATGCCTATGCAAGACGGCTGGGTGTTCCGCTCAGCAGTTTGTTTGGCGGTGCTGTGCACGACGAGATCAGCGTGGCGTGGACGCTGGCCAGCGGGGATACCGACAAAGACATTGCCGAAGCGCGGCAGATGCTGGATGCGCGGCGGCACAACATCTTCAAATTGAAAGTCGGTATGCGGCCTTTGAAAGATGACTTGCGCCATATTGCCGCCATCAAGACCGCCCTTGGCGACGAGATCAGCGTACGTATCGATGTGAACCAGGGGTGGTCCGAGACACAGGCGCTAAGGATGCTGCGTCCCTTGGCCGATATAGGCGTGGAGCTTGTGGAGCAACCCATACACGAGAAGAACCTGGCAGGCATGACGCGCCTGACCGGGTTGGGCATTCTGCCCATCATGGCCGATGAGGCGCTCAAAGGAAGGGAGGATGGTTTTACGCTGGCCGCGAACCAATGCGCGGACGTATTCGCGATCAAGATCGAGCAGGCCGGCGGTCTGCAGCGCGCGCGCGACCTGATCGGCATTGCCCAGGCGGCCGATATTGCGCTTTATGGGGGCACGATGCTCGAAGGGTCTGTTTCTACGCTGGCCGCGGCGCATTTGTTTGCCACAATAGACAAGCTGGAGTGGGGGACCGAGATGTTCGGCCCCTTGCTGCTCAAAGACGATATCCTTGCTGAACCGCTGGATTACAGCAATTTCGCCCTGAAGCTGCCGAAGGGGCCAGGGCTGGGCGTAACCCTGGATGAAGACAAGGTTCGGCATTACTCCAGAAAGTAGCGCCGCCTGGATAGCGATGAAAAGGCCGGCCTGCGGTTAATCTGCAGGCCGGCCTTTGTGCTATGCCGGCAAAATATGGCCTCAGCCCAGCCATATTTTGTTGAAATGCGCAGTGTCTTCTAATTCGGCGAAATGCCCGTTTCCTTGATGATTTTCGACCACTTGGCTGTTTCATCGGCCAGATAGGTTTTGAGTTCTTCAGGTGAGCTGCCGATTTCCTCCGCGCCTATGCCTGCGAATATCTGCTGTACCTTCTCGGACTTCATCGCCTTGAGCATCGAGGCGTTGAGCGTTTGGATGATTTCGGGCGGGGTGCCGGCCGGGGCGAACGTGGCGAACCATGGGGTCAGCTCATAGCCCTCGATACCGCTTTCCGCCACGGTGGGCACATCCGGCAGGGCGGACGAGCGCTTGGCGGTGGTAATGGCCAGCGCCTTGAGCTTGCCCGCATCGATATGCGGTTTGGCCGATGTGATGCTGTCGAACATATAGTCGACCTGTCCGCCCAAAAGGTCGGATACGGCCGGGCCGCTGCCTTTATAGGGCACGTGCAGCATGTCCAGCTTGCCCATATAGGTGAAGAGGGCGCCGGCCAGGTGAATCGAGGTGCCGACCCCGGCCGATGCATAGGTGTACTGACCGGGATTCGCCTTGACTTGAGCAATCACATCCTGAAGGGAGTTCACATCCTTGCGGGTGGATTGGGTGACCAGGATGTTGGGCACGGCGGCCAGCAACGAAATAGGTTCGAAATCTTTGATGGGATCGTAATGCAGTGTCTTGTACAGCGATGGGTTAACGGCCATGCCGTTGGCCACAATCATGATCGTGTAGCCGTCTGGCTTGGCCTTGGCCACATACGAAGCGCCGATATTGCCGCCGGCGCCAGGCTTGTTTTCGACCACGATGCTTTGGCCGAGATCCTTGCTCATTGTTTCGCCCACCACGCGCGCTATGGCGTCCATCGCACCGCCTGGCGGGAAAGGCACGATCCAGTTGATGGGGCGTTCGGGATAGGTCTGCGCCTGTACAGGCGCAGCGCCCAGCGCCAGCACACCTGCGGCGGCCACCGAAAATACCGCGCGGGCTATCGCGGCGGGCGTGCCGGCTTTCGACCGCGGGCGAACGCGATTCTTTTCCATTGTCATCTCCTTTTGGTATGGATTGGCCCCACAAAGGACCTGTATGGCTCGATTATCCTTGTTGTGACAGAAGCATGTCTAAGACTATATTTGTCGCCAACAATACTTTTTGGGTATCAAAGTGGAACTTCGTCAGATTCGATATTTTCGGCAGGTGGCGACCGAATTGAGCTTTACGCGCGCCGCCCAATCGCTGCATATGGCACAGCCGCCTTTGAGCCGTCAGATCAAATTGCTCGAGGAGGAGCTGGGTGTAGACCTGTTCGAACGAGTGGGGCGCGGCATACGGCTGACGGACGCCGGCCGCTACTTTCTGGACCAGACCGAAAACCTGACCCAGAAGCTGGAGGAAATCATCAAGGCGACGCAGCGTATCGGACGCAAGGACAAGCGCTGGTTCGGCCTTGGGTTTGTGCCATCCACACTTTATGGTTTCATGCCGCAGTTTATTTCCCGGCTGCGCCAGCTGGACAACCAGGTCGATATCGGGCTTATCGAAATGACGACCCTGCAGCAGTTCGATGCGCTGAAAACAGGCCGCATCGACGTGGGCGTTGGGCGCATCATGCTGCATGATGATGAAGTGGAACGCCTTATCCTGCGCGATGAACGTATCGTCGTGGCCCTGCCTGCGCACCATCCCTTGGCGAATCGTGCCGCCCTGGCCCTGCGGGAGGCGTTGTCCGTACCGCTCATTCTTTACCCGGCAAGGCCGCGCCCCAGCTACGCCGATCATTTGCTGGATTTATTCAGAACCAAGGGTCATACGCCCAGGGTGATCCAGGAGGTGAACGAGCTGCAGACCGCAATTGGTCTCGTTGCCGCCGGCGTGGGCGCCGCGCTGGTACCGGAATCCGTGCGCGGGCTGCATCGAGCCGATGTGGCCTATGTCGACTTGGACGAGGCAGACTTTACCTCGCCCGTCATGCTGAGTTGGCGCAGGAACGATGACTCTGTGTTCTTGAAGAGCGTGGTCAGCCTGGCGCGGGCGATGGCATCAGATAACTAGGACTCGGTGCGATGGAAAATATTGAAGTCTCAGGTGGGACGGTGTCATACCGTGTTGATGGCAGCGGCCCAGGGTTGGTCCTGGTGTCCGGCACCGGCGGGAATCTGCACAGCAATTGGGATCATCTGATTGATCAACTGACACCGTATCGCAGCGTCGTGCGAGTTGATTACTCCGGCTCGGGCGATACCCGAGATGATCGCGGGATATTGTCCGTCGAGATACTCGCACAGCAAGTCATCACGGCGGCCAAGGCTTCGGGGATGGTGCCTTTCGACCTGGTGGGCTACTCGCTGGGCGCTGGAGTCGGCATCTATATAGCAGCAGAGTATCCCGATCTCGTGCGATCGCTGGTGTTGTTGGCGGGATTCGCGTCCGGCGAGGAAACAAGGCTGAAGCTGCAATCCGAACTTTGGCTGGACCTGATCCGACTCGATCCCCGGGCATTTGCGCGCGTCATTTTATTGACCGGTTTCAGTCCGCCATTTTTATCCAGGCTTGGTGATCAACAGGTAGGCGAATGGATAGAGGCTATCTGCACGGTAAACCGATGGGACGGCATCGCCCGTCAGATCGATCTGGACAGAAGACTGGATGTGAGTGCGCTGGTTCAGAAAATAAACACACCCACTTTGGTGATTGGGTGCAAACAGGATCAGATGGTTCCCATTGGGCATTCACGGAAACTGGCAGCTACTATCGCCGGTTCAAACTACGCAGAATTGGACAGCGGGCATTGGGCGCCTTTTGAACGCCCCGAAGAGTTCATCCGGTTGGTACTGGATTTTATAAATGTCTAGGGGTTGCGGCCCGCTGACGACACCCGACGGGCGATACATTGTTGTTCGTGGACGGCTTTGGCGCGCGAGCAATCCAGATCTTTCGGACGCAGAGCGAACTGCGCTGGTACATGATCTTGCGGCAGCGCGTCGGGAGGTGAAGGCCGCAGTTCGGCATTCGGATCCGGAACGCCTTGCCGTGGCTAGGGCCGCAGTCAATTCAGCCAAAATTGCGCTCGGGGAGCGAGGTTTGCCCTGGTGGACGGACGGCGCCAAGGATTTCAACCGCCACATGATCAAGAACACGCCATATGCGCAATGGTATGAAGAAGTAGCGGGATAGTCTTTTTTATCCATCGCCTACAATCGGCAAGTATCCCGCCGCACGAAAGCGCGGATTGCCGTAGTCCACCTAGAGCAGCATGACGAGTAAGAAGAAACCAGTTTCGCGCAGAAGACGTTCAAACACCACTAGATCACGGAGCGCGCCGGCTGGCCGCTACAGGCGCTTCTTAAAGGCATGCAGCGCCTCCGCCATCACCGCTTTCAGTGTTGCGAGCTGTGCCCTTAACCCGCAGTTGCGAGACCAGATACCGTTAGAGCCTATCCTTTCGCAAATCGGATTGTCGGGCCAGGATCAATCGGCTTCTCAGGCAGCCTACGACGGTAAACTGGTCCAGACGAGCTTCACGGGTTGTCGCCAGTATTTCCCGGGAGGACATCCACCTGTTGTTCCTGCCGGCCCTGCGCTCCGCGAGCTCTGCCTGTCATCCTTCGCTATCCTGCATAGTGGCAAGACCAAGACGCCTGTGTTTGTCGCCCAGCGCCTGAACCGCCGGATGCTGGTCCAGGGCCAGAGCATAGACCGCACTGACAGGTTCTACCCGGAGGCCCGGCTGCCGGCGGCGGAGCGCGCCGAGCTTGCCGATTACCGGGGATCCGGATATTCGCGGGGGCATATGGCGCCGGCGGGCGACATGCATACCAACGAAGCGATGGCGCAAAGCTTCTCACTGGCCAATATGGCGCCCCAGAACCAGATCCACAATGGTGGAGCGTGGAGCAAAATCGAGCAGGACACGCGCAAGTATGTCATGCGCGCTAAAGGCGACGTCTATGTTTTCACTGGCCCTGTTTATGACGGGAGGCCCGAAACGATAGGTTCGGGCCAGGTCGCTGTGCCGAGTCAACTCTTCAAGCTCGTCTATGATGCGACGACGAGGCGGTCTTGGGCGCACTGGCAGGCAAACAGCGCAGGCGCCAAGGCCGGGGCGCCGATCAGCTACGCCGAGTTTGTCAGGCGCACCGGGATGCAATTGTTGGCGCCAACCCAGCCTTGAAGGCCTGGGGGCGAAAGCGGGGAGAAATGTTCTTGACGAGCCAGTCTGCTATAAACAGGACTCATGCTATCTAAGGAATTGTGATGCGTCTTTTTTCATTGCTACCGCTGGCCTTATTGGCCGCATGTCAAAGTACGGCCATTTCAACGTCGGATACTGCGCCGGACGATTGCGGTGCCGAGTCCTATCAGACTATTGTCGGTACGCCTGCGAATACTATCGATGCCAAAGCGCTGCCGCCGGGAACGCGGATCATACATCCGGACACTGCCGTCACGCGTGACTATAGGCTGGAGAGGCTGAATATCCATGTCGATGAAGGTGGGCAGGTTGCGCGGGTGGTGTGCGGGTAGCAGAACCGTACAGCGCCCGGGAAGCCGTCATGCTAGGCGTTTTTTTCTGAAAATAATGCCCCATAGGTTGGATGAGTGTCCAACCTATGGGGTAGGGCTCAAAGAACGGTGTGGCGCCAAGATCTGGCATGGCTTAAAGCATCTATTATTGATCGTTGCGGGATTCTTTCCCCAGCGGCCTCGGAGTGCCATCTTCGGGCTTGAGGCGCTCGTAGGAGCGCTCCGATTCCTTGATTGGAGACTTCAACCCCAGCTCCGAGCTAGGGTCCAGTTCGTCTTGGGTAGTGTCGACGTTTTTCCCGGCGCTGTCCTTTTCTCGCTTCTGATCTTGTTGCGGACGGCTTGGGGGTTTCTTCTGCTCCTGTGTCATGATCTTTCTCCATATGCATCAGGCTGCTCGGTCGAACGGCCTATAAGGTTGCGTACATTGCAGGGCAAGCGATATGCCTGAACCTGTGCCAGGTGGTCCTTGAGCGCTACAAAACGCGCAACACATGTGTCGCTGGCCGAAGAGTTGCTCTCTGAGGCCAAAGCGCTACACATCAACATCTCGCAAGCGGCTGAAGCGGGCGTCGCACAGGCCATCGCTCGCAGACGGTCAGAGCTTTGGCTGGCTGAAAATCAAGAGGCCATTGAAAGCTCCAACGCCTTCGTTGAAAAGTACGGTCTGCCATTGGCGAAGCACCGGATGTTTTGATGGACCGCTACAACGTCTACCCCAATCCGTCAGGCTCCGGGTATCTCCTCAATGTCCAGGAGGACATCATGCAGCCGTTCAACACGCGGGGTTGTTGTCCCGTTGCTGCCGCTGAGCGAAGCGCCCAAACCGGCGAAGGCACTCAACCCCTTGTTCGACGTTCTCGATAATTTCCCGTAATTTGACTGTGGACTTAGGATGCCTCTTGCGAGCCCTCCAACCACTCAGTGATGCATACGGCCATAATGATGAGCGCGGCATTTTTTGTAGTACTGGATATTGGACATCGTCTAATATCCAGGTTAAATGGGCAAAGAAAAAGGGCCTACGTTTTCACGTAAGCCCTTGGTATTCTTGGTGGCGCATCCCTGATTCGAACAGGGGACCTGCGGATTATGATTCC
>JAKFDW010000305.1:0-10420 GCA_036675955.1 Orrella sp. | reverse complement strand
TGGTCGGGGCGACATGATTCGAACATGCGACTCCTGCGTCCCGAACGCAGTACTCTACCAGGCTGAGCTACGCCCCGATTTACTGAAGCTTGCGCCCGGCAATCCGTAAGACATGACCGCCAGGCAACAACGGGATTTTAATGATCGCGATCCACCGCGAAAGTACAAAATTCTATCAAAGATTCCTGATGTTCGGAAATAGGAAAGTCGGCCAGCGCTTGACGCGCGAGTTCGGCTTCGGCAACGGCTGCGTCGCGGGTGTATTCCAGGGCGCCGGTGTCGCGAATGGCCTGCGCCACCGCCGCAAAATCGGCCACGCCGGTGCGGATGGCGTCCTGGATCAGTTGCTTCTGCACGCTGCTGCCCACTTCCATCACGCGTATCAGCGGCAAGGTGGGCTTGCCTTCGCGCAGGTCGTCGCCCACGTTCTTGCCCAGCGCCTCGACGTCGCCGTTATAGTCCAGCACATCGTCGATCAACTGAAAGGCAGTACCGATATGGCGGCCATAGGCGGCGGCGGCTTGTTCTTGCTGGGGCGTGGCGCCCGCCACGATAGCTCCAACCTGGGCGGCCGCTTCGAACAGCTTGGCGGTTTTGTAACGCACCACCTGCAGGTAGCGCTCGAGCGACACATCGGGATCGTGCACATTCAGCAACTGCAGCACTTCGCCTTCCGCGATGACCGTCGTTGCCGCGGACAGCACCGACATGGCCGGCATGGAGTTCGATTCCACCATCATTTCAAACGAGCGCGAATACAGGTAATCGCCCACCAGCACGCTGGCCGCGTTGCCGAAGACCGCATTGGCGGTGTTGCGGCCGCGGCGCATGTCGGATTCGTCGACCACATCGTCGTGCAGCAAGGTAGCGGTATGTATGAATTCAACCACTGCGGCTAGCAGATGATGAGTGGTGCCCTGATACCCCAGCGCTTTTGCCATCATGAGCACCATGGCCGGGCGCATGCGCTTGCCGCCGGCACCGACGATATAGTCTCCTATGGTGCGTATCAGGACGACGTCGGAATTGAGGCGCTCGCGTATGACCGCATCGACCGCTTTCATGTCGTTCGTAATGGGGGCAATCAACTCGGGAAGATTCAAGGCACGGTCCGGCTAAGGTAAGTGTTGATAGGATCGGCGGATTAACACAGGATTATACGTGACGGGAAATTATCCAAAGCCGCCTTTAGGCGCGCCAAATTGGCGATAATGCTCGATTGTTTACGATTCATCATGGGAGACATCTGTGACAGTCAACGATCTGAGCATGCTCATCGGTCGCGCCGAACGCGTCCTGGCGCAACTGGAAGCGTGGCTTCCCCCTGCACCGCCGGAAATAAACTGGACGGCGCACGCCTTCAGGTGGCGCAAGCGCGGCGCGCGGGGTTGGCTGGATGCTGTGGCCCATGTATCGACCATCAATCAGGAAGACCTGCAGCACATTGAGCGCCAGAAAGGCGTGATCGACCGCAACACACGGCACTTTCTGCAGAAAAAGCCGGCCAACAACGTGCTCATGACCGGCGCCCGCGGCACCGGAAAGAGCTCGCTGGTCAAGGCCATGCTGGCGTCGTACGGCGATCAGGGCTTGCGGCTTATCGAAGTGGACAAAGCCGACATGGGCGATCTGGGCGACATTGTCGACCTGGTCAGCACTCGGCCGGAACGCTTCATCATTTTCTGCGACGACCTGTCCTTCGAGGAAGGCGAAGCCGGCTACAAGGCGCTGAAGTCGGTGCTGGACGGTTCCGTCAGCGCCTCGGGCGACAACGTACTGGTCTACGCCACGTCCAATCGACGCCACCTGATGCCCGAATACATGAGCGAGAACCTCAGCGCGCAGCACCAGGCCGACGGCGAGATCCATCCCGGCGAAACGGTTGAAGAGAAGATCTCGCTTTCCGAGCGCTTCGGACTGTGGCTGTCGTTCTATCCATTCAAGCAGGATGATTATCTGGATATCGTGTACTACTGGCTCAAGGAACACGGCTGCTCCGCGGACGATATCCAGGCCTCGCGCACCGAAGCGCTGCAGTGGGCTTTGGAGCGCGGCTCGCGTTCGGGGCGCGTGGCGCGGCAATTTGCCCGCGACTGGGCGGCGCGCCATGCTTGAAACTGTGCAAACGACGCAGGCCCCTGCCTCCAAACCCTTCATCGATGTCGCCGCCGGCCTGATCACGCGGCCCGATGGCTCGCTGTTGCTGGCCGAGCGGCCCGCCGACAAGCCGTGGCCGGGATGGTGGGAGCTGCCCGGCGGCAAGATAGAAGCAGGTGAAAGCGTGCTGGAAGCGCTGGCGCGCGAACTCAAGGAAGAACTGGACATCGATGTCACCGAGTCCACGCCTTGGGTCACATATACGCACGAGTATCCCAAGAACATCGTGCGCCTGTCCTTCTGCCGCGTCACCGGCTGGTCGGGCGAACCGACCGGCATAGAAGGCCAGCGGCTGGCCTGGGTCGATCCACAGCAAAAGCTGTCAGTGGGCCCGCTGCTGCCCGCAACAGAGCCGCCATTGCGCTGGCTCAGGCTGCCCGATCGCTACCTGCTGACTTCGATAGGCAGCCGAGGCGGCCTTGAGGCCTTCCTGGAAAAGCTCGAAGACGCTTTGGGCAACGGCCTGAAGCTGGTGCAGTTTCGTGAGCCCGCCTGGGCAGCCGCCGGGGCAAATGCCGACGTCTATACAGCGTTTCTACAGGTGGTACAGCGCTGCCGCGACGCCGGCGCGCACTGCCTGGTGAATAGCTGCCACCCCGAAGAGTGGTGGGCGCAGGCGGACGGCGTGCATTTCAGGGCGGCGGATGCCGCGTCGGTCGCGGCGCTTGCGTATGCAAGGGCTGGTCACCTTATCGGCGTATCGGCCCACACCGCAACCGATCTGGCCGCGGCGCAAACGCTTGATGCAGACTTCGTCGTATTGGGACACGTGCTCGCCACACCCTCGCATCCCGGTGTAGCGGGCATGGGCTGGGATCGGTTTGCCGATCTTGCACGGCAAGCCGGCCGGCCCGTGTTCGCCATCGGCGGACAATCGCCATCCACGGTGAATACGGCGCGCCAGCATGGCGCTCACGGCGTTGCCGGTATCCGGCAGTTATTGCGCTCGTCCGACTGATTCATCGCCTTGCGACGAGTCCGCGGCAAGCGTCTGCGCAGCATCCCACCCGCCGCCCAGCGCGGCGATCAATTGCACGCTGGCGACCAGCCTGTCGGCGGTCAGCTGCAATGCCGCCCGTTCGGTGCTGAGCGCCGTCGTCTCTACCTGCACCACGCTCAAATAGTCGATCAGGCCGGCGTCGTACTGATTCTGCGTGAGCCGCAGCGATTCACGGGCCGAAGCCAGCGCGCGGCCCTGGGTAATCTGCTCCTGACCCAGCACATGCAACTGCACCAGATAATCTTCCACTTCACGCAGCGCCGTCAGGACGGTCTGGCGGTAGGCGGCGACCTGGGCGTCGTATCCGGCCCGTGCCTGGTCCAACTGCGCCTGCCGGGCGCCGCCGTCGAATATCGTCAATGCCAGTGCGGGCCCCAGTGACCAGAAGCTGGCGGGCGCCACGAGCCATTGCGCCCATTGGCCGCTGCGAAACCCCGCCTGCGCGCTGAGCGTGAGATCGGGAAACCAGGCCGCCTGGGCAACGCCTATCTGGGCATTGGCTTCGGCAGTACGGCGTTCGGCCGCCGCCACATCGGGGCGCCGCTCCAGCAATTGCGAAGGCAAGCCTACCGGTATCACGGGCACGGTGCCCAGGACCTGGGATGTGTTCAAGGCAAACGCCGACGGCGGCCGTCCGGTCAGCACAGCAATGGCGTGTTCAAGCTGGGCCCGCTGCCAGTCCAGGGCCAGCAGCTGGGTGCGGGTATTTTCCAGCTGCGTGCGCGATACCGCCACGTCAGCCTGCGCCGCCACCCCTGCCGCGTAGCGGTTCATCGTCGTGGTGAGCGATCGCTGGTAGGCTTCGACCGTCTGCTGCAACAGGCGCTGCTCCGCATCCATGACACGCAAGCGGAAATAGGTCTGCGCCAAGGTGGACTGCATGCTCAACCTGGTATTGGCCACATCGGCTGCCGAGGCTTCAAGGCCGGCGCGGCTGGACTCTATGCCGCGGCGCACCTTGCCCCACACGTCAGCTTCCCAGCTGACGTCGCCGCTGAGCGTATATTGATTGATCACTCTTTCGCGGCCAACAAAATCGGAACCGGTACTGATCCTGTCCTCGCGGCCGCTGCCGGAACGCGTGCCCGATGCCGATGTGCCCACCGTCGGATATAACCCCGACCGGGTCGACTGCAACAAAGCCTGGGCCTGCCGGTACTGGGCTTCGGCCTGCGCAATACTGAAGTTCGATGTTTGCAGCGTGTCCATCAAACCGCTGAGGACAGGATCGTTGAACAGCTGCCACCAGTCGCCGCGCAACACCTGGTCGCTGGGCTGGGCCTGAACCCACCCCTGATTGGCCGCCGGTATCGGGCCGGCATCCTGCCCACCGGCCACCCCGCCTTGCGCGGAAGATGCCGCCTGTTTGTAGGCGGTGCCCACATCCAGGCCGGGGCGGTGGTAATCGGGCCCCACCGTGCATGCACTCAGCAGGAACACGACGGCGGATGCGGCCCACGGCTTGACCCGTGGCGTCGTAATGGCGTTAAGCAAAGCAAACATAGTCATGGACTGGAAGTACTCTTGGTCGGATACAGGGCCAGCCGCTTGCGCTTGCTTTGAGCCCATAAGCGAAAGCGGTCCAGGTACAGGTAGACCACCGGCGTGGTGTATAGCGTAAGGACCTGGCTCAGGATCAGGCCGCCTACTATGGTGAGGCCCAAGGGCCGGCGCATTTCCACGCCTGCGCCCGATGCCAATATCAGCGGCAAGGCCCCAAATAAAGCCGACACGGTTGTCATCATGATGGGACGAAAACGCACCAGGCAGGCCTGGTAAATGGCTTCGCGCGAGGACAGCCCATCGCGCCGCTCGGCCAGCAGCGCAAAATCGACCATCATGATGGCATTCTTCTTGACGATGCCGATGAGCAGGAACACGCCGATCAGCGCGATCAGGGTGAACTCTTCACCCACCATGATCAAGGCCAGCAAGGCGCCGATGCCGGCCGATGGCAGCGTCGACAAGATAGTGATGGGATGCACGTAACTCTCATACAGTATGCCCAGCACGATGTACATGGTCAGCAATGCCGCCAGGATCAGCCAGGGCATTTGACTCATGGATTCCTGCATGGCCTGGGCCGTGCCCTGGAAGCCCGCCTGTATTTCCTGCGTGGGCAGGCCCGTACGGGCCACGGCTTCGTCGATGGCTCGGGTAGCGGCTTCCAGCGACACGCCAGGCGCCAGGCTGAACGACACCGACTCCGCCGCAAACAAGCCTTCATGGTTCACCCTGAGCGGCGCGTTGCCGACCTCGAAACGCGTGAACGCCGACAACGGGACGCGGTTGCCGTCCTGCGTCACCACCTCCACGCGCTTGAGCGACTCGGCATCCTGCGCGTACTGTTCGTCAACGCCCATGACCACGTGGTACTGGTTCAAGGGCCCATAAATGACCGACACCTGCCGCTGGCTGAAAGAATTGTTCAAGGTCGAGGCGATCAGCGCCATATCCACACCCAGCCGCGTGGCCGCGTCGCGATCGATAACAAGCTCGACGCGCCTGCCCTTGTCTTCTACATCGGTGTCGACATCGACCAG
This sequence comes from Orrella sp., assembly GCA_036675955.1. Lineage (GTDB taxonomy): Bacteria > Pseudomonadota > Gammaproteobacteria > Burkholderiales > Burkholderiaceae_B > Pollutimonas. Next base: position 4,720 of record JAKFDW010000305.1, on the reverse strand, counting down.
TTCCGGCAAGGCGGCCATGGCGCGCTGCACGCGCGGCAGCCAGGTCTTGAGCAGCTCCAGGTCGCTGCCCATCATGGTGTAGTCATAGGACCCTGCGCTGTTCTGGCGCCCGCCTACATAAATGTCCTGCTGCGGCACCAGCGTCAGGCGCGCGCCCGGCACGCCCAGAAACTTGCCGCGCAGGCGGTCGACCACTTCGGTGGCCGTCACGTCGCGTTCGGACAGCGGCTTGAGCTGGATCTGCATGAAACTGGAGTTGCTGCCGCCGCGCCCGCCCGCATAGCCGCTCACGCTCTGAATGGCCGGGTCCTGCAGCAGCGTCTGCCTGAACCGGTCCAGCTTGGGCAACATGGCGTTGAAGGAAGTACCCTGGTCGACCCGGAAAAAGCCCAGCAACTGGCCCGTATCTTGTTGAGGGAAAAAGCCCTTGGGCACCGCTGCATACAGGTAGAAATTCAGCCCTATCGTGGCAAGCAGCAACAGCAGCATGATGCGTCCATGAGCCAGCGACCACGCCAGGGAACGCTTGTAGCCGCTCCAGAATCTTTGCCCCATGGACTGGAAGACGCGTGTCAACACGCCGGCAGTGCGGGGCTTGTACTCGACCCGGGAGCGCAACATATAGGCGCACATCATAGGGGTCAGCGTGACCGACAGCACCAATGACACCAGGATGGAGACCGACAGCGTAACGGCGAATTCCCGGAACAGCCGTCCCGGCAAACCGCCCATGAGCAACATGGGGATGAAGACTGCAACCAGCGACAGGCTCATGGCCAATACGGTAAAGCCCACCTCCCGCACCCCGCGGACCGCCGCACGCAAGGGCGCAACACCCCGCTCGATATGGCGCATGATGTTCTCGAGCACCACGATGGCATCATCGACCACAAAACCCGTGGCAACGATCAAGGCCATCAAGGAGATCGTGTTCAGCGTGTAGCCGAACCACAGCATCAGGCTGAACGTGGTGATCAGCGACGCGGGTACGGCGATCGCGGGAATCAGCGCGGCCCGCCAATTGCGCAGGAACAGCAACACCACCAGCACCACCAGCACGACGGCAATCAGCAAGGTGATTTCCGCCTCGTGCAACGACGCGCGAATACTGGGCGTGCGGTCCTGCGCGACGGTCAGGGTCACGTCGGCCGGCAGCATCGCCTGGAAGGCCGGCAACTGGTCGCGGATCGCGTCCACCGTTTCGATGATATTGGCGTCGGCCTGGCGTCTGATGACCAGCAGCACGGCCCGCTGTTCGTTGAAAAAGCCGGTGTTGTAGAGATCCTCGACGGAATCCTCGACCGTCGCGATATCCTGCACCCGTATCGGCGAGCCGTCTCGCCAGGCCACGATCAGCGGCCGGTATTGCGCCGCCTTGGTCAACTGGCCGCCCGAACTGACCTGCCAATGATGGGTATCGTTCTCCACCACCCCATTGGGACGCATGGTATTGGCGTTGGACAAGGCGCTGCGCACCTCGTCCAGCGACACGCCCGCGCTCGTCAGGGCTTGCGGATTCAAGCTGACGCGTATGGCCGGCAAGGAACTGCCTCCGACCTCGACCTCGCCCACCCCCGGTACTTGCGAGACTTTCTGACCCAGCACCGTGGAAGCCAGATCGTACAGGCGGCCCTGCGTCGAGGTATTGGACCTCAAGGCCAGCACCATGACCGGGGCCGACGCCGGATTGACCTTGTGATAGGTCGGATTATTGCGCAGGCTGGAGGGCAGCATGCCGCGGGCGGCATTGATGGCCGCCTGCACATCGCGGGCAGCCCCATTGATATCCCGGTCCATGTCGAACATCAGGAAAATGCGCGTCGATCCCTCGGAGCTGCGCGAACTCATTTCCGAGACGCCGGCAATCGACCCCAGCGACTGCTCAAGAGGCGTCGCCACGCTGGAAGCCATGGTCTCCGGACTGGCACCCGCCATGCTGGCCGACACCGAGATCATGGGGAAATCCATTTGCGGCAAGGGGGCCACAGGCAGGAAGAAGTAGGCCAGCCCGCCTGTCATCACCAGGGCCACGCACAACAAGGTCGTGGCCACCGGGCGCATGATGAACAGGGCAAACCATCTCATGGCGCGGTCTCCGCCGCGCCGGCCCCAGGCTGGCGATATGCCTTCATGCGTCGCGCCAGCCTATCGAACATCAGATAGATGACCGGAGTCGTGAACAGCGTAAGCACCTGGCTGCACAGCAGCCCTCCAACCATGACCAGGCCCAGAGGCTGGCGCAGCTCCGAACCCGATCCGCTTGCCAGCATCAGCGGTATCGCACTGAACAGCGCCGCCAGCGTGGTCATGAGTATGGGCCGGAATCGCAACAAGGCCGCTTCGTGTATGGCGGCTCGAGGGCCCAACCCCCGCTGGCGTTCGGCATCCAGCGCGAAATCGATCATCATGATGGCGTTCTTCTTCACAATGCCGATCAACAGAATGATGCCGATAATCCCTATCATGTCCAGGTCGGAACCTGTGATCAGCAAGGCCAGCAGCGCCCCGACCGCCGCCGACGGCAATGTGGAAAGAATCGTGATGGGATGGATGTAGCTTTCGTAAAGTATGCCCAGCACGATGTACATCGTCGCCACCGCCGCAAGCAGCAGCCACAATGTGGACGACAAGGAAGCCTGGAAGGCCTGGGCGGCACCCTGGAATTTCAGTTCGACCGATGCGGGCATGGCGAGCTCTTCCTGCGCCACGCGTATGGCCTCCACCGCGTCCGACAAGGCAACGCCGGGCGCCAGATTGAACGAAATGGTGGTGGCCGGGAACTGCCCCAGCCGCTCGATGGACAGCAGCGCATCGCTTTGGCTGATCTGCGCCAGGCTGCTGATCGGCACCGGCGTGCCGGAGGCCGTAGGCACGTAGATCTGCGCCAGCGCCTGCGGATTTTGACGAAACTGCGATGCCACTTCCAGCACCACGCGGTATTGGGTGGATTGGGTGAAAATGGTGGAAATCAGGCGCTGGCCGAAAGCGTCGTACAGCGCATCGTCGATCGCCGCATTGCTCACGCCCAGGCGGGCCGCCGCATCGCGGTCTATGGTCAATACCGTTTGCAGACCGTCGCTTTGCAGATCGTCCACCACATCGGCCAGTTCCGGAAGTTCCCGCAGGGCATCCACCAGGCGCGGCGTCCATTCGAGAAGCGCGGCATGATCCGGCTCGGACAAGCTCATCTGGTATTGCGTGCGGCTCACGCGGTCATCCACCGTCAGGTCTTGCACGGGCTGCATGAATACCTGGATGCCTGAGAGCGACTCGAGGTCTTCGCTGAGGCGCCGGATGATGGTCGGGGCATTGTCGCTGCGCTCGGCCAGCGGCTTGAGCGCGATCTGCAGGCGACCGGTATTCAAGGTGGCATTGGTGCCGTCTATGCCTATGAACGACGACACTGCCGCTACGTCGGGATCCTTCAATATCCGCTCGACGGCCAGTTGCTGGCGCTGGGCCATGGAGCTGAACGACACGGTTTGCGGGCCCTGGCTGATCGCCTGGATCAGGCCGGTGTCCTGCTGCGGAAAGAACCCCTTGGGCACCGCCACATAAAGCAATCCGGTGAACACCAGCGTACCCAAGGCGACCCACAAGGTCGCCCGCTGATGGGCCAGCACCCAGATCAGGCCGCGATCGTATGAATCGACCAGCCGGTCCATGGCGGCACCCGACCAGCGCTGGAAGCGCCCGTACTTCATTTCCGATTCCGGCTTAAGCAAGCGTGCGCACATCATGGGCGTAAGCGTCAGGGAAATCGCCAGCGACAGCAGAATGGCGACGGCCAGCGTGATGGCGAACTCGCGAAACAGGCGGCCAATCACGTCGCTCATGAACAGCAGCGGAATCAGGACCGCGATCAGGGACAAGGTCAGCGAAACCAGCGTGAAGCCGATTTGCGAGGCGCCCTTCAGCGCCGCCTTCATGGCGCTTTCGCCCTTTTCGATATGCCTTGCGATGTTCTCTATCATGACGATGGCATCGTCCACAACGAAGCCGGTGGCGACCGTCAAGGCCATCAGCGTCAGATTATTGACGCTGAAGCCGGCCAGATACATGATGCCGAAGGTGCCGACCAGCGACAGCGGCACGACCACGCTGGGAATGAAGGTGGCCGTCCAGCTGCGCAGGAATACGAAGGTAACCAGCACCACCAGGGCAATGGCCAGCAGCATTTCGATCTGAACGTGGTCTATTGAATCGCGTATGGTCTGGGTACGGTCGGTGGCTACGGCCACGTCCACGCCGGCAGGCAGCGACGTCCTGAGCGAGGGCAGCAAAGCGTGCACCTTGTCGACCACCTCGATGACATTGGCGCCCGGCTGCCGCTGTATGTTCAGCAGGATGGCCGGCGTATTGCCTATCCATGCGGCCTGGCGCGTATTTTCGGCATCCTGCCGGGCCTCGGCCACGTCGCGCAGGCGCAGCGGCGCACCATTCTCGTAGGCAACGATCAACTGCTCGTAGTCTTCGATGGTCTTCAGCTGATCATTGGCATTGATGGTGGTGGAGCGCTCCGGGCCATCCAGATTACCCTTGGGCTGGTTCACATTGGCGCCGGTTATGGCCGTGCGCAGACTCGACAAGGTAAGGTTGTGCGCCGCCAGCGCCTGTGGATTGGCCTGGATGCGCACCGCCGGGCGCTGCCCGCCCGCAATGCTGACCAAGCCCACGCCGGAAACCTGCGAGAGCTTCTGCGCCACCCGGATGTCGATCA
>JAKFDW010000304.1:0-5172 GCA_036675955.1 Orrella sp. | reverse complement strand
GCATCTCCGTGTTAGCCTTATAGCCGGAACTGGCCGCGACCGCGTATTGCATTACGCCGTCGTGAGCTCTCGATGCTGTTATCGATCCTCACCTTTGCTCAGGAGTATGGCCATGAAAGGCGATAAAACCGTTATTCAGTATCTGAATGCGCAACTTAAAAACGAACTTACCGCGATCAATCAGTATTTTCTGCATGCTCGCATGCTCAACCATTGGGGCCTCAATAAATTAGGCAAGCACGAGTACGACGAATCGATAGGCGAAATGAAGCATGCCGACCGTCTGATCGAACGCATTTTCATGTTGGATGGTTTACCTAACCTGCAAGACCTGCACAAGCTGCTGATAGGCGAGAATGTGCCCGAAGTCCTTTCCTGTGATCACCGGCTGGAAAGCGGAGCCCAGGAAACGGTAAAGGAAGCGATGGCGTATTGCGAAAGCGTGCGGGACTACGTTAGCCGGGACTTGTTCCAGGACATCTTGAACGACACCGAAGAACACATCGACTGGCTGGAAACGCAGATGGAGCTTGTCGAAAAAGTGGGACTGCAAAACTATCTGCAGTCCCAGATGGGCGAACTGAGCGACTAGGCGTTTGCGCCCTAGAAGCTTTTGGCCGGGCAGTCGGGTGTTCGGCCCCAGGCATTATTGGGCTCGCAGTACTTATTGCGGGCCGTCCAGGCGCAGCTAGGCCTGTCGAAGAAGCTTTGAGCGCTGCATGCCTGCAAGTCCTGGCGCAGGCTGGCCTGCCAGGCCTGGTTGCCGCCCGAGGGCGCCGCTGCAACCGGTGGCGGCGGAGGGGGCGGCGCGATCTCTACAGGCTGCAAGGGCTGGTTGGGCCTGCCTGCTCCGAGGCCCAGCTCGCCGACATCGGCGATTCCGTGAAACGACTGGCCGGCGCCTGCCTCGGCAATCTGCATTGCCTGGTCCATGGTAATGGTGGTCGTGGCGAGCTCGATGGCTGCCGTGGCCTGTGTTTCATCCAGCGACTGTTCGGGAATTTCCCAGGCAATCTGGTCGGGCGGGGTCGGCACGCCTTGTTGGCCATTAACCAGCGGTTGTGGCGGTTGAGCCAGGAAAGGCAAACCATTGGCATCGAGTACCGGGGTCGACAGCACCGCGGTCGGGTCTTCGACGATAGGCGGCGCAATGGGGCCATGCGCTACAAGCCAGTCACCCAACCGCAACCCGCCCCAGGCGGAAGCGCCAGCGGCGACTACTAGAATTGCAAATATAAAACGCCAGGACATTATCACCCTCTGTCTGGGAAAGAGAGTCCAGTATATAAGCTGGACCCTTGGTAAAAAAGCAGGCGGCCGATCGGCCGTTTATGCATTTTGCCCAAAAACCTGGCCACCGTGTTCACGCATGGCGTGGAATTCAACCCCGGGATAGAGCTCTTGCGCAACGCGCAGCTGTGCTGGCGAACTCGCTAAAAACGCCACTGCATCGACCACATCGTATGCAATGTTGGCGGCATTGGCGTCCGTGAATTTTCGCAAGACTTTGGGGTCGGAGGCTGTAATCCAACGTGCCATGTTGTAACGCGATGGCATCAGGCGCGCCTCGACGCCATATTCCGTCTTGAGCCGGTGGGCGACGACTTCGAACTGCAATTGGCCGATCGCACCGAGCAGCAGCGCGCCGCCGGCGGCTTCGGGACGAAAGACCTGGATGGCCCCTTCCTCGCCCAGCTGCGTCAAGCCAACGCGCAACTGCTTGATGCGCAATGGATCTTTGACCTCCACCGCCTGAAAGAGTTCGGGCGCGAAAAAGGGCAGGCCGGTGAACTGAAGGTTCTCGCCTTCGGTCAGCACATCGCCCAGGTGCAGCACGCCATGGTTAGGAATGCCGATGACGTCGCCCGCATAGGCTTCGTCCAGCAACTCCCGCCTTTGTGAAAGAAAGGACACCACATTGTTTGGGCGCATTTCCTTGCCTGTGCGGGAAATTTTCAAGCGCATGCCGCGCTCGAACCGGCCCGAACTGACGCGTATGAATGCGACGCGATCCCGGTGCGCCGGATCCATATTGGCTTGCACCTTGAAGACGACTCCGCTGAATTTGGGCTCGTCCGGCTGCACTTCGCGCTGTAATGCCGTACGTGGGCCGGGCCTGGGGGCGAAATCGACCAGGGCATCCAGGACTTCCTGCACGCCAAAATTGTTGATGGCGGAGCCAAAGAAAACAGGCGTCTGCTTACCGGCCAGAAAGGCCTTGGCGTCAAAGGTCGGCGAGGCGGCGTTGATGAGCTCGATTTCTTCATTGGCCTTGACGAAGGCATCGCCGAACCGCGCCGCGATCGCCGGATTGTCCAGGCCTTCTATCAAATCGTCGCTGTCGCTGCGGCGTTCCTGGCCTGCCCGAAATACGCGCATTCGGTTGCGGCGGATGTCGAACACGCCGCCAAACGACCTTCCCATGCCTACCGGCCAGGAGAAAGGCACGGCGTCCATGCCCAGGTGCGACTCAATCTCGGAAAGCAGGTTGAGCGGTTCCTGGACCTCGCGGTCGAGTTTGTTGATGAAGGTGATGATGGGCGTATTACGGGCCCGGCAGACCTGCAAAAGCCGCAGGGTCTGCGGCTCGACGCCGTTGGCTGCGTCGATGACCATAAGCGCCGCATCGACGGCCGTGAGCACACGATAGGTGTCTTCCGAGAAATCCTGGTGACCCGGCGTGTCCAGCAGATTGATCACGCAATCGCGATATTCCATCTGCATGACCGACGAGGCCACCGAAATGCCGCGTTGCTTTTCGATTTCCATCCAGTCGGAGGACGCATGGCGACTGGCTTTACGCGCCTTGACGCTGCCCGCAATCTGGATCGCGCCTGCAAACAGCAGCAGCTTTTCCGTTAGCGTGGTTTTGCCTGCATCGGGGTGGGAAATAATCGCAAATGTGCGTCGCCGCGCGACTTCTTGGGTAATGCTCATAGTCTGATTTTAACGTGTGTCGCCAATGGGGGCTGATGATCGGCCACCCATCGCGCAACACAAGGGTTATTTATGGTGACTGAACGAGGCCAGAACCGTACCGGCCAGTATGAACAGCGCGCCGAAGGTGCGATTGAGCCAGCGGATGTGCCGCGGACTGCGAAACAGCTTCAACACGCGGGCAGCCAGCGTGGTGTAGCAGCCCATGGCGACCAGGTCGGTAAAGCACAAGGTGGCGGCTATTACAACATACTGAACTGTCAAAGGCTGGGATAAGTCCAGAAATTGGGGCACGACCGCCAGCAGAAAGACGGTTCCCTTGGGATTGGTGATGTTGATCAGGCAACCGCGCACCACAAGCTCGCGGACCCGGAAAGGCGCGGGATCGTGGGCCTCGACCGCCACGGGAGCGGCATCGGTGCGAAACTGCTTCCACCCCAGATAGATCAAATAGCCGACACCCAGCCATTTCACTACGCCGAACGCCAATTCGGATGCCGCCAGCAAGGCGCCCAGCCCGACTGCCACCACCACGAACTGGACGAGTATGCCCAGAATGAGGCCTATCGTTGTCCAGTAACCGCGCTTGAAACCGTATTTCAGCCCCGACGCCATGGCCGAAATGGCGCCGGGCCCGGGCGAGAAAGAAATCGCCCAGGAGGCGGCAAAGAATGCAAGCCAGGTATTGAGGGACATCGGGATCAGTCAGCCGTATTCGGAAGGCTCAAATAGTACGCCTTATTTGCTTAGCAAGGCGGGTCGCTGACCGTTGCCGCTGCGCGCTGGGCCGCTGCGGTGGCGTGCCTGGCTTGCCGAGGCACCTGCCGGCCGGGCGGCGCCCGCGGGCCGGGCAGCACTGCCTTCGGAACGTGCGCCACCTGATGAGCGGCGGGAATCGCCTCCTCGTCCGGCTGGCCTGGCGTTGGCATTGCCCCCGCTTTTACGGGGAGCGTTCGAACGGCGCGGACGGTCATCGTCGGCGCGCACGTGCGCGGGTTCGGCTTTCACCATGTCGACCGACCAGCCTTCGATAGTCGTACGCTCGATGGAGCGTTTGATGACTTTTTCGATGGCGTTCAGGTATTTGATTTCGCTCTTGTCGACCAGCGACAATGCCGAGCCTTCGCTGCCCGCACGGCCTGTGCGGCCAATGCGGTGCACATAGTCTTCCGGGATATTGGGCAACTCGAAGTTGACCACATGCGGCAGCTGGTCGATATCGATACCGCGCGCAGCGATGTCCGTGGCAACCAGTACGGCAACTTTGCCGTCCTTGAAACCGGCCAGCGCGCGTGTGCGGGCGGCCTGGCTCTTGTTGCCATGGATGGCCGCCGCGGCGAGCCCGTCCTTCACCAGCTTTTCAGCGAGGCGATTGGCGCCATGCTTGGTGCGGGTGAACACCAGCACCTGGTGCCAGCCGCTTTCGCGAATGATAAAACTGAGCAGGTCGCGCTTGTGGGACTGTTCGGTCATGACCATGGTCTGCGTGACCAATTCGGAAGCGGTATTGCGGCGCGCCACCGAAATTTCTATCGGATTGTTCAGCACGCCTTTGGACAGCTCGCGGATTTCATCCGAGAACGTGGCCGAGAACAGCAGGTTCTGGCGAGTTCGGGGAAGCAGTGCAATGATGCGGCGGATGTCGCGTATGAAACCCATGTCCAGCATGCGGTCCGCTTCATCGAGCACCAGTATTTCCACGGCTGACAAGTCGACCGTCTTCTGCTGTGCATGATCCAGCAGGCGGCCGGGCGTGGCAACCAGGATGTCCAGCGGCTTGCGCAAGGCATTGATTTGCGGATTGATGTTGACGCCGCCGAACATGACCATCGAACGTATCGATGTGTGTTGGCTATAGGTGCGAACGGACTCTTCGACCTGCGCCGTCAATTCCCGTGTCGGGGTCAGGATCAGCACGCGGGGCTGGCCGGCTTTGCGGTTTTGCGGCGCGCTTTGCAGCATACGGTGAAGAATGGGCAGCGTGAAGCCCGCCGTCTTGCCGGTACCGGTCTGGGCAGCGGCCAAAAGGTCTCCGCCCAGCATGACTTGAGGAATGGCCTGGGCCTGGATAGGCGTGGGGTGCACGTAACCGGTATCTGTAACGGCACGCAGAAGAGGTTCTGCCAGCCCTAGGGAGGCAAATGTAATTTGGGTATTCAAGAAATAACTCCAGCGACAGCCTATCGCTCGAGTTGAGAGATACCAATCTAGGCAGACGATAAAAGAAGTTGAGAG
>JAKFDW010000303.1:0-20687 GCA_036675955.1 Orrella sp. | reverse complement strand
GCACTATCGTCGAATTCACCAACGATTCTAGGACGGATCTTGCGCTCGTCGAACCATTGCAGCAGCCGGGTGCGGATCGCCACATCTTCCCCGGGCAACAAAAAAGGCGCTTGATTCAGGAGTGCGGGAAACTTCTTGGTCAAGGTGGTCAGCAACTGGGGTGCGCCCAGAAACGTCAGACTGCTCTCGCCAAGAAAATGGTTGAATCCACGCACGTTAAGGTGATTGGGCATGGGTCGGTCGGCAATAACCATGTCGAGCCGGTGCACGGCCAGGTCGGCGAGCAGTGATGCCAGACGCCCTTCCCGGCAAACGATGCGCACGGCTTCGTCCATGCGCAGTGCCGGCTCTATCATGTGGTAAGCCATGGCCTTGGACACGCCTTCGGCAATGCCCACTTTGAATTCGGGCAGGCGCCTGGCGGGTTGTTCGTTCAGTTCTTCGAGCAGTTCGTCGCCCAGCGTAAATATACGGTCGGCATAAGCCAATACGTAGCGGCCGACATCCGTCAACTCGAGCTTGCGGCCTATTCGTCGGAAGAGCTCTACGTCGAGATTAACTTCCAGTTCTTGCAACTGGCCGCTGATGGATTGCGGCGTGCGGTGCAGTTGCTCTGCGGCGCGAACGATGCTGCCGGTTCTTGCCACCATCCAGAAATATCGCAGGTGCTTATAGTTAAGTGTGGCCATGGCCTCACCAATCGAAAAAACCTGATATTCAGTCCATCATATACGAATTGTTGGAGTTTACAACTAGCCCTAGACTACCAATAAGCCTTGCTTTGTCGGGACTGCCTCATGAACGGAATCGAGACCTTCGCCACCCTTCCAATGTGGGTTGGAGTTTACAACTAGCCCTAGACTACCAATAAGCCTTGCTTTGTCGGGACTGCCTCATGAACGGAATCGAGACCTTCGCCACCCTTCCAATGTGGGCTGGATTCATTGGAATTGTGCTGGTCGTCCTGGCGCTGGATTTGTTTGTCCTTGGCGGCAAGCAGGCACACCGGGTCTCGCCACGCGAAGCCCTGGCCTGGGCCGGTGCATGGGTCGTTCTGGCGACGCTTTTCGGTATTCTTCAATGGTGGTTCCTGGACGGCACTGCCGGTCGCGTGGACGCGAACCGCAAGACGCTGGAGTTTTTTACGGGGTATCTGATCGAACTTTCCTTGTCTGTTGACAATATGTTCGTATTCTCGATGATCTTCAGTTACTTTGCGGTGCCCCCTGAATTGCAGCGCCGCGTATTGTTGTTCGGTGTGCTTGGCGCCATTGCAATGCGCATAGTCATGATTCTTGCCGGAGTGTGGCTGCTGTCGAAATTCGTTTGGCTGTTCTACGTATTCGGCTTGCTCCTGGTTATTAGCGGCATCAAGATGCTGATGTTTGCCGAGCGGCCACCGGACCTCTCCAAGAACCCTTTGGTTCGAATCATGCGCAAGACCATACGCATGACCCAGGATTATCGCGGGGAGGCATTCTTTGTACGCGTCAATGGCCTGTTGTATGCCACACCGATGTTCGGCGTACTGCTGCTGGTCGAAACCACCGATCTTGTATTTGCGGTGGACAGCATCCCGGCCATCTTCGCCATAACGACCGATCCGTTCATCGTGTTCACCTCCAATATTTTCGCCATCATGGGCTTGCGGGCTTTGTACTTCTTGCTGGCCAGCATGGCGGAGCGCTTTCACTATCTCAAGTACGGCCTGGCCATCATACTCGTAGCCATTGGCATGAAAATGCTGGCAGCGCCGTGGGTCCATGTACCGGTGCTGTGGTCACTGGGAATGGTTGGCATTATTTTGCTGGTGTCTATAGGCGCCAGTCTCAGCCTGTCCCGGCGGACGATAGCCCGCGGTGCCGGCAAAACGGCACGCGTGCAAGATCCAAAGGATACAGAACCAGTAAGGAGACCATGATGAACAACATCGTACTTGCGACCGACGGATCTACATATAGCGATGCCGCTGCGCGGTACTTGACCGACAATCCTTTGCTGAAACGTGATTTCACCGTGCATGTGGTGCATTGCGAGCCCAAGGTGACCGGCGACGTGCGTTCGTTTGTCAGCAATGATGACATTGCCGCGTGGCACCATGATGAAAGCAAAAGGTCGATGCAGTCGGTAACCGATATTCTGCGCGAAGGCGACGTCGCGGTCGAATGCCATGAACTGGTCGGATTCGCGCCGGAACGCATCGTCGAGTATGCCGACGCGGTCAAGGCGGTAGCGATTGTGATGGGTTCCCATCACCGGGCGCCATTTCTGAATGCCATCATTGGCTCAGTGTCCGGCCGTGTGCTTGCCCATGCGCATTGCCCTGTGTTGCTGATTTGACGTGAGCAACAGCAGGCGGGTCCTGGGATTGGCTCGGTCCTCCGAGCATGGTCATGCCGTTGCCGAAAACAAGTGGACCTTGACACCACTCTGCAGAGCCGTTTATTGTGGCCGGCAGCTTCACGACCTTGCCGTTGGCGACATAAGAAGGCGCAGGAGCAAGGGTATAAACCTGCAGCGCTTGTTACGATACAACGCCGCTAACTTCTGGAACGGATGAAAGGCTCTCGAGATTCACTTAAAACACTGGGGATCTTTCAAAGCGCTGCGCGCACACTCAATTTCAGCCGCAGCGCAGAAGAACTGAACATCACCCAAAGCGCAGTCAGCAAGCATATCAATGCGCTCGAGCAGCGCCTCGGCACGGCACTGTTCAATCGCAAGGCTAAAGGACTGGAGCTTACTTACGCGGGTGCACAATACTTCAAACGTATCGTGCCCGCGCTTACCTTGATCGATGAGGCCAATGCGCTGGTGGCGCCTTTTGACCTCCGGGAAGCGCTCACCGTCGCGGTCTCCCCTTCTTTCGCGCAGTACAGCCTGATTCCGCATTTGTCCGAGTTTTATGCGCAGTATCCTAATATCAGGCTCAACATCCGCCCGCGCTTGCTCTTTGACTCAATTGAAATGGAGCCGTTTGATGCTGCAATACAGCTGCACACCGGTAACGCGGGCGGACTTGCCACAGAATACCTGTGCGGGCGTGAGATGTCGCTCATCGTTGCACCGCAGATGCTTGCCGGCAGGTGCGTGCGCGATATCAATGAATTTGCTCCGACCCAGCTTCTGAAGCGTGCTCAGCGCGGCTACAGCTGGAGTGAGTGGCGAAGTGAAGTGGCGCCCCACTGGTCGGGGCCCACGGAGATCTCGCCAGTGTATGAAGGGTTCTCGATGTTGTTGCCGGCCGTCTTTCACGGACTGGGCGCTGCGATTATCCCGCTTTGCATGGTGTTGGACAAGCTCGAATCCGGGGAGCTCGTCCGTCCGCTCGGCGACGTTGCCAGGGGCCGCTACGCGTATCATCTGATGCGACCTTCCCCCCGGCGGTACGACCCGCACATCGAAGCGTTTTCGGAATGGCTCATACACCATGCCGCCTCTTCGAGATCGCGCTTGCAGTCTTACCTCGAGGCGGGCTAACCATTCCAAAGTGGAATGGCTTATTCGCATTCTTCTCTTCTTCTTGTGCTTCCCCCCTGTGTAGACTGAGAGCTGCAATATAACGGGCCCAAGAGAGAGAGACATGAGAAAACTTAAGCGGATGATTACCATGGCAGCATTCCCGCTTGCCGTGCTGGCGAGCGCGACACCTGTGTCGGCTGCCTTTCCGGAAAAACCAATCAAAATCGTCGTGCCCTATTCCACGGGTGGCAGTTCGGATCACATGGCTCGCATGATCGGTGATTTCCTCAGCACCGAGCTTGGTCAGCCGGTGGTGGTAGAGAACCGCACTGGTGCCGGCAGCATGATAGGCACTTCCTACGTTGCGGAAAGCGCTCCCGACGGCTATACCATGCTCCTGGCCGATGTGCCCTTTACGATCGTGCCCAGCCTGTATGGCGATCGGATCAAGTACGACGCCAGGAAAGATTTCGCACCTGTAGCACTATTGGGCACTTCTCCCATGTACTTGTTCATTCATCCGGAATTCACGGGCAAGAGCCCGCAGGAGCTGGCAAAGCTCGCCAGGCAGTCGCCCAAAACCATAACGATCGGCTCGGGCGGAAACGGCTCCTTCACGCACATGATGGCCGAGCTGTTCATGCAGCAAACAAAGACGGAGCTCGTGCATGTGCCCTACAAGGGGGCAGCTGCAGCGATGCAAGACTTGGCCGGCGGACAGATCAATGTAAGTTTCAGCACCATGCCCAGTGCGGCTGCTTTCTACCAAGCAGGCAAGGTGGTGCCCATTGCGACCTCGTCACCAGAGCGCCATCCGGATACGCCCAATGTTCCTACACTGAAGGAAAGTGGCTTTGAAGGTATGACCATCCAAAGCTGGTGGGGTTTGATGGTGCCGGCCCGGACGCCCGAAGATGTCCGGGTCAAGCTGAGCGAGGCGATGGGTAAAGTGCTCAAGGAACCCGTCATTAAGGAACGTATGGCCCGTATAGGTGTGGATGTTGCCGAACAGACGGATGCCCCGACTTTGCAACGCTTTCTCGATGAAGACTTTACACGATGGAATCGGCTGGTTCGGGAAGCAAACATAAGCTTGAACTGATTGCTTGGACAAAAGCTTTGGCCGATCAACGCACAATGGCGGAACTATAGATGGAACAGTGGTTGAATGATGCAGCTGCGGATGCTGCCCTCATGGACGATTTTATGAAGGTCTGCTCCTTCGGCGGCAGGCGTTCAGGGTCCGGACAGGACAGTGCCGCACTGGATTGGGCGTTGGGCCGCCTTCGCGAAATTGCGCCGGGCGCGAAGCGCATCGACGTGCCCTATGCAGGGTGGCAGTGCGTGAAGTCGAGTCTTCGGCTTTTGAACGATATGACGCCATTGCAGTGCAAGCCGTTGCTGCGCTCGGCGTCTACGCCAACCGAGGGTATCCAGCTGGAAGTACTCGATCTGGGAAAAGGCCGCCCTGAAGACTTCAATCGCGCAGGCGATCGTATCCAGGGGCGCGTGGTGCTCGTAGAGCATGAATACCCTTTCTCGCCAAACCACATGCATCGGCGAAAGAAATACGACTTGGCTGTTGCCGGAGGAGCCGCGGCTTTTCTCATTGCCAGTCCCTGGGCCGGAGCCGGACTGCTCTCGGGATCATCGGGGCGAGGCTATGAGCAGCATGGTATCCCCGCTGCGTATGTGGATTTCGAATCGGGCGAGGCATTGCGAAAGGCTGCCGCCGCGGGCAACGCGATGGTTGAATTGCTGATCGTCGGAGAAGAGCAGCCGGATGCCGCTGCTGGAGTGGGTGTTCTCGATATACCCGGCGGACAAGCAGGTACTATCGTAATAAGCGCTCACATGGACGGGCACGATCTGGGACAAAGTGCCCTGGATAACGCCACGGGCGTCGCCGTCGCATTGGCCGCGGCCCGTGCCCTCGCTTCGCATGTATCTGAACACACGCCAAGTCTGAGCGTATGCTTTTTTTGCGCCGAAGAATGGGCGCTTACAGGCTCGGCCCGGTATCTCGATCAGTTGCCGCCGGAGGACCGCAACCGTATCAAGCTCAATATCAACCTGGATACGGTGGCGGGCGATGATAGCCTTACGGCGCTGATCAGCGATTTCCCCGCACTGGAACAGTATGTCGGACAAGCCAGTCGGATGGCCCGGGTGCCCATTGCCACGTGGCTGCCTCTCATGCCGAACTCCGATCATGCGAATTTCGCCCGGCACGGCATCCCTGCGTTTCGTCTTGTTGCAGGCTTCGACAGGCCTGAATCCCGCGTGAACAACATACTTTCGCCAGGAGACCTTCCTTCTATCATCAGAGAATCAGAGCTGCGCCAGGCGTTGAGGGCAACTTGTGCGCTGGCCTTGATCGCAATGGACAAGACCGGAGAAGAGCTCAGCGCACTTGCAAAGCGCTAAGCCGTCTCTTTGCCGCGGCACATGGTTCAATCCTCAATCAATTCGCCAAACCGCAGAGCCAGATAGTCAATCAGCATGCGCACCGACGGCAGCAGGCAGCGCCGGGATGGGAACACCGCATGGATAATTTCCCGCCGCGGCGCCCAGTCCGGTACTACCCTGACCAGCGAACCATCAACAAGATGGTCTCGCACCATCAGCAGCGGCAGCTGGACCGCTCCAACACCCGATAAGGCGGCGTTGCGCAGCGCGATCATGTCGGTCGTTACGAGACGGGGCGTGTGATGCACGGTGGCTTGCGCGCTGTCTGGTCCTAATAGCGTCCAACTATAAGTCTGCTGCGGGACCCCGAGCCCCAGGCTAGGCCAGCCGTCCAGATCGGCAGGTGAAACAGGAAAACCGAACCGTTCGATGAGCGCAGGGCTGGCAACCAGGCATTGCCCTCGATCCGCCAGGACACGCATCACCAAGTCGCTGTCCTGTAATGGCGGCGGCCGGACGCGGATCGCCACATCCACTGCTTCGCTCACTACATCGACGCGCCGGTTGGTGGCCTCGAGGTGCACCGTGATTTGCGGGTAGCGCATCATGAAGTCGCCCAGCATCGAACCGACATGCACGTGCAAGAGCGCAACCGGACAAGTTATGCGGACCACGCCACGCGGCTCGGCTCGCGACGCGTCGATGATCTCCTGCGCCGCCTCGGCCTCTACCAGCATCGCCTTGCAGTGATCGTAGTAGGATTGTCCAATCTGCGTCACGGCGAATCGGCGCGTCGAACGCTGGATCAGGCGGACGCCCAGCCTTTCTTCCAACAGGGCGATGCGACGGCTGAGCTTGGATTTAGGCACGCTCAATGCTCGGCCGGCTGGCGCGAAACCGCCATGATCTACGGCTTGGACGAAGTAATACAGATCATTCAGGTCTTGCATAGCCGTGCTTATCGTTCACCAAATAGGACTCTGATCCTCAATTTAACAGACTACACGCCGAATCATCCCGGAACTATGCTCTATCTAATGAGGCAAGCAGCCGTCTACTCAGGAGAACAGCATGAAGAAAATTCTAGGTGTATATAGCGCGCCACGTCCCCATTGGGTCGGCGACGGCTTCCCGGTGCGCTCCTTATTCTCGTACAACAGCCACGGCAAACAGCTTAGTCCCTTCCTGTTGCTCGACTATGCGGGGCCGGCCGACTTCCTGCCTACGGATACGTTACGCGGCGTGGGCCAACATCCACACCGCGGCTTTGAGACCGTGACCATCATCTATAAAGGTGAAGTGGCGCACCGCGACTCGACCGGCCAGGGCGGCGTTATCGGCCGTGGTGACGTGCAGTGGATGACGGCCGGCGCCGGCATCCTGCATGAAGAGTTCCACTCTCAAGCATTCAGCCGATCAGGTGGTGCACTTGAAATGGTGCAGTTATGGGTGAACCTGCCGGCCAAGGATAAGATGAGCAAGCCCGGCTATCAGGCCATTCTGGACCGTGACATTCCGACCGTTGCCCTGCCTAACGGGGCCGGCACGGTACGCGTCATTGCCGGCGAGTTCGACGGGCACGCCGGGCCGGCCCGCAGCTTCACGCCCATGAACGTCTGGGACATGCGACTTACGCAGGGCGGATACAGTGCCTTGACCGTGCCCGAGGGCTGGACCACTGCGCTTGTTGTTCTGCATGGCGTCGTGCAAGTCAATGGCAACGCCATCGTCCGCGAAGCGCAGATGGTCGTGCTGGATCGCGCCGGTCAGAACCTTTCCATCGAAGCCAACAGCGACGCCATTGCTTTGCTGCTCAGCGGCGAACCCATCGACGAGCCGATTGTCGGCCATGGCCCATTCGTGATGAACAGCCAGGAAGAGATCGTGCAAGCGATCGCCGATTTCAATAGCGGCCGGTTCGGGCTGATGCCGCAATAATCCGCCTGGCCGCCGTCTTCCGGCGGCCAGGCATTTCGGTGCCCCGCAACATCCAACCCTGAAGGAGAAAATCATGAGCAAACCATACGTTCGTCTGGACAAAGACAATGCCGCTGTTCTTCTGGTCGATCACCAGGCTGGCCTATTGTCTCTAGTACGCGACATTGACCCGGACAAGTTCAAGAATAATGTGCTGGCCTTGGCTGACCTGGCCAAATACTTCAACTTGCCCACCATTCTTACCACCAGCTTTGAAACCGGTCCCAATGGGCCGCTGGTACCGGAGCTGAAAGCGCAATTTCCCGACGCGCCCTACATCGCCCGCCCCGGCAACATCAACGCATGGGACAACGAAGATTTCGTCGAGGCTGTCAAGGCGACCGGAAAGAAGCAACTCATCATCGCTGGTATCGTCACCGAGGTGTGTGTTGCATTCCCCGCCCTCTCGGCGCTGGAAGAAGGTTATGACGTATTCGCTGTCACCGACGCGTCGGGCACCTTCAACGAAATCACACGCTATTCAGCATGGGATCGCATGTCGCAGGCCGGGGCACAATTGATGACATGGTTCGCCGTAGCCTGCGAGCTGCACCGCGACTGGCGAAATGATGTTGAAGGTCTGGCGGCGCTATTCTCCAATCACATTCCCGATTACCGCAGCCTGATCACCAGCCACACCGCCTTGACTGCGAAGAAATAAGTCGATGAGCGATGTCACGTGTTAAACACCGTCACCGGTGTGTGCTTATCTCACAGCAGCTTGTCGGGCGTAATCGGCAGTTCCCGGATACGCTTGCCGGTGGCGTGGAAGACGGCGCTCGCAATCGCCGACGCAACACCGACGATCGCAATCTCGCCCAGGCCTTTCGCACCTAGCGGATTCACGTGCGGGTCGTCCTCCTTCACGAAGGTCACGTCCATGACCGGCGGCGCATCGGCGTGTACGGGAACGGCGTATTCGGCTAAGTTGGCGTTCGCGACGCGTCCGTTGCGCGGGTCAACGACGGCATGTTCCATGAGCGCCATGCCGATGCCGCCGATCATGCCGCCAATGCACTGGCTGCGGCTAGTCTTGGGATTTACGATCCGCCCTGCTCCATAGGCGCCGACGACGCGGCGCACACGCGTCTGGCCGAGATCCGGATCGACGGCGACTTCGACGAACACAGCTCCGAAGGCGTGCATGGAAAAGCGCTGGCTCGCATCGCTGGGTGCCGAGTCGGCCGACACTTCTACGGCTTGGCCAATATGGCGCATCGCCTGCGCGAGATCAGTGGTGCCGCCGCGCTCGACCGCGATATCGCGCGCTTTGCGGCAGGCAGCCTGTACGGCGCTGCCCACGCTAGCCATCGTCATGGAACCGCCATGCGGAGGGGTCTTAGGCAGCCGGGTATCGCCGAGCGTAAACTTCACCCGTTCCATAGGTAAGCCGAGCGCCTCGGCGGCGACTTGCGTCATCGACGTCCAGGTGCCCGGCCCCATGTCGCTGGCGGCGCTCGCCACTTCGGCGGTGCCATCGGGCAACAGGCGCGCCATGGCCGATGCGGGTGCGAAATTCGTTGGATAAGTAGCGCTCGCCATGCCCCAGCCGATCAGTTGGGCGCCGTCGCGCATGGAGCGCGGCTCGGGGTTGCGCCGGCTCCAGCCGAAGCGCTCGGCACCTACTCGGTAGCATTCTCGCGTCGAGCGGCTTGAGAATGGCAATTTTTTGAATTCGTCCTGCTCGGGCTCGTTTCGCAGGCGTAGCTCAATGGGGTCGATGTTCAGCGCTACGGCCAGTTCGTCCATGGCGCATTCGAGCGCGAAAACGCCGCTCACCTCCCCCGGACCGCGCATCCAGGTCGGGGTGTGTACGTTCAGGGGCGCGATTCGATGGCGCGTGTAGACGTTCGGGCAGGAATGCAGGATACGGCTCGCGTCCAGCAGGGCCTCCGTATACTCCTCGTACGAGGACGTCTCCTGGTGAGCGTCATGCACGATGGCCGTGAGGCGGCCATCGCGCGAAGCGCCGAGGGCGACGCGCTGGACCGTATGCGGGCGAAAACCAGTGCCATAATACATCTCGCGCCGCGAGAGCATGATCTTGACGGGGCGGCCGGCCACGCGCGCGCCGAGTGCCGCAAGGGTCACATGCGGCCAGGCGCGCAACGCCGAACCGAAGGCCCCGCCAACGAACGGGGAGACGACGCGGATGTTCTCCGCCAGGATACCGAACACCGCCGCGATCTCTTCGGCAACACCTCCAACCCACTGCGTCTTGTCCCACAAGGTCAATTGATCGCCGTCCCAGGCGGCAATGGTAGCGTGCATCTCGATCGGATTGTGGTTTTCTCTCGGGATCACGTAGCTCTGGTCCACCTTGAGCTCTGCTTGGCCGAAGGCGTTCTCCGCGTTGCCGCGGCTTGATTCCGGCGGCTTGGTTGCCCCCCGATCGGTCTTCTGTTGGGTCGGCAATACCGGTGCCGCGTGCTCAATGTCAGTCTGCGCGGCGGTCGCGGAGTACGTGACGCGGATCAGGTCTGCCGCATGGCTGGCCTGCTCAAGAGTTTCCGCGACGACCAGGCCGATGGGCTGGCCTTGGTGGCGAATCTGATCGTCCTGGAGCACGTGGATACGCTCGCCGACCGTAGGGTCGGTGAAACCCTTGTGCGGGCGGTAGGCAAGCCGCAGGGCATTACGGTGTGTCACGACCGCGATCACACCAGGCGCGCGCTCCGCCGCTGCGCTGTCCATCGAGACTATGCGCCCGCCTGGGATCGTGCTGCGAAGGACGGCCGCATGAGCCAGGCCGGAGACGTCGAACTCGGCTGCATAGGTGGCGGCACCCATGACCTTCTGGCGGCCGTCGACACGACTGATGGGTTTTCCAATAAAGGAGGTGGTCATGCGCGAGCTCCTGCGGTTTCGACAGCGCGCACGATGGTGCGCTGCATGAGTTCGATCTTGAAGTCATTGCCTCCCCGCCCTTGCGCGCCCTCGGCGGCCAGCGCCGCCGCCAGCCGCAGCGCCTGCCGATCGAGCCCGGCTCCGGCAAGCGCTGCTTCGACTCGCCGCGCCCGCCACGGCTTGGTGCCGACTCCGCCCAGCGCCACTCGCGCGTGCCGGATACGACCGCCGTCGATCTCGAGCGCAACCGCGGCCGACACCATCGCGAATTCGAAAGATGCACGCTCGCGCACCTTCAGATAATGCGAGCGCCGTGCCATGATACTGCTTGGCACCGCGATGGCGGCGATTAGCTCGCCCGGTTCGAGCACAGTCTCGATGTGCGGGGTGTCGTCGGGCAACCGGTGAAACTCCGCCAACGGCACCATGCGCGTTCCGGCTGCACCGCGCACCTCAATGGATGCATCGAGCGCGACGAGCGCGACGGCCAGGTCGGATGCATGGGCGGCAATGCAACTTTCGCTCGTGCCAAGCACGGCATGCCAGCGGTTCTCGCCGTCAATGGCAGCGCATCCCGATCCTGGAGCCCGCTTGTTGCAGGCGGCGTAGCCGATGTCGCGAAAATACGGACACCGCGTGCGTTGCAGGAGATTGCCGCCCATGGTCGCCTGGTTGCGCACCTGGGGACTTGCAGACGCCAGCAGCGCCTCGGAGATGACGGGAAACTGCTCGATTACGGTTGCGTGCGCCGCCACGTCCGCCATCGTGGCCGATGCGCCGAGCCGCAGTCCCTGCGGACCTGATTGAATGCGGTCGTCCAGAAGGCCCGCCAGGCTCACCAGGCGGTCGGGCGAGCGAACGCGCTCCTGCAAGAGCTGGACCATATCGGTTCCGCCCGCAATGTACTCGGCAGGGGCGTCATTGCGGCCCGCCTGCGCTTGGTAAGCAAGCGCGGCGGAAAGATCGCGGGGCCGTTCCAGCGTAAAAGGATTCATGGCTCAACCTCCCCTAGCTGAAGTGGCTTGAGCCGCGTCCTGGATCGCCGCCACGATATGGTCGTAGGCGCCGCAGCGGCACAGATTGCCGCTCATCCATTCGCGGATCTCTTGCGCGGAACCGGCATGACCTTCGTTGATGCACGCGACACCGGCCATTATCTGGCCGGGCGTGCAATAGCCGCACTGGAAGGCATCACGCTCGATAAAGGCTGTTTGCAGCGGATGCAGTTCATCGCCGTGAGCAAGGCCCTCGATAGTTGTAATTTCCCGTCCCTCGGCGAGAACCGCAAGGTTCAGGCACGATTTGACGCGCTTGCCCTCTATCAGCACCGTACAGGCACCGCACTGCCCTAGCCCGCAGCCCTTTTTCGAGCCCGTGAGGTGCAGCTGCTCGCGCAGGGCATCGAGCAGCGTGGTGCGCGGATCGAGTGCAAGCCTATGCTCGGTCCCGTTCACTCGCAGAAGCACGTCTATGAGAGCGGGCGCATCTGCGGCATCCCCCGCCGGCGGTGGATTCATTCGGGCCATGAGCGGTCCTCCTATAAGCGCACCAGTACTGGCGGCGGCTACCTTGAGCACTTCTCGTCGTGTAAATTCGATGCTGATCATGGGCATGGCTCCTGTGCAGCGCAATTCCTATGCCTTCAAATGATAAGGCCGGATTCCCGGACGGGACCCGATTGCCCGTTCCCGTTGCATAAAGTTATGCCCTGTTGCAGCACTGAGCGAAGATACTTAATGCGCTTATAAGAGCATCTAATCAATTATTGCGAGACAATTGTGTGTTCGTTTCGCAGGCTCAATTCCTGCTCATATTGGCATCACACATAGAGTTTGTCCTCCACAACACCGGATTCCGCCATGACACCTTCTTCCACAGACTGCCAAGGCCCTTCGCGCCGGCAAACGCGTGCGCAGCATGCTGTGCGCGATGAAATAGGCCAGGCATGCCGCAAGCCCGACTGCCGACCGTGATCGTGTTGGCTGCGGGCCGGGGCCAGCGTTTTGCGCAGTCCGGCGGCGCCACGCATAAGCTCGATGCCCTGATTGGCGGTATATCCGTGCTTCAGAACGTGCTGCGCACCGTGGCCGCAACCGGTTTGCCAGTCCACGTCGTGCGGCTCGAGACCGGCCAATCTGCCGAGTTGGAAGGTATGGGCGACTCCATTGCCCGGGGTGTAGCGGCCACCGCGGAGGCGGCGGGCTGGCTCGTCCTGCCCGGCGACCTGCCGCTGGTCAAAGCGCATAGCCTGATCCAGGTGGCGCGAGGTCTGGCCGCGCATCCGGTGGTGGTGCCGTTCTGGAATGGGCGGCAAGGTCATCCGGTAGGCTTCGGCAAGGAATGCCGCGCGGCACTCGCAGCGCTACGCGGCGATGCAGGCGCACGCGCCATCGTTCAGGCGCATCGCCAGGCCGGTGAAGTACAGGTGCTGCAGTTGGACGATCCGGGCATTGTGACGGATATCGACACGCTGGACGATTTGGCGCGCGCCCAAGCCTTGCTCATGGCCCGCCAAACGCGATAAGGAGTAATTACATGGAAAGCGTCGATGTACGCGTACTGCGCAGCGCCCGCGACTGGCACGCAGCTGGGCACCGGTTGCTGCTGGTGACAGTGGTCAAAACCTGGGGCTCGTCGCCACGTCCTGTTGGCTCCATGATGGCGCTGCGCGAGGATGGCCGCTGCATAGGTTCTGTTTCTGGCGGCTGCATCGAGGACGATTTAATACAGCGATACACCCACCTCTACGGGGGCTCGGGCATTCCGCAGGTGCCGCCCTTGATCGTTCGCTACGGCGTCACTGCGGACGAGGCGCATCGCTTCGGGCTGCCCTGTGGCGGTACGCTGGAGCTGCTGCTGGAGTTCCAGCCGGATTTTACCGCGCTCGATGCCTTGGTCAATCGGTTGGAATCAGGGCAGCTCGTTCAACGCACGGTGGACTGTGCCACCGGCGCGGCAAGCTTGAAACCGGCCGCCGCTCCCGAGGCGCTGCGCTTTGATGGCGCAACCCTATCCAGCACTCTGGGGCCGCAGTACCGCATGCTGCTCATCGGCGCCGGCGTGTTGACCGAATACGTCGCCACCATGGCGATGTTCAACGATTTTGCGGTCACGGTCTGCGACCCGCGCGCCGAGCATCTGGGCACGTGGTCTGTGCCGGGCGTGCACATCACCAGGGAAATGCCCGATGACGCGGTGCGTGCCCTGAACCCCGACATGCGCACCTGCATCGTGGCGCTGAGCCACGATCCCAAGCTCGACGATATGGCGTTGCTGGAGGCGCTGCACAGCCACGCGTTTTACGTAGGCGCCATCGGTTCGCGCCGCAATACAGACAGTCGTAGACAGCGTTACATCGAGCATTTCGATGAAACGCAGGAGTCTTTGCAGCGACTTCACGCACCTGTCGGAATCTACATTGGCAGCAAGACTCCCGCCGAGATCGCCGTGAGCGTGATGGCGGAAATCCTTGCAGTAAAGAATGGCGTCGCACTGCCCCGTGCGCTGTCTGTGGAAGAAGCCAAGGCGTCGTCGCCTTTCGCATCTTAAGACGGCATAGCCAAGCGCACCGGATCCCCATCTTCCTCGCCCAGAAAGCCGCCGCTCTGATGGTGCCACAGTCGAGCATAGATACCGTTTTTCTGCAGCAACTCGGTGTGGCTGCCCTCTTCGACGATGCGTCCCTGGTCCATGACCACCAGACGGTCCATGGCGGCTATGGTCGATAGACGGTGAGCGATAGCGATTACCGTTTTGCCCTCCATCATTTCGTAGAGACTCTCCTGTATGGCCGCTTCCACTTCCGAGTCCAGGGCGCTGGTGGCCTCGTCCAGCAGCAGGATGGGCGCATTCTTCAGCATGACCCGGGCAATGGCGATGCGCTGGCGCTGGCCGCCCGAGAGCTTGACGCCGCGCTCGCCTACCAAGGTGTCGTAGCCACAATGCCCTTCGAAGTCGGAGAGCTGCTGAATGAAGTCATCGGCATGAGCACCGATGGCGGCGGCGCGGATGTCGGCGTCATCGGCATCGGGGCGGCCATAAGCGATGTTGTCGCGAATGGAACGGTGCAACAGGGATGTGTCCTGAGTGACCATGCCGATAACGCTGCGCAGGCTGTCTTGCGTGACCTTGGCGATGTCCTGTCCGTCGATGCGTATCTGGCCGCCGTCCACGTCGTAAAAGCGCAGCAGCAAGTTGATCAGTGTCGATTTACCCGCACCGGAACGGCCCACCAGGCCGATCTTTTCTCCGGGCCGCACCGTCAGGCTCAGGCCGTCGAGCACTTGGCGCTCACCGCTGTAATTGAAGCGGACTTGGTCGAACGCTACCTCGCCGCGCGTTACCTTCAGTGCGGGCGCGTCAGGCGCGTCCTGCACTTTGGCGGCCCGGGTAAGGGTTGCGAGGCCGTCTTGCACGGTGCCGATGTTCTCGAAGAGCGTAGCCATTTCCCACATGATCCATTGAGACATGCCGTTCACGCGCAAAGCCATGGCTGTGACGGCGGCCACCGCGCCCGTGCCGACTTCACCGCCATGCCATAGCCACAGGGAATAGCCGCCCGCTGAAAAAATCAGCGCGGACGCAAGCGTCTGGTTGACGATTTCAATCCGGCTGACCAGGCGCATCTGACGATAGCCCGTATCTTTGAAATCTTCCATCGCCGCGCGGGCGAAGTGAGCCTCGCGTTTGGTATGCGAGAACAGCTTGACAGTAGTGATGTTGGAGTAAGCATCGGTGACGCGCCCGGTCATGGACGATCGGGCATGGGCTTGCTCCTGCCCTACCCTGCCCAAGCGGGGCACGAAGTAAACCATGGCAAGCCCATACAGCGTGATCCAGCCGATGAAGGGAAGCATGAGCCGCAAGTCGAAGCCGCCAGCCAGCGCCATGATGGTGAGAAAGTACACGCCAATGCCCAGCACAATCTCCGAGAAAGTCAGCAACACTTCGCGTACGGCCAGCGCCGTCTGCATGACCTTGGCCGTGACCCGCCCTGCAAACTCATCGGCAAAGAACGACAGGCTTTGTCGCAGCATCAGGCGGTGGAAGTTCCAGCGCAGCCGTAGCGGCAGGTTGATGGCCAGCACCTGATGCTGCACCGTAGTGCGAAGCGCCACCAGGCCGATGCTGGCCAGCAGCACCAGGCCGATGCCCCACAGCACGCTGTGCTCGTGCGCGGAGGCTGGCTCGCCCGCCCGCCAGACAGAGAGCAAATCCACCACCTGTCCGAGAAAGGCAAACAGCCAGGCTTCGTAAATCGACACACTGGCACTGAGTAGCGCCAGCACAGCAATATAGCGGCGTGAACCGTGCGTGCATGCCCACAGGAATGGCAGCAAACCCTTAGGCGGCGCCGAGGGAGCTTCGGGAGGAAAGGGATTGAGCAGACGTTCAAAAATGAGGGGCAAGACAGTTTTCGGGAACATAACAAAACACCGTACAGGCGAAGTAGGACAGTTAACTTGCGGAGAGCCAGTCTAACCTGCCAAGCGTAGTGCATTGACGACCAGTGAGAACGCCGGTGATGGCTGCGCCTGCTTGGCCTTCTCGCGCCACGGTGACGAAAGACAAAAGATCATTGAGGTTGCGTCTTGCCATGGCGCCAGTCTCTCACAAGAGCTTGATAGCGATGCGGGCGTGATCGGAATGCTCAAGTCATGAATGTAGGCGCCGAGTTTACGCAAAATTTACGTATAGTCGTCCAAAATGGCAAAAAGATTCACAACCATTGGCGAGATACGGTTTTCTGACTTTTCAGAGCGGCATTTTATGAGACTGTTCTTTGACAGCAGCTATACGAAAAGCAATTCAATGATCAACACGTCCATGCTCTCCGGCAAAGAGCTGCTGCTCAGTGTGCTGGCCTCCACTGCTGCCGGCATAGTGGCTTGGGCGATGGAACGATGGATAGGACTTCAGGATCTTTCGCTGATTTTTATTGTAGCCGTTATCGTGGTTGCCTCCCGCACACGGATGTCCGCGGCTGTGGCGACCGCCCTATTATGTTTTGTGACCTATACGTTTTTTTTCATTGAGCCGCGGTGGGCCTTTGAGATCAGCGCCCGCCAAAGCGCTGTAACGGTAATTCTCTTCCTGGTCGTCGCTTTGCTGGCCGGACGCCTGGCCTCTGTCTTGCGTTCAAAAATCATCGCATTACAAGCGGCCAATGCCCACGCTGTTGCGCTCCACACCTTGGGGCGCGAGCTTGCCAACGCGGCGGATATATCGGAAGTGATGCGGGCCGGCTGTACTGCGATAGGCATGCAGCTTCGCGCATCAGTCTGGATTCAGATCAATGGACTGACCAACAGTTCAACTCCGGTAGTCTTTAGCGACATAGACCGCCAGGCCTTAGACTGGACGCTAGCCCACGGCGAAGCGTCCGGACGTTTCACAAACATATTCCCTGAAAGTCGTTGGTGGTTCTTGCCCGTCCACAATGAACTAAAAACAATCGGCGTGACCGGTGTCTGCCTCTCGGACCCTCACAGCAAGCTATCGAACGAAAAAATTCGCCTGGCTGAGGCGCTGGTGGACGATATTGGACAAGCTGCCTTACGTACCCGTCTTGTGGCTGAGCTTCAAAAGGTGAAAGTAGCCAACGAGACGGAGCGCCTGCGCTCAGCGTTATTGTCGTCGGTCTCGCATGATCTGCGTTCCCCGCTGGCAGGGATCATCGGGGCCGCCAGCAGCTTGCGCAGCTACGCTGATGCAATGAGCCAGACTGATCGGAGCAGCCTGATGGAAACAGTCATCTCTGAAGGAGAGCGCCTGGATCGTTATATTCAAAATTTGCTGGACATGACCCGTCTTGGCCATGCTGGATTAGCGCTGGAACGCGAATGGATAGGTGCAGATGAATTGGTGGGCTGCGCGGTGCAACGTCTGCGTCGCTATAACCCGCAAGTCATGCTGGACCTGAGTATTCCCCCTGACCTGCCGGATCTCTTCGTGCACCCGGCCCTGGTCGAACAAGCAATATTCAACGTGCTTGAGAATGCGGCGAAATTTTCACCGCCAGGGAAGGCGATCCAGATCACTGCGTATGCGCAGGACCAATGCATGCATATCCATACATCCGATCAGGGGCCCGGTATTCCTGATGACGAGCGCGAGCGCATTTTTGATATGTTTTATAGCGTGGAGCGTGGCGATCGTGGCCATCAGGGAACCGGCCTTGGCCTGGCTATATGCCAGGGCCTGATCGGCGCGCACGGCGGCTGGGTGAACGCCCAATCCGGACCCGACGGTCTCGGCACGACAATCAGCATGGGGCTGCCTTTGTTCGTTCCGCCTTCCCTCGATGCCGAGGATGAGTGCGATGAATAGCCCACTACCAGCACCCGCCCCTTCCAGCACCCCGGTTCAGATCCTCGCAATCGACGATGAAGCGCAAATTAGACAGTTTCTGGACATCAGCCTTCGGTCACAAGGCTACCGGACGCTTCTTGCGGAGAATGCCTGTACCGGTCTTGAAAAATTCGCCGCCCACGGTGCCGACCTTGTCATTCTCGATCTCGGGTTGCCTGACATGGACGGTCTCGACGTGCTTAAGGAAATTCGCAAATGGTCCCAAGTACCCATCATCGTCCTGACTGTGCGCGCCAGAGAAATCGAAAAAGTTTCCGCGCTGGATAAAGGTGCGAACGACTATGTCACTAAACCGTTTGGCATACAGGAACTCATGGCGCGCATCCGGGCGCTACTGCGTGGACGAGGCAGTGCGAACGACACCCCGTCAATTTTTGACGACGGCCATTTGCGCATCGACCAGGCCAAACGGGAGGTTTCATTGGACGGCACGCCCGTGACGCTAGGGCGTAAGGAGTTCGCCCTGCTTATGCTGCTTCTAACGCATACGGGGCGCGTTGTCGCTCGGCCACAGATAATCCGCGAACTTTGGGGTCCAGGGCATCACGACGACACGCATTATCTCAGAATACTGACCGCCAAATTGCGTTCAAAGCTCAAAGACTCGGCAGCCTCGCCTCAATATATTGCCACGGATCCCGGCGTGGGCTTGCGGTTCATAGGTCAACATTCCTTCCTAAATCACTAAGCGCTGTTCTTACTCGTTCGGCCGCCCATTATGTCTGACAACTCAAAAAACAATCTCAAAGCGCTCACTCTTGCGGCGATCGGCATCGTATATGGCGATATTGGCACCAGCCCGCTCTACACGATGAAGGAAGTGTTCTCAACGCAACATGCGAACCACGTACCTTTGACGGTCGACAATATCTTGGGCGTCGTTTCGCTGATCGTCTGGGGGCTCATTCTTATTGTTTCCTTAAAGTATGTGGTGCTCGTATTGCGTGCCAACAATCGGGGCGAAGGCGGTGTCATGGCTTTGGTGGCCCTGGCCCTGTCGTCGGTCGGCAAGGGCTCGCGCTGGTATCCTGGCATCATGATCGCCGGCCTGATCGGAACGGCACTTTTTTTCGGCGACGGCGTGATTACGCCCGCCATTTCTGTACTGTCGGCAATAGAGGGGTTGGAAGTGGCCACGCCCGCCCTCACCCCGTACGTCGTTCCATTGACCGTGGCGATATTGATCGCTCTGTATCTGGTCCAGAAAAAAGGAACCGCCCGCATTGGGAAATGGTTTGGACCCATTGTTTTGGTGTGGTTCATCGCATTGGCGGCAATGGGGCTGGTCAATATCGTGCGAAACCCGCAAATTCTCGCTGCCATCAATCCGCTGTATGCGGTCAGCTTTCTTTTGGAAAATAGCGGGGTCGCGTTCTTTGCGTTGGGCGCAATCGTTCTCGCTTTTACAGGCGCTGAGGCGCTTTACGCAGACATGGGGCATTTTGGCAAGCAGCCGATTCGCCGGGCGTGGTTCGGCGCGGTCTTTCCGGCCCTCGCCCTCAATTATCTTGGGCAGGGGGCATTGCTGCTTGCCAACCCTGAAGCCGTATCCAATCCATTTTACCGACAGCTTGGTAGCTGGAGCATTTATCCTTTGGTCGCATTGTCGACCCTGGCCACCGTCATCGCTTCGCAAGCCACCATTTCGGGAACGTTCTCGATAACGCGCCAGGCGATTGCGTTAGGCTTCCTGCCCCGAATGCGCGTACAACACACCTCTGACGAGGAACAAGGACAAGTTTATATTCCATTGGTCAATTGGCTTCAGCTCGCCGCCGTTACGATGGCTGTCATCGGCTTTGGTTCCTCATCGAACCTGGCTTCCGCTTACGGCATTGCCGTCACAGGAACCATGTTGATGACCACTTTGATGACGTTCTTCGTGATCCGCTATGGCTGGCGCTACAACCTGTGGCTGTGCATTGCGGCAACCGGGTTTTTTCTGATCATGGATGTGGCTCTTTTTTCGGCCAATATCAGCAAAATCGCTCACGGGGGATGGTTTCCCCTGGTGCTCGGAGCAGCAATGGTCACGCTGTTTGTCACCTGGAGAACAGGACGCGCCTTGGTGTACCAGAATGTACAGCGCCACATGATACCGTTGGACGATTTCTTCCAATCTTTATTCATCAACTCCCCCGCCCGAGTACCTGGTACGGCGGTATTCTTTCGCGCGAATGGCGACGGCGTACCGCACGCCATGCTTCACAACTTGCTGCACAACCGAGTGCTGCATGAACGAAATGTTTTTTTAACAATTTGGGATGAAGACATTCCATATGTGCCAGCGACGGAAAGGATACATGTCGAGAAACTGCGCGATGGATGCTATCAAGCCGATGTGTTCTACGGTTTCAAAGACGATCGCGATATACCCGGCGCCTTGACGCAATGCCATGAGCAGGGGCTGGAGTTCGATATGATGCGCACATCTTTTTTTATCTCGCGCCAGAACGTCATTCCCACTGTCGGCGGCGGCATGGCGATATGGCGGGAATCGTTATTTGCGTTGATGTCGCGTAATGCGCGCGACGCGGCTGACTACTATAAAATTCCCGCCAACCGCGTCATTGAGCTGGGTGCACAAATAGAAATTTGAAAATGACTGCGCCAAAATGATA
>JAKFDW010000302.1:0-4991 GCA_036675955.1 Orrella sp. | reverse complement strand
GTGCCCAGGCTCAGCGTGGCCGGCTTGCCGCCAAAGGTATTGATGATGTCGGCGCCGTCCGGGCCGGCCATGCGGTAATGCAGGGTCAAAAAAGAGCCTGGCTGGACAAGTGCGGGAGCGGTGGTTTCCACGGGGGGCATAAAACTCTCTGGGCCGGCGGGGGCGGCCAACAACTGTTTGTAAACTGCCTCTATTGTAGAAAGTAAGCCATGTCCGGGAGAAAAGCCGGATTTGCCCCGCCCCCTCCCTGATCGGACCCCTTCCCCCATGCTGCTGAAAGACCTGCCCGAGGACGCCCGCCCCCGAGAAAAACTGCTGGCGCGCGGCCCCGGCGCCCTCAGCGATGCCGAACTGCTGGCGCTGCTGCTGCGCACCGGCCTGCCCGGCAAGAATGCGCTGCAAATGGGCCAGGAACTCGTGGACACCTTCGGCGGCGTGGCCGGGCTGCTGCACACCGGGCCCGAAGCGCTCAAATGCATCAAGGGCCTGGGCCCGGCCAAACGGGCCGAACTGGTTGCGGTGCTGGAACTGGCCCGCCGCGCGCTGGCCGAAGAACTGAAGGAAAAGGCGCTGTTTTCCACACCGCAGGCCGTGCGTGACTATTTGCAGCTGCAGCTGGGCGGCCGGCCGCACGAAATCTTTGCCGTGCTGTTCCTGGACAGCCAACACCGGCTGATTGCCCTGGAAGAGCTGTTTCGCGGCACGCTGACGCAAACCAGCGTCTACCCGCGCGAAGTCGTGGTGCGGGCACTGGCGCTGAACACCGCCAGCGTGGTGCTGGCGCACAACCACCCCAGCGGCGCCGCCACGCCCTCCCGCGCCGACGAGGCATTGACGCAAACCCTCAAGTCCGCGCTGGCGCTGGTGGATGTGCGCGTACTCGACCATTTCGTGGTGACAGGTACCCAGGCGGTGTCGATGGCCGAGCTGGGTTTGCTCTAGGCGCGAAACCTCGCGAGACACCGGGCGCAGCCGGCCTGCCCCGCCAATTCAGGTCAGGTTGCACCCTTTTTGACAACTTCCGGTGTGATTTCAGGAAACGGGTTGGATTTTCCAAAGGTTTTGACGGCGGCGTCGATCTCGGATTTATCCAACTCGGACAGGCTCTCCGATTTGGGGTCGAGATAGAAGGCCATCGCCATGGCCCGCTTGCGCTCGACCGGGTTCTTTGTCAACTTGGCTTCCAAGGCATAAGGCCAGGATTGCCATGGTTCGAATTTTTGGCTCTTCCTGGCCCACTCCAGTGTCAATTCCCTGATCTTGTTGCTGCCGGTCATTTCCGCCACCAATCCGGAGATCTCTCCAAAGGTGTATTGCGTCAGCAAGGCCCGGGTTTCCGTATGCGGCCGCCGGTGTCGCGCCATCTGCAGAGATTGCAGCGCTTCCTCGTTTTTTCCGGATGCCCCGGCAAGAATCGCCTTGGCCAGGTAGTAGTCAAAGCTCTGGTCGGCAATCTTTATGCCGCTCATGATCTTCTCGACACCTGACGTATCCCCCGCCTTCGCGGCCGCAAAGGCGTAATAAGGCAAATAGCAGGTAGAGGGTGAGTAAAGCTGTTGATCGGTCAGGTCGTAAAGCGTCGCCGCCTCAGTGAAGATCGCCTTTGCAGCGGCAAAGTCCTTGAGTTTGATCGCCCGGTAGCCATCCACAAAATAGGCGTGCATGGATTTCACACGCTGTTTTTCGGCCGCATTCTGCAGTATCGGATGCCCTTCGTTAATCAGCATGGAATATCCGGGCACCTTCCATCGCTGCTGGTCCAGCGCGTCCACCACCTGGGACAAGCCGCGGGAAGGCGTCCGGTCGGTCGTCGCAAAGCGCGCAAGGTGAATAGTTGCGGCGATCTTGGCCTCGGCTGTGCTCCTGAATTCGCTTTGTTGCGCCCAACTCACGACCTCTGCTTCCGACAACGCGGAAATGTGATGTCCGACCAGCGCCGACTCCCAAATATGGGGAGCCTTGCTCTGTTTCAACAGCACCGCAAAACCGGCCCAGGCTTCCTTGGAGTGGCCGCTCGCATGAAGCAGTCCCAGATAATCCCGATAGGCATAGGACTCCTGGTAGCGTTGCGCACGCCGCAAGGTGCCGGCCATGGCGCCCTGCATATCGCCGGCAAGAAGCTTCAGGCGCGCATCGCTCGTGATCTCGCTAGAAGCCCCTGATTTCTGGGAGGCGGCAAGTTGGTAGAACGGCTTGGCAAGATCGAAATGGCCCGACCAGTAAAAATACGAGCCCGCGCTGTAGGCATAGTTTGCGATGGCCACCCGGCCGTCTTCGGAGCCCTTCTTGAAGCCGGCATAAGAATGAAACACTTTGGCGGCGGCGTCGACGCCACCCGTCATGAACAACAACCTTGCCAGATCCTCATAGGAATTCCAGAGCGTGGGTGCAAGCCTGACGTTGTCGCGATAGTAAGCTTGCGCTGTCTTGCCGTCCCCCTGCCTTATGGCTTGGGCGCCGAGCATGGCATTGAGTTGCGGGGAACCCACGAAGCGCCCTGTGATGGACTTCAAAAGATCGCGCTCCCGCTCCTCGTTGGGGAAAAACTGGCGGTATTGCCCGGCCAGTTGCGAGACGGCCCCGATCTCCCAGGTGGCGCCCCTTAAAGCAGCCAGATTGTTGTCAACCTGCGTCTGCAGGTTGCCGCCGTCCGCCCAGGTCCAGTAATAAGGACGGTACGGAACGTCGGTGTAGTAGAGATTGTCGTGAGGTCCATAGTACTGGCCGCCGTCAGCGGTGAAATGGTCGAAAGCCCAGGCGGCAATCAGCGTTTGGCCCTGTTCCCAGTAAATGGCATTGAACGCGTTTTGGTGCCAGGCCTTGAGCAATTGCTCTCTTTCGGCTCCAGCGGAATTTTTAGCGAGCCTCGCCTCCACTCTCGATCGCTCATACGCGTAATAGGGGTAGCCCTTGTAAATTCCCTCGATGCTGTTCGCAAAGCTGAGGGCCTTGTTCGGGACGCCCTGGATCTGAGACAGGAAATCAATGCGGCTCATCAGGTTGTCGTGGCCGATCCCCTGGAGCAGCTCCAGATAGTCAAATGGCCCCGGCTTGTTGAACGAGGGCTCACAGCACAATCGGGCCGCGTTGGCATCGACGAATTTCCGGCCGTGATGGAACACCGACAGATCCACGATGGCCTGAACCTTGTCGGGATCGGCCAGCGGCAAAGTTGCGCGCGCCATGTCTTCCATCGAATAGCCCTCGACCGGCAATTCATAGTCGAGAAGCATCTTCAGCGAGGAATTTTCGTTCTGCACCCACGGGTCCCCTTCCACAAAGGCCCGCGTAACGATAAACGGCCATATGGTTCCCGGCAACTTCAACCCGGCCACCTCGGCGCTTGCCTTTGTGGTTTTCACCGTGCCGTACGCCGTATCGATCCTGTTTTCATCGATCTTCTGAAGCAGGCGTTTGAGGGGGTTCTTTTCGAGGGCCGCCATGGCGCGCACTTCCAGGATATTTCCGTTGAGGGCGGCCAGCAGCCCTTTTTCCTCGGGGGTCCGCGGCTCGCCCAGCGCCTTGATGGCGGCCATGCGCAAACCCAATGTCTTGTAGGTCCGCGCACGAAGCGCGCGGTAGTCGGGCGATTCCGGCGACAAGCCCAACAGCGCCAGATGCGCCTTTTCGGCAAATATCTCTTTCGTTCTTTCGATGTTTGTGGGCGTCAATGCGCTGTACAACAGGAAGGCATACGCATCCTGCGCCGGGTTGCCGACCGATGCCACCAGGCCGCGCGGAGACGGCGGCAGCGCACTCAATTCCAGCTTGCTGTCTATTTTTTCGAAGACAGGCGACGTGGCGTTGGTGCCCACCGACTTGAGAATCTCCGGCAACACAGACTCATAGGCCTCGATGGCCGGGACCTCATCGCCAAATGAAATATTCTCAAATTTTTGGGTGGCCACCGGGCCGGTCCAGGCGGCGCCATTGCGCGCGGTGCCCGCATGGTCCTGGGTCAAGATGGCAATCGCCATTCTCCCTTTCCGGTCGTGCCCGACATAGCCCCGGATAATGCGTTTTGCACCCACGGCGTCGGCGAGCTTGTAGATGTCTTCCTGGTTGAGCTGGCGCTGTCCTTCGCCAAGTGCTTTGGCCACAAGGTAGGGATCGGGGACTTTCACTCTCTGCGATTGGGCGACGCTCGCCGCGAGTTCCGCGGTCATGATGGACCGCGTTGCCCTGTCAACGGCCCAGCCCCCAACCTGGAACGGCACAATGAGCACGTCAAACCTTCCGCCCGATAGCACCTTGTCGTAGAAGGCTTTCTCATTGCCCTGCCAATCGGAAGCCTGCGGTGAATAGCTTGCCGGCAGGAACCGATTCATAGCATGATCTTCGAAAGGCCGCTCCATGGCGATTTTGTTCACCTGCGCGATCGCAAGGGTCCGCGCTGCGGCCGCGGCGGCCTCTCGTTGCACGCTCGCCTCATTCTCGGCGGCCTCCGCGCGGAACGCCTGGAATTGACTTACACCCAGGCAGGACAAAAGGGCTCCGCAGAGCACGACGGCGGACCGTTTCATTTTCACTCCCTCAATCCATAAGCCAGACCTGGCGGAATGAGTTTGCATGACGTGTAGGCGGCTCAGGCAACTCAGTGGGGGATCGTACCGTAACCATCGTCGGGCCCGGCGTTGAATGACGCCAAGCGTGGTTTATCTACACCAGTGAACCGCTACCAGTCATCCTGCACACACACCCCTTTCGGTCGCGCGCAACCCTAGCAGGCTGAAGCCACAGCGCGCTAGACGCGTTGATATAAAGTGGGAGACATGAAATCGCCCGCCCTGAAAAGCCTGCAAGACCTCAAGGCCGTCAAACAGGAGATCGAAACCCGCGCGCAGCTGAAAAAAGAGGAGGAGGCCGCCCGCCTGGCGGCTGCCGCCAAAGCCAAAGCCGAGAAAGAGCTGTTCTCGCGTGTCGTCGGTCCGGTCAAAGCCTTGCCGGCCAGGCACCTGCCCGGCAATCCGGGCCACCGGGCCAGCCTGCCG
>JAKFDW010000301.1:0-2249 GCA_036675955.1 Orrella sp. | reverse complement strand
CTGGACCTGGATTCGCTGGCCGACGAAGAGGAAAAGAAGCACCAGGCCGAAGTGGCCGAAACCTTCAAGCCTTTGGTTGAGCGCCTGAAGACGGCGCTGGAGGACAAGGTGAAAGAGGTGCGCGTAACAGGGCGCCTGGTGGATTCGCCGGCTTGCGTGGTGGTGGATGCCAATGAGCTTAGCCCGCATCTGATGCGCATGTTGCAGGCGGCAGGCCAGCCCGCGCCCGAGGTCAAGCCTATTCTGGAAATCAATCCGGAACACGCGTTGATCGGCCGCATGCAGGCTGCCCCAGAAGGCGACTTCAATGAATGGGCTTTGCTGTTGCTGGATCAGGCCATGCTTGCCGAAGGCGGCAACCTGGTGGACCCGGCCGCTTTTGTGAAGCGCATGAACCGCCTGCTGCTGAACACCGGCGCTTAAGGCTTGATGCTTTAGGCTGGCTAGAACGGCGGCAGTTGCCGCCGCAGCCAGCGGTTTTCACGGCCGAATCGCTCCCAGTCGAAGGACGGACCCGGGTCCGTCTTGCGTCCGGGGGCGATATGTTCATGGCCACGCACCGCTCGTATGGGATGCCGGCTGCGTAGCGCCGGCATCAGTGCTGTCAATGCCTGGTATTGGGCCGCCTCGTAAGGCACGGTGTCGGTGCCTTCCATTTCGATGCCTATCGAAAAGTCATTGCAGCGCGCGCGTCCTTCAAATGTTGATACGCCGGCGTGCCAGGCGCGCTTGTGCGTGGACACGAACTGCACAATGCAACCGTCGCGGCGTACAAAGAAGTGCGCCGACACGGTCATGCCGCGCAGGCGTTCCAGCCAGGGGTGGGCCGCATAATTCAGCCGGTTCTGGAAAAAATCCACGACTTCCGTGCCGCCGAAGATGCCCGGCGGCAGGCTGATGTTGTGCATGACCAGCAGCGTGGCGTCGTCGCCGTCAGCGCGAGCGTCGTGATTGGGCGAAGGCGCATGCCGTACGTTTGGGTGCGCCTGCAGCCAACCGTGGCGGTCCAGCACCAGTTTGTTCACTGACGCACGCCCAGCTTGGCGTGTTCGGCGCTGCACCAGGTGTTGCCGCCGCTTAGTACGGCTTCGGAGCGCGGCATGTGGATGCCGCAGTGTCCGCAGCGCACCATGTTTTCGGCGTGCTCCACGGGGGGCGCTCCGCGCCGCTTGGCTTGCTTGGGTTTTCTGCTGCTTTCCAGATTGCTTTGATTATGGCGGGCCACGATGCGGGCGATCAGCAGGGCCGCGATGATGAGTATGACCCAGAATAGAACTTTTCCCACATTAGCCTCGTTGCAATATGACGTCGAGCACAAAACGGCTGCCGCTGTAGGACAGCAGCAGGAAAGCGAAGCCCGCCAGCGTCCAGCGCAGGGCGATGCGCCCGCGCCAGCCGCGTATGTGGCGCCCCAGCAGCAGTATGCCGAAGGTGAACCACGACAGCAGGGTGAAGACGGTCTTGTGGTCCATGGGGAGCAACTCGTCGGTCAGGCGCATGGACACGATGGCGCCGGTAATGACGGTAAGCGTCAGCACGCCAAAGCCTATCCATATCAGGCGAAACAGCAGTACTTCCTGCAGCAGCAGGGGCGGCATGGTGTCCAGTGCGCGCCCGAGTATGCTGCGATTGGCTTCCTGTTCGATGGGCCGGTGCAGCTGGCGGTCCAGCGCAGTCATGAGCATGGCCTGCAGGGCGGCCACGGTGATCAGGCCGTAGGCGGTCAGCGCGATGATCAGGTGCACGCGCAGCCAATCGTTATTGGCGTGCGCCACGGTATGGCCGTAGGGATACAGTGCGGCCAGCAGGGCAGCCACGGTGGACGCAGGGAGTAGAATGAGCAACAGCCCGTCGATGCGCATGACCAGGTTTTCGATCCAGAACACGACCATGCCCAGCCAGACAGCCGCCGACAGGGCCAGCGCCCAGCCCAGATGCAGGCTGTTGGGCAGCAGTATGGATTGGGCCAGCGCAATGCCGTGCAGCACCAGCGCACTGGCAAGGCATACGCGGCGCACTTTGCCGGCTACGATTTGCGATCCGCCCTTGCTTAAGGGGCGCCAAAGCGAAATGGCCAGCACGGCGTACGCCAGTGTGGCCAGCAAGTGAAATACAATGCCTGCAGACATAGTCCCTTGAGTTTCTGGTTATACAGTACAGGGCAAGCCCTAATCGGATTATTTTAGTCCGTATGCCGAAAGTTCAACTAGTTTAAGCGAAACCATCGTTATGCTCGACAATCTTACCCA
>JAKFDW010000300.1:0-2171 GCA_036675955.1 Orrella sp. | reverse complement strand
GGCAGCTTTGCGCCCCTGGGCGGCCAGAACCTGATCGAGGCCGCAGCCTGCGGTTGCCCGGTGGTGATGGGGCCACACACCTTCAACTTTTCCGAGGCCGCCGAGCTGGCCGAGGCCGAAGGCGCGGCCCTGCGCGTAGCCGGCATGCCCGAGGCCGTCCAGGTTGCGGTGGCGTTGGTTGGCGACCCGCCTGCGCTGGCAAAGGCAGTGGATTCCGGCCTGGCGTTCGCGGCCCGCAACCGGGGTGCGGCCGCCAGAACGCTGGATGCGTTGCGCGCCTATTTGTGAGTTGCTGACGGTTATCGCCAATTGCCCGCCGCAGGCCGTTTGCCCGCTCTAGGGTGAACGCGGATGCCAGCCAGCCGTAGGCCACCGCGATTGAGCGGGGCCAAAAAATAAGAAACAGACACGGCACTTCAGGCCGTGTCGTGACGATACTTTGCGCCCATCGCTCAAAACCATCACGCCATGGCCTCATGCACCCCCTGCCATCAGGGCGTCGTCAACGCAACATGCATTCGGGCAATAAAACACAGCTCACGGCAATCCAAAGCTCAGCCATAATTTGATCCGTTTGGCCGCCTGGAAATTACAAACCCCCCTATAGGCCATCAGATCAACATTCAACCGCTGCGCCGGGCGGTTCAGTCCAACAAGGTTTATCTGCCACGTATGAGTCGAGCGCTTCTTTCATGCATCGTCTCGCGGCAGATAAACGCTGTTCGTTAGGCATCGCAACCCTCACTTACCATGTACATCAGCCAAGAAACACCGACTCAAACGCAAGCCAGGCTTCGCAAGGTCATCGCTGAAGCCGAGCTGCTTGTCTATGACCAGCCCTATGTCTTCGAAGAGGTGAGCGTCGAACGATTTCCCTCTCATCACATAGCTGACGCTCTTGCTTTCGTACGCGACAGCCACGTTTGGGGCGCCTTGGTGCCACAGCGGCAGCAGCAGCAGCAGGAGGCGTTTTCTATCTTCAGTTTTCACTTCCCGCCGAACCTGGACAACTCGGGCTTCGTCGGGTGGTTAGCCTCGCATCTAAAGGCGAGCGTCGGAACTGGCGTGTTTGTCGTCTGCGGTCAAAACTCAACACGTGGCGGCATCTTTGACTATTGGGGTGCTCCATTGTCTGTTGCCGACCAAGTTCTCAAAGAAGTCAAGCTGCTACGCGGGCAGCAAGGCGATGCCTAACCCTTCGTTGCACCCGACTCGCTACAGCAGGCGTCGCCCGCTTCTGCGAGCGGGTGAACTCAAACGTCAGGCGGCGCAAGTGGCATCGTCATTCAGGCTACGCTCGATCCACGCGGCACTGGAAGCAGTTGTACTTCGATCGAATGTGCACGTAAGCCACTTCGGGGTTGCTCAGGATTTCTTCGCACATGCCAGCCAGTGCACTTCCGGGCACCACGTTGCCAGTCTCGTAGCGAATCCAGTCGTCCTGACCGTAGCCTCGGATAATCGCCGGCTGTAGGTACGCGAACCACGCAGGCAGGCTGTCGCTTTCATATCGTTCACACACATCGGCATGCAGAAAGATCGGTCCCAATTCGGCGTAAGGCTGCAGGCGGTCGAACGGTCGGTGCGCCAGAACGAGCTTCTGATCGCCTTCTGCAATGAGGCCCAAACAGTGCCTGCAGGGGTTGGAGGCCCCACGCGCCACTGCTCTCACCGCCGGCTGGCCATTCGCGTCACTGCCACCGTGCCGGATCGTCTTCACGTACCCGGTCTCGATCCCACGAACCACAATGCCCATCACTCTCTCCTCAGGCCAATAGGCCTCTGTTGCAATGGGAGGTATTCCACCAATTTTCGGGTTGGTCTGCTGGCCGGTTTCGGCCATGTCATTCGCCAGCGACCAACTGTCGTTCGGAGTGTGGCCGCGTGCTGCCGTTCTCCATCAATTGAAGGATGGGCTGGCCGGCGAATAGCCTCTAGACTTGGCCAGTCCCGACTGCCGGGTTTCGCGGAATTTTTATACCTGTACGCATGAGCAGTGGCAACGTCGCAAAGTCAATAGACATGCGGATCCTGAAGGAAATCGATGACCAGATTAAACCGCAGTGTCCAGATTAATCCGCAGATTTTGCGGTTTAAGCTACGTAGATTCCCACGCGATTGCAGCCGCTAGGGGAGTATCGAGAGGACGAGTGCTGCGCAATTCAACTAAA
>JAKFDW010000299.1:0-11575 GCA_036675955.1 Orrella sp. | reverse complement strand
AGCACCACGCTGGCGCCGAGCAAATCGGGGACGCGGCTTTGCAAATCGGAAAGCAGCTGCGGCAGACCAAAAAACTGGGCCAAGGGTTTGCCCAGTTCCATTCCGGTCTCTATCTGGGCCGATGTCTGGCGGGCCATCAAGCCTACCCGCTCGGCCGTATTGTCGGCCACCAGCCGATTCAAGGCGGAAAGACTCAATGCACCGATCAACCCTTGCGCCAGCAACAACACCACCATGCACGCCAGCAATATGTCGCGCACGGGCCGGCGCCGCCTGGCCCGCATTGAGATCGGCTCGTCGTTCATCGTGTTGTGGCCGGCAATACGGCCCCGCCCTGTCGTCGTAGTCACTTAAGCTGCAATAGTAATTTACAATTCCCTGCAAAACCATGCGTTATTGCCTATTTCCGGCGCATCCTTCGTACTAAAGAGCGTCCATTCATGCGTCTGACCTCGCTGCGCAGCAAAATATTCCTGTTCGTTGGGCTCACGCTGCTGGCAGGCGCCATCGTCGTCATGCTCGTCACGCAGCGCGACGTGACGCGTACCGTGGTGGCAAGCGAAGAGGTGGCCGTACGCAACGTACTGAATCTGCTCGTGAAGGATAGCGAGGCTCGCTGGGGCGGCCTGCTTACCGACAAGATATCCACGGTGCGCGCGGGCCGAAGAGAACTGGTGCAGTTCAGCTCGACCATACAGTCCGTGCTCGATATGTATGCTCAACAAGTCGAGCGCAGCATCCTCAGCGCGCCACAAGCCCAGGCGCTGGCGCGGCAATGGATCGCCACCATGCCCATGAGCCCGCAACGCTATGCTTTCGTCTTTGGACCGGAACTCGAAACTATAGCCAGCGGCCGGCCAGGCATGACGGGGCAGGACCTGTCGTCACTCACCGACTTCAAGGGCAACGCACTGGCCGCCTCCGCCTACCAGGAAGCCCGCACTACCGGCCACAGTTTTGCCATCTACCGCTGGCCCACTCCCGGAGGGCCCGAAGAGTTTGAACTGCGTTATGCCTGGTTCGGCTATTTCGAGCCCTGGGATTGGGTATACGCCATCAGCGATGATGCCCGCGCCGTCGTCACGCAGTTCGATCAGCGCCGCGAAGAAATGGAAACATCGGTCAGGGACGTGCTTCAATCCCTGCGGCTGGCGCAATCGGGGTTTGCCTTCATACTGACGCGCGACGACCAATTGCTGGCTCCCTTGCCGCAGACGCAGACAGGGCTGCTGGACGCCCAGGACACATCTTCCGGCCAGACGCTGCGCGATCTTTTGCGCGACATACCGGCCAGTGGCGAAATCGACACCATGCAGTTCAAGCCGGTCGATAGCAGCGGGCCTTGGGAAATCAGTGCGGCACACTTCAAGCCGCTGGGCTGGACGATCGTGGCCGCCGTCCCCGCACAGGACCTCACCAGTGCGGCCACGTCGCTGCGCAATCGGCTGGCCTGGGTATTCCTGCTGGTATTGGCGGTGTCGTTGATCATTGCCTGGGCTCTTTCGGCACGGCTTACGCGCCCGCTGCAGCAACTCAGCGATTTTGCGCGGGCGCTGCCGGAACAAGACCTGGGCGTGGCGGGCCCCATACCCGAGCACATCGCCCGTCTGCCTCAGAAACAGCCCGACGAAGTTGGACGCCTGGCGGCCGCTTTCGTTTTCATGGACCAGCAACTGCGCGAAAAAATCGCCAGCCTGCTGCGTGAGACCTCCAGCCGCGAGCGTTTCGAAAGCGAGCTGAATATCGCACGGGACATACAAATGGGCCTGCTGCCCATACCCTTGGCCAATGGCGTACTACAGAAAGTCGACCTTTTCGCCACCATGATTCCGGCCAAGGAAGTAGGCGGCGACCTTTACGACTACTTCCTTCTACCGGACGGCCGACTGTGTTTCGCCATTGGCGATGTATCCGACAAAGGCGTGCCGGCCGCCCTTTTCATGGCTGTCACCCGGACCTTGATCCGCGCCTCGGCCGAAGATGAAACCAATCCCGCCTTGCTCATGGAGCGTGTCAATAACCGCCTGTCTGAAAACAACCCCAACATGATGTTCGTTACCCTGATAATCGGGGTTCTGGACTTGGTTAACGGCGATCTGGACTGGTCCAACGGCGGCCACCCGCCGCTGTGCCTGGTGCAGACCAACGGCGAGCTGCGCATGCTGGAAGGACGTAGTGGCCCGGCCTGCGGCGTACAGGAGGACCTGCCCTACCGTCAATTTTCGGCCAAACTGGAACCCGGTGAAATCCTTCTGGGTTATACAGACGGGGTCACCGAAGCCGTCGGACCTGACGGCCGGCTTTATGGCGAAGAACGTCTGTTTGCACTGCTTGCCGGCCTGCAACAGAGCAACGCCGCAGCATTGACCGCCACACTGCTGGAAGACTTGCGCCAGTTCGTCCAGCTTACCGAGCAGTCGGACGACATTACGTTGATCGCCGCAAAAAGGGCCGCACCATGATCCGCCATTTCCTTCTTAGCTTGTTGACATGTGCCGGGCTGCTCGGCGCAACCGCCCTGCAAGCCCAGACCGCCATCCAACCAGCCTCGCCCACCGCCCGGCCTATCCCGACCACGCCTGCAGCCAAGCCCGACGGATCGCGCTGGCGCCTGGGCTATGTGGAAAGCGGCGACTATGCAGACTATCCCCTGACCCTGGGCGAAATCGCCGACGGCTTGCAAAGCCTGGGTTGGCTGCGCTACCAGGACGATCGCCCGGAAGCCCTCTCCGGACAGGCGCTCTGGCAGTGGCTGGCGGCAAACGCCCAGAGCCCCCATCTCCAATTCGTTGCCGATGCCTATTGGAAGCCCGGCAATTTCGACGCGAGCAAGCGCGAGTCCATGCGCGCGGCGATCGACGCGCGCATCCGGGAAGAGAACGATATCGACATGATGATTGCCATGGGTACATGGGCCGGACAGGACATGCGCACACTCGGTCCGCCGCTTGCAACAGTCGTGGGCTCCACCAGCGACCCGATAGGCGCGGGTATTTCGGATAGCGTGCACGACAGCGGACGCGACTATCTGCACGCACGCATTGAACCCGATCGCTACCCGCGCCAGCTGCGGCTATTCAGGGAAATCGTGCCCTTCAAGACGCTGGGCATCGTCTATGAAGACAGCCCGGAAGGCCGGACATACGGCGCGGTCGCCGCCGTGGAACAAGTCAGCCGCGAATTGGATTTCGAGGTCGTGCATTGCCACGCCCAGTCCAACAGCGTAAGCATGGAAACGGCTGTCGCCAATGCATTGCGCTGCTACGAAGAACTGGCCGAGCAACATGTCGACGCGGTCTACGTAACGACTCATCGCGGTGTGAACAGCAACTCCATCGGTCCTATAGCCCGGGTGCTGGGACAGGCCAAGATACCCAGCTTCTCGATGGCGGGATCGAAAGAGGTCGAGCAGGGAATACTGCTGAGCCTGGCCCAGGCCGATGTGTCGTATGTGGGACTGTTTCATGCGGAAACCATCGCCCGGATACTGAATGGCGCCAAGCCCCGCGAAATCAGCCAGATATGGATAGACCCACCCAAAATCGCCCTGAACCTGGCCACCGCACGCACCATAGGTTTCGACCCGCCGGTCGACATCCTGCTGGCCGCCGACGAAGTCTACGAAGCCAGGCCGGGCCGCGACAGGCCGGGCCTCAACAAGCAAGGTCTCGTTAAGCCTTCCGAAGCCCCGGACTGAATGATCCGGAACGAGTTAGAGCATCTTCAGTTCAAGCGTTTACGGCACTTTGCTTTAGTGACGCTGGCCTGTTCTGATGACGTTCTCCGGGGTAGGTAGGGGCAGTCCGGCACGGCGTGCTTGATTCCGCGTCTGCCTCGTCCAGCCGGGCGTCGGCCGAACTCCCTTCACTGCGTTCCGGTCAGACAGCGGCCGACGACACCCCCCGGCCTCCCTTCGGCAGCACGCGGCGCACGCCTACACGCCGGACTGCCCCTACCTACCCCGGAGAACTGCGCAATAGGAAACTTGCCGGCCTT
This sequence comes from Orrella sp., assembly GCA_036675955.1. Lineage (GTDB taxonomy): Bacteria > Pseudomonadota > Gammaproteobacteria > Burkholderiales > Burkholderiaceae_B > Pollutimonas. Next base: position 7,579 of record JAKFDW010000299.1, on the reverse strand, counting down.
ACGGCTTGCGTTGTCGGCTAGACTCGCACGGTGGCGAGTGAACTGGTCCAAACTACGCTCATGCAAAAAGGCGGGTGTGTCGGGGGCTGTGCAGGCGCCTTGCGCACGCCGTTACGCTCAGTGCCAGCGAGGAGGCAAGGCCGCGGCTGTCCGAGCCCGGCGAATGTCGGGCCACTGGCCCGACCGGGCGAGTTCCGCGACCGCCTCGATGGGACTGAGCGTAACGGGTACCCGTGGCAACGCCGGCAAAGCCTGGGCGTAGCGCGCGAAGCCGGAACAGCCCCCGACACACCCGCCTTTCGCAAGAACAAAAAACCGCCCCCAACGCTTCCTCGCTGCAAACGAGACTTATAGCTCTGCAGCGAGACTTATAACCACACCGAGCCTTGTACACACCTCGACCAAAAATGCTCTAGTGCCGGGCCGGCGCACACCCGTAGCAATCAGGTCGTAGCGCCGTATGCAGGGGCAACAAGCCTGCCAGGCGGTCCTCACCATTCGGCAAGCCCTTCCACGTATCCAGCAAGCGGTCAGCGGCACTGCGTCCGGACTGCAGGACATAGTCGGCATAGGCCAGGTATTGCGCCTCGTCGGCGCACAGGCCGGCATGCGCCACCGCCAGCACATCGCCACATAAGGCGCGCACCCGTGCATCGGCCAGGCCATGGCGCATGGCAACCAGCCTGAGCACACCAAGCTCGTCCCAGCCCCAGTCCCGCAGCAACTGCGACGAGGCGTCCAGATTGGCCAGCAAACCACGCTGCAAGGCGGTGGGCGCGACAAGCATCGAGCGCGCTGCCGGCATGCCCGCCTCGCGCAGCAGGCAGGCATCCGCAAAGCCCGCGCCCGGCGCCCTTCCTTCGATATAGCCTTCTACGCCGCAGCTTGCGAACAAACTCTCCAGTCCCCCGTCGCGACGCCACGCCGCCAGCAAGTCGGGCAAGGCGGGCAGATCGGTCAAGCGATAGCGCCATCGGGCATCCAGGAACTGGGCGATCTGCGAGTGCTCGAAGTGCATGGCATGCGCCGCAATCGTCGCCGCTGCGCCGTTGTCAGTGCGCCGGCCCGTCCATAGGCCGGCCTGCAGGAAATCGGCAAGGCAGGGGTCGCCATCCAAAATCACCGTGGGCGCCGACTTATAGTCATAGCTGTGATGCAAAGGCAGGCTGCGCGATACCGTGCCCGTCTGGAACATCCATCGGAAATAATCGCCCAGGTCGCGAAAAGGGCGCGACGGATACCGGGCCAGCATGGCATCGCCGGCAAAGCGCGCAGGCTCGAACACCCGCGGCCAGATCGTAAGTCGATTTTCCTTGAAGCCCGTGGACGCCCCCGATTCCAGCGGACTGTTCGCAAACAGAGCGATGGCGGCGGCGGCCAGGCCCAGCGCCACGTTGAGCGATTGGGCGGCGTGCGCGATGGTCACTGAGGTATTCGCGCCGTTCTGCGCCTTGGCGTCTATGCCTTCCCAATGATGCCAGCCCCGATGCCCCAACAGCTCGCGATAAATCGGTCGGGGCACGCAGACACGGTCATACCAGGCGGCATCGCGCGGGCAGTCGGGGTGTTGGGAAACATTGAGCACGCAAGCCCCGTCCGCCTCCAGGGCGTCCAGCGTAGCGGCCAGCTCGCGATGCGCCAGCGCACTCAGGCGCGCCAGACCTCCGGGGCCGCCGTCCAGGGGAAGCGTGGCGGTTTCCAGCAGATTGAATCCATTGTCCAGGCCGCAATCGGCCACATCGGTTTGCAGGCCCACGCAACGCCCGGACAGAAGGACTGGCGTGCAGCGCTCGCCCCTTGCCTGCTTGATGCGGCTCAATGCGTCGAAATAACGGTCCACCGGAAGGCTGGCGCCGCTTTCGGCGTGCGCCACCACCATTTCCATCTCCAGCCCCAGGCGGGGCCGGTAGGCCTCTACCGCAACGGACGGGTCACAGGAAGAGCTGGTAGGCGGGGTTCTCGGATTCATTCCAGTAAGGATATCCCAAGCCGTCCAGGAAGGCCTTGAATTCCTTCTTGTCGGCCGGCGGCACCTGTATGCCCACCAGAATGCGGCCGTAATCGTCGCCTTGATTACGATAGTGGAACAAGCTGATGTTCCAATCGGGGCTCATGGCCCCCAGGAACTTGATCAGCGCTCCGGGCCGCTCGGGGAATTCGAAGCGAAACAGCAGCTCGTGCTCGGCCAATGCCGAGCGCCCGCCCACCATATAGCGCAAATGGGTCTTGGCCATTTCGTTGCCGGTAAGATCCAGCGTCGGGAAACCTTTCTTGCGAAAGCTATTGGCCAGCTTCTCCGGCTCCGCCGCGGAACTGATCTGCAGGCCAACGAACACGTGCGCCTGTTCCGAATCGGAAATCCGGTAGTTGAATTCAGTCACGCTGCGATTGCCCACGGCTTCGCACAGGCGCAGGAAACTGCCGCGTTTTTCCGGCAAGGTCAGCGCGAACAGCGCTTCGCGGGCTTCGCCCACGTCGGCCCGTTCGGCGACAAAGCGCAGCCGGTCGAAATTCATGTTGGCGCCGCAGGTAATGGCCACCAGCGTCTTGCCCTTCCACTTGTGTTCCGCGGCATAACGCTTGGCGCCCGCCAGGGCGAGCGCGCCGGCCGGCTCCAGCACGCTGCGCGTGTCCTGGAAAACGTCCTTGATACCGGCGCAAATGGCGTCCGTGTCGACCAGCACAAAGTCGTCCACGTATTTCCGGGTGAGCTTGAAGGTTTCGGCCCCCACCAGCTTGACCGCCGTGCCGTCGGAAAACAGGCCCACATCGTTCAGCGTGACGCGCCGCCCTGCCTTGACGCTGCGCACCATCGCATCGGAATCCACCGTCTGCACGCCGATGACCTTGGTCTCGGGCCGCAATTGCTTGATGTAGGCGGCCACGCCGGAAATAAGGCCGCCGCCCCCTATCGCCACGAAGACGGCATCGATGTGCCCGCTATGCTGGCGCAGTATCTCCATGCCGACCGTGCCCTGGCCCGCAATCACATCGGGGTCGTCAAAGGGATGCACGAAGGTCAGCTTTTCTTTTTTCTCCAGTTCCCTGGCATGTTCATGGGCGTCGGAAAAGCTGTCGCCCACCAGCACCACTTCCCCGCCAAAGCCGCGTACGGCATCGATCTTGACCTGCGGAGTGGTAACCGGCATGACGATGACGGCGCGGCAGCCCAGGCGGCTGGCCGACAACGCCACTCCCTGCGCATGATTGCCCGCCGAAGCGGCAATGACGCCGCGCTTCAGGTCGGCGGGGCTGAGATTGGCCATCTTGTTGTACGCACCGCGCAGCTTGAAGCTGAACACCGGTTGCGTATCTTCGCGTTTCAACAGAATCTTGTTGTCAATTCGAGCCGAAATCAGAGGAGCGAATTCTAGGGCTGATTCGATAGCAACGTCGTAAACCTTGGAGTTCAGGATACGTTTAAGATAATCTGTTGACATGAAAGAAGAAGCGGTTCATAGGTAAACAAGCAGAATACCATAGCGCTCGCGCGCCGCCGCGCAGGCGCGACCCGGCATTTCAGCGATACACTAGCGCGCTATGGAAGCAATGTTGCAGTCGTCGATACAGTGGCTCCTCCTTACGCTCGCCCTGCCCAGCGTGGGGCTCAGCGCCATTTTCTTCGTCAGCATCATTTCCGCAACCTTGCTGCCCCTGGGCTCCGAACCGGCCGTCTTCGGCTTCGTCAAGATCGCGCCCGAGATGTTCTGGCCGGCCGTCTTCGTCGCCACCCTGGGCAACACCATCGGCGGAGCCATCAGCTACGCCATGGGGCTGGGCGCCGAAAAAGCCTACGAACACTGGCTGGAAAAGCACCCTGAAAAACTGCATGGCAAAGCCGGCGGCCGCTGGCATGACTACATCAGCTACTGGCTGCACCGCCTGGGCCCGCCCGCGCTGTTCTTTTCCTGGGTTCCTGTGGTCGGCGACCTGCTTTGCGCCGTCGCCGGCTGGCTGCGCCTGCCCTTCTGGCCCAGCGTCGGCTATATGGCTATCGGCAAATTTGCGCGCTACGCCATCATGACCGCCGCCCTTCTCTGGTTCTTTCCCGGCGAAGTCTGATCCGCGTTGGATTAAACTTGTCGTTATCCCTTACACTATGTCTTTAAGGGCCCACCTTTTTTCCGCTCATGAACGCCCCCATCGCCAGCCAGTTACTCGCCGCCACGCTTCCTCTTTCGACCACCGCGCGCTTACGTGAAATTCCCTACAACTACACGTCGTACTCCGACCGTGAAATTGTTTTGCGCCTGTTGGGGCCGGAAGCCTGGCAAATGCTTTCCGAACTTCGCGAAGAACGCCGCACCGGCCGTTCCGCCCGCATGCTGTTCGAAGTGCTGGGCGACATCTGGGTGGTGCGGCGCAATCCCTACCTGGTCGACGACTTGCTCGACAACCCCAAGCGGCAAAACCTGCTCATCCAGGCACTGAACCACCGGCTGGGCGAAATCGACAACCGGCGCGACAGCAGCATGGCCGAACGCGACGGTAAAGTGGCGCGTCTGCTGACTGCGGCCCGCACGGCCGTGGCCGAGTTCGAACAAGAATTCGCCCGCACCCGCGAGCTGCGCAAGAAAGCCGTACGCACGCTATCGCGCATTACCGCCAAAGACAACATCAAGTTCGACGGCTTGTCGCGCGTCTCGCACGTCACCGACGCCACCGACTGGCGTGTCGAATATCCCTTTGTGGTGCTCACACCCGACACAGAAAACGAAATGGCGGCGCTGGTGCGCGCCTGTATCGAACTCGAACTGACCATCATCCCGCGCGGAGGCGGCACCGGGTACACCGGCGGCGCTATTCCTCTTACCTGGCGATCGGCCGTCATCAATACTGAGAAGCTCGACACCCTGGGCGCCGTGGAAGTCTCGCAGCTGCCGGGCGTCGCCGACCCCGTGCGCACCATACACACGGGCGCGGGCGTCGTAACCCGCCGCATCGCCGAAGCCGCCGAAGCCGCCGGCCATGTATTTGCCGTCGACCCCACTTCGGCCGACGCTTCCTGTGCAGGCGGAAACGTAGCCATGAACGCCGGCGGCAAGAAAGCCGTGCTGTGGGGCACCGCCCTGGACAACCTGGCCGGCTGGCGCATGGTCGACCCGGACGGCAACTGGCTGGACGTCACCCGCCTGGACCACAACCTGGGCAAGATTCACGACGCGGAACAGGCACGGTTCCTGTTGCAGTGGTCCGACGGCAAAGCGCTGCCCGGCGCCGTGCCCTTGCGACACGAAACCCTGGTCATCGACGGCTCGCGCTTTCGCAAGGCAGGCCTTGGCAAAGACGTTACCGACAAATTCCTGGCCGGCCTGCCCGGTGTACAGAAAGAGGGCTGCGACGGCCTCATTACCTCGGCGCGATGGGTGCTGCACCGCATGCCCGCGCACACGCGCACCGTATGCATGGAATTCTTCGGACAGGCGCGTGACGCGGTGCCGTCCATCGTCGAAGTAAAAGACTATCTCGACGGACCCGGCCGCGAGCGCGGCGCCATTCTCGCCGGTCTCGAACACCTGGACGAACGCTACCTGCGCGCCGTCGGCTACGCCACCAAAAGCAAGCGCGGCGGACTGCCCAAAATGGTCCTCATCGGCGATATCGTCGGCGACGACGCCGACGCCGTGGCCATCGCCGCCAGCGAAGTCGTGCGCATCGCCAACACCCGCCATGGCGAAGGCTTCGTCGCGGTCAGCCCCGAAGCGCGCAAGAAGTTCTGGCTGGACCGTGCCCGCACCGCGGCCATTGCGCGCCACACCAATGCATTCAAGATCAATGAAGACGTCGTCATTCCCCTGAATCGCATGGGCGAATACACCGACGCCATCGAGCGCATCAACATAGAGCTGTCCACGCGCAACAAGCTGCGCCTGCTGGACAAGCTGGAAGACTTCCTCAATGGCGACCTGCCCATCGGGAAAATCGAAGACCACGACGATGCCGAACATACCCGCGCCGAAATCCTGGCCAGCCGCAGGCAAGACGCCATAGGCACCATCCAGGCCGTGCGCCGCCGCTGGACCTGGCTGCTGGAAAACCTGGATGCGCCCCTCGCACAGAGCCTGGGCGTCTTCAGCTCGCTGGGCATAGACGAACTGGCTCCCATGCTGGCCCAGCGCCTGGCCGACCAGCCGCAAGCCCGCGTCTTCGACGTCGTACAAGACCGCAGCATACGCGTGTCCTGGAAGACCGAAGTCCGCGCCCTGATGGAACGCTATTTCGCCGGCGCCGATTGCGCCGCCGTGCTGGCCGAGCTGCAGGCCATCCACGACCGCGTGCTCAAGGGCCGCGTCTTCGTGGCCCTGCACATGCATGCCGGCGACGGCAACGTCCACACCAACATCCCCGTCAATTCCGACGACTACGAAATGCTGCGCGAAGCCAACGAAGCCGTCGCGCGCATCATGCAGATCGCACGCGACCTGGATGGCGTGATCTCCGGCGAACACGGCATAGGCCTGACCAAGTACGAATTCCTCACCCAGGAAGAACTCCAGCCTTTCCAGGACTACAAACAGCGCATCGATCCCGAAGGCCGTTTCAACAAGGGCAAGCTCATGCCCGGGGCCGACCTGCGCCACGCCTGGACGCCCAGCTTCAACCTGCTGGGCCACGAATCGCTGATCATGCAGCGCAGTGAAATCGGCTCGATCTCCAACGCCATCAAGGACTGCCTGCGCTGCGGCAAATGCAAGCCCGTGTGCGCCACCCACGTGCCGCGCGCCAACCTGCTGTATTCGCCACGCAACAAGATACTGGCAACTTCCTTGCTGATCGAAGCCTTTCTGTACGAAGAGCAGACACGGCGCGGCGTCAGCCTGAAACACTGGGAAGAATTCGAAGACGTCGCCGACCACTGCACCGTCTGCCACAAATGTTACAACCCCTGTCCGGTCGACATCGACTTCGGCGACGTTTCCATGGAAATGCGCGCCCTGCTGCGCGGCATGGGCAAGAAATCGTTCAATCCCGGAACGACCGCCGCCATGTTCTTCCTGAACGCCAAAGATCCGCGCGTCATCAAGGCCACCCGCACGGCCATGATAGACGTCGGCTACAAGGCGCAACGCCTGGCCCATGACGTTCTGGCACTGCCCGCCCGCAAACAGGTGGCCGCTCCGCCGGCCACCGTGGGCAAGGCCCCGATTCGCGAACAGGTCATACACTTCATCAACAAGAAAATGCCCGGCGGCCTGCCCAAACAGACGGCGCGCAAACTGCTGGACATCGAAGACGCCGACTACGTCCCCATCATCCGCAATCCGGCCGTCACGTCGCCGGAGACCGAAGCCGTCTTCTACTTCCCCGGCTGCGGCTCCGAGCGCCTGTTTTCCCAGGTAGGCCTGGCCACCCAGGCCATGCTGTGGCACGCCGGCGTGCAAACTGTCTTGCCCCCCGGCTACCTCTGCTGCGGCTACCCCCAGCGCGGCAACGGCATGACGGACAAAGCCGAAAAAATCATCACCGACAACCGCGTCCTGTTCCACCGCATGGCCACCACGCTGAACTACCTCGACATCAAGACCGTCGTCGTCAGCTGCGGCACCTGCTACGACCAATTGTCGGGCTACGAATTCGA
>JAKFDW010000298.1:0-7268 GCA_036675955.1 Orrella sp. | reverse complement strand
GAAATCGTTCACATAGGTGCCGCCCCAGGCGCTGGAGAGCGTGCTGTTGACCTGATCCATGCTCAAGCCCAAAGCGCCTGCCTTGGCCTGGTCGATCTCGATGCGGTACTGCGGTGTGTCGTCCTGTCCGTTAGGCCGCACGGCGACCAAGTCAGGATTCTGGGCGGCCAGCCCCAGCAATTGATTGCGGGCTTCCGTCAGCTTTGCATGCCCCATTCCGGAACGGTCCTGCAGATACATATCGAAGCCCTTGGCATTGCCCAGCTCCAGTACGGCGGGCGGCGCAAACGCAAATATCATGCCGTCCTTGATCTGCGACAGTGCCGCCGACGCACGAGCGGCAATCGCCGCAACGCCGTTCTCCTCGCCCGGTCGCGCGCTCCAGTCCTTCAGCTTGACGAACCCCAGTCCGGCATTCTGGCCGGCGCCCGCGAAGCTGAATCCCGCTACAGTGAACACGGATTCGACGTTGTCCTTCTCATTGCTCATGAAATGAGCTTCCATCTTGTCCAGCGAGGCCAGGGTGCGCTCCTGGGTTGCACCGGCGGGCAGCAAGACCTGGGTAAAGAGCACGCCCTGATCTTCGTCCGGCAGGAAAGATGTCGGCATCCTAATGAACAACAATACCGCAACGGCCACCAGCGCCAGATAAATTAGCAGATAGCGGGTACTGCGGGCTATCATATGCCCGACCCAGGAATGGTATTTCCGGGTGCTGCGGTCAAAACTTCGATTGAACCAGGTAAAGAAACGACCTCGCGCCACGTGTTCGCCCTTGGCGACAGGCTTGAGCATGGTGGCGCAGAGAGCCGGCGTCAGCACAATAGCGACCAGCACGGACAGCCCCATGGCCGAGACGATGGTGATCGAGAACTGACGATAGATTACGCCGGTGGAACCGCCAAAGAAGGCCATGGGTACCAGGACGGCAGAAATCACGAGGCCGATACCCACGAGCGCCCCGGTAATCTGGTCCATGGACTTGCGCGTCGCTTCTTTCGGCGACAAACCCTCCTCTGTCATCAGCCGTTCGACGTTTTCCACCACGACAATGGCGTCGTCGACCAGCAGTCCAATTGCCAGCACCACGCCGAACAAGGTCAGCGTATTGATGGAGAAGCCGAAAGCCGAAAGAATACCGAAGGTACCCAGCAAGACGACAGGCACTGCGATCGTTGGAATAATGGTTGCCCTGAAGTTCTGCAGAAACAGATACATGACCAGGAACACCAGGATGACTGCCTCGATCAGCGTGCTTACGACGCCCGATATCGACACTTCCACGAAAGGCGTCGTGTCGAAGGCAATGACCGCTTTCATGCCAGGCGGAAAGCTTTTCTCCAGCTCGCTGACCTGCGTCTTGATGGCTTCCGCCGTATCAAGCGCGTTCGCCCCGGTAGCCAGCTTGAAGCCCATTCCGGCGGCCGGCATGCCGTTGTAGCGTGCCACAACGTTATAGCTTTCGCTGCCCATTTCCAGGCGCGCCACATCGCGCAGCCGGACCGATGCACCATCGGGCGTAGTGCGCAACAGTATTTCACCAAACTGCTCGGGAGTCTGCAGCAAGGATTGCGAGGTAATGGTGGCATTGATCTGCTGGCCGGGCACCGAGGGCGTTGCGCCCAACTGCCCTGCCGAGACCTGGGCGTTCTGCGCCTGTATGGCACTGACGATGTCGCCCGGCACCAGGTTGTAGCTGTACAGCTTGTTGGGGTCGAGCCAGACACGCATGGCGTATTGGCTGCCAAACACCTCCACCTCACCCACGCCGTCGACACGGCTCATGGGATCGCGCAAATTGGCCATCGCATAATCGCCCAGGTCGGTGGCCGTCATGCTGCCATCTTCCGAGATCAAGCCGACCACCATCAGGAAGTTGGCGGTCGACTTCGTGACGATGACGCCCTGGCGCTGTACCTCCTGGGGCAGCATGGGCGTTGCTACCGATAATTTGTTCTGCACTTGCACTTGCGCAATATCGGGATCCGTTCCCGCTTCGAACGTAACGGTGAGCGACATTCCGCCCGAGGAGTCGCTGGTCGACGACATGTAGTCCATGCCGTCGATGCCCTTCATCTGCTGTTCGATGACTTGCGTGACCGTATCCTGCAATGTCTGGGCGGATGCGCCAGGGTAAGTTGCGGCAATGGTGACTTGCGGCGGCGCAATACTTGGATATTGGGCAACAGGCAAGCCCAGGATGGACAATCCGCCCGCCAGCATGATCACCAGGGCGATTACCCAGGCGAAAATCGGGCGATCAATAAAAAATCGTGACATGGTCTATATTCCTGGTGTGATTCGGGTCAACCGGCAGTGATTTCGACCGCTAGTGCGGATGCGCCGGGTCGTACCTTCTGCACTCCCTCCACGATTACCCGCTCACCCGCCGCAATGCCGGCATCGACGAGCCACTGATCGCCGATAGTCCGGGTCGCGGTCAAGGCACGGCTTTCCACCTTGCCTTCGGAATTGACCAGCAGCGCCGTTGCGTTGCCTTTGGAATCCCGAGTCACACCTTGCTGCGGTACCAATATGGCCTTGTCGCGAACGCCCTCTTCCAGGATGGCCCGCACGTACATTCCCGGAAGCAATTGCTGTCCGGGATTGGGGAATACGGCGCGCAGAGTGACCATGCCTGTGCCGGGGTCGACACTGACATCCGAGAACTGCAGCTCGCCGGAATGTTGGTACTGCGTGCCGTCCTCGAGGATCAACCTGACGTTGGCCCGCGCATCGGAAGATGTCGATAGCGATCCGGATTCCAATGCCCGGCGCAGACGCATCAGTGCGATGCTGGATTGCGTGACGTCCACATAGATAGGATCAAGCTGCTGGATCGTCGCAAGCGGGTTCGCTTGATTTGCCGCGAGCAATGCTCCCGGCGTGATGCTTGATTGACCGATACGGCCTGAAATTGGCGCGGTGACGCGGGTGTAGCCCAGATTGATGGCAGCCATTTCAAGGGCGGCCTTCGCGGACGCCACATCAGCCTGCGCCTGCAGCAGTTCCGCCGCGGCGCGGTCGTTGTCCTGCTTGCTCACCGCATTGATTTTCACCAGTTCCTTGTAGCGCCCGGCGGTCAGCCCGGCGACCTTGAGATTAGCCTGCGCCTTGGCCAGCGTGGCCTTGGCGCTGTTGTGATTGGCTTCGTAGCTTGCCGCATCGATTTCGTACAAGGTTTCGCCCGCTTTGACGTCGCTGCCTTCCTTGAACAATCTTTTCTTGACGATGCCGCCGACCTGAGGGCGAACCTCCGAAACCATGAATGCACTCGTGCGGCCTGCCAGTTCGGTGGTCAGTGAAACTGGCTGTGCGGCAATGGTTACCACGCTGACCTCGGGCACCGGAGGCGGCCCGCTTTGGGCGACAGGCTCGCTGCAACCGGCGAGGACAAAGGCGCCCGCCAGTACTGACAATAGGTGAAATAGCGGGCGGCGTGAATTTGGCGTCATAAGGACTCATAGGGAAAATTGTTATAACCGTACTGTACGGTCAGTGTATGCTTGACAAAATACGAGTGTCAAGCAAAACTGTACGGATTAGTACAGAAAACACGAGAGCGAGATGAGAACAAAGAGTGAGGCCAGGCGCGACGCGATCATGGCGGTGGCGCTGAATGTGTTTCGCGAGGTGGGCTTCGACGCCGCTTCGATGTCGCAGATTGCCGCGCGCGTGGGCGGGTCGAAGGCGACCTTGTATAACTATTTTTCGTCGAAAGAAGAATTACTGCTGGCGGCCATGCTGGATTCGGGCGACAAGTACGCGCACGAAGTCTTGCAGTTATTACAGACCCCCGGCGATCTACCCACGCAATTGCATCGCTTTGTCGTGTCGCTGCTCAAGCTGATCGGCTCGTCCGAGCCCATAGAGATATTGCGTGTAGCCATTTCGGTAGGCGGCACGTCAGATATCGGGCGCCAATTCTACGAGCTGGGAACTCATAATGTCTGGATCGAAATCGCCAAAGTCCTGCGCGACGAAGTGAGCAAAGGAAATTTGCGCGATAGCGACCCGGATCTGATGGCCATGCTTCTGCGCAGCCTGTGCGAGTCGGAACTGATACGGAATTTGCTGGGCGCCGGGCGTGCCATGAACGACAAAGAAGTGGAAGGCAAGGCGAGCTGTATTGTGGACATCTTCCTGCGCGTATACGGAACCGCCCGGTAAAGATTCACGAAAAATCTTTACCGGGCGGTGTGCACTGCGCGTCGCCGCTACGGGCCTTGCTCGGGCGAGCAAGGCCGCAATGCGGTTTTACGCGCTGGCCAGACGCTGCCAAGTATCTACTACGGTATCCGGATTCAGGGACATCGACAAGATGCCTTCATCGCGCAACCACTCCGCGAGGTCCGGATGATCGCTCGGGCCCTGACCGCAAATACCGACATACTTTCCAGCCGCCAGGCATGCCTTGATGGCGCGGCTGAGCATGAATTTCACCGCGTCATCGCGCTCGTCGAAGTCGGCAGCCAGGAGTTCCATTCCTGAATCGCGATCCAGGCCCAGCGTAAGCTGCGTCATATCGTTGGAGCCTATGGAAAATCCGTCGAAATACTGCAGGAATTCCTCAGCCAGAATGGCGTTGGACGGCACTTCGCACATCATGATAAGGCGCAGGCCATTGTCGCCCCGCGCCAGGCCGTTCTTGGCCAGCAGGTCTACAACCTTGGCAGCCTGCGGCAATGTGCGCACGAAAGGCACCATGATCTCGACGTTGGTCAGGCCCATGTCGTCCCTGACCTTCTTGAGCGCTTCGCATTCCATTTTGAAACACTCTTCGAATTCTGCCGACACGTAGCGCGAGGCGCCGCGGAAGCCCAGCATCGGGTTCTCTTCCTCGGGCTCGTAGCGCGATCCGCCCACCAGCTTGCGGTATTCGTTGGACTTGAAGTCGGAGAGGCGAACGATGACGGGTTTCGGATAAAAGGCAGCCGCCAGGGTACTGATGCCTTCCGCCAATTTCTCGACAAAGAAAGCCCTGGGACTGGCATAGCCGCGCGCTGCGGACTCTACGGCTTTCTTGAGCTCGGCATCGACATTGGGGTAGTCGAGTACGGCCTTGGGATGCACATTGATATTATTGTTGATGATGAACTCGAGCCGCGCCAGGCCAACGCCATGGTTGGGTATTTGCGAGAAATCGAAGGCCAGCTGCGGATTGCCGACGTTCATCATGACCTTGATGCCAATATCGGGCATTTCTCCCCAACGGACTTCTTCAATTTCGGTCTCGATCAGGCCGTCGTAGATGCGCCCTTCATCGCCTTCCGCGCACGACACGGTGACTTCCCTGCCGTCGGCCAGGACATCCGTGGCATTCGCGCAGCCAACGACGGCAGGAATACCCAGTTCACGGGCAATGATGGCGGCGTGGCAGGTGCGCCCTCCCCGATTGGTGACGATGGCCGATGCCAGTTTCATGACCGGTTCCCAATTGGGATCGGTCATGTCGGTGACAAGGATGTCGCCGCGTTTGACCTGGTCCATTTGCGAAATGTCGCCCACCACGCGGACCTTTCCGGATCCGATCTTTTGGCCTATGGCGCGCCCCGTGATGAGGACCTCGCCCGTAGCCTTCAGGCGATAGCGCTCTTGAACGTCGTGATGCCCCATCTGGGATTTGACCGTTTCAGGACGAGCTTGCAAGATGTACAGCTTGCCGTCTATGCCGTCGCGGCCCCATTCGATATCCATGGGCCGCTTGTAGTGTTTTTCGATGATGACGGCATAGCGCGCCAGCTCGATGACCTCGTCGTCGGTCAGCGAGTAACGATTCCGCTCGGATACCGGTACATCGACCGTACGCACGGCATGGCCGGTAGCACGCTCCGGATCGAATTCCATCTTAAGAAGCTTGGAGCCGATGCGGCGGCTGATGATGGGATAGTGTCCCGACTCGAGCGTGGGCTTGAACACATAGAATTCGTCAGGATTGACAGCGCCCTGCACCACGGTTTCGCCCAGTCCGTAAGACGAGGTGATGAACACCACGTCCTTGAATCCGGATTCGGTATCCAGCGTGAACATGACGCCTGCGGCGCCGCGGTCGGAACGGACCATGCGCTGTATGCCGGCCGACAAGGCGACATCGGCGTGGGCGTAGCCTTTGTGCACGCGATAAGAGATGGCGCGATCGTTATAAAGCGAGGCGAATACGTGCCGGATCTTTTCCAGGACCTCGTCGATGCCGACGACGTTCAGATAGGTTTCCTGCTGCCCGGCAAATGATGCATCGGGAAGATCTTCCGCAGTAGCGGATGAACGCACCGCAAACGATCCCTTGCCGTCCGTATCCAGTTCGGCGAAGGCAGCGCGGATGGCCTGCTCGAAGTCGGCGGGAAACGGCGTATCGATGATCCATTGGCGGATTTCAGCACCGGCATTGGCAAGCTCGCGCACGTCTTCGGAATCGAGCGTGAGCAGGCGATCGGCAATGCGCTCGTCGAGTTTGGTGGATTTGAGAAAGTCGCGAAAGGCATCCGCTGTGGTGGCAAAGCCGCCGGGTACCCGGACCCCCGCCTGTGCCAGCTGGCTGATCATTTCACCGAGCGATGAATTCTTACCTCCCACCGAGTCGACGTCCGTCATGCGGAGCTGCTCGAAAGATACTACATAAGACATAAAGTCACCTTTGAACTATAGAAGAAAGCTTGTTTGCTTATTGCGCAGCGCTTGAAAAACAAGCGTCACCGAAGGGCGCGCATGCGCTACGCATTAAGCAAACCAGCCTTGCCTGCTGGTTGGGCGACTGTTAATCTTGCGATTGTACCGTTTCCGGCATCTTCTGCATCAACTTACATGACCACTCCCCTTATCGAGCGTACGGTATTCGTTGTCTCCGACAGCACCGGCATCACCGCCGAAACCTTCAGCAATTCCGTGTTGTCGCAATTCGAGCAAATAAAATTTCAAGCGATACGCATTCCTTTCCTGGATACGATCGAGAAAGCGAACGCCGCCGCGTTGCGCATCAATCGCTGTGCCGACGAGCAGAACGCACCTCCCCTGGTTTTCAGTACGCTGGTGGATCCACAGATTGCGCTCAAGATTCAGTCGGCAAACTGCACTTTCCTTGATCTGTTCGGTACGTTTGTCCAGCATATTGAAACGGCGCTGGGTGTGAAGTCCAGTCATTCGGTCGGCCGCTCGCATATGGGAGGCTTGTCCAAGCAATATAACAATCGTATCGAGGCCATCAACTTCAGTCTTGCGCACGATGACGGCCAGTTCATTCATGGCCTGGAGCAAGCCGATGTGATTCTCGT
>JAKFDW010000297.1:0-1975 GCA_036675955.1 Orrella sp. | reverse complement strand
TGTCAACGGCAATTGAATCTTGACCCCTTTATTGCCGAAATCGGCAATCGAATAATGACCCCCTACTTTTGCTCGGGATTATGGGCCCGCAGCAGCCCCGAACGACGCTTCTCCCGCAAACGGTAACTTTCGCCTCTGATTTGCACGATGTGTGCGTGATGTAAAAGCCGATCCAGCATCGCAGACACCAACGCGTCATTACCGCCAAACACGTCACCCCATTGGCCGAAGGGCAAGTTCGAGGTGATGATGACCGAGCCGGCTTCATAGCGTTTAGCGATCACCTGGAAGAACAGGTTGGCCTGATCGCCGGTCATGGGCAGGTAGCCGATCTCATCGACAATGAGCAAGCTCGGTCCCTGGATGGATCGCCGCAGGTACGGCTTATAACGTCCTTGACGCTGCGCTGTTTCCAGCTGCAGCAGCAGATCGGCTGCACTGATGAACCTCACCTTCAATCCTGCTTGCGTTGCCAAGTATCCCAAGGCAATGGCCAGATGCGTTTTACCTACGCCGCTGGGACCGAGCAGCATGATGTTCTCGCGCCGTTCAATGAACGCCAATGAGGCCAGTTGAATAATGACATCCTTGGGCGTGCCTGTAGCCACGGCAAAGTCGAACGAGTCCAAGGTCTTGATGGCGGGGAAGCCAGCCATCCGTGTCATGGTTTGCTGGCTGCGAGCGCGACGCGCTTGGCATTCGGCACGCAGAACTGCTTCCAGAAAGTCGGCATAGGGTTGTTCTGCCTCTGCGGCAGATTGCGCCAAGCCTGGCCAGTCCGTTGCGATTGCCGCCAACTTCAGTTGTTCGCATAAACTATGAATGCGCTCCGGAGCGAAAGTCATAGTCTCTCCGACAGGCAGGCGTCATAGATGGAGAGGTCGTGATGCAAGGGCATGCTATCCAGTCGTATGTGTGGAACCGAACTGCGAGACACCGGCACACTGGGCTTAGGCTGGCCCCATGGCGACTGTAGTCGTTGCAACTTTCCTTGTTCAGCTTGCCATAGGTCAACGGGCCTTGCCTGCAAGCCTCGATGTTCACGACAATTGGCCGTATTCAAGAGCCATCGGCGCACGGCATCGTTAGCGCCGGGCGCATCAACGTCCAGGCCCGCCGGCCGTAGCATTGAGGCATAGGGCACGTAAAAGCTGTGGCGCAGGTAGTGAATGAAGCGTTCTACCTTGCCCTTGGTTTGCGCACGATAAGGCGCACACAGCTTCGGCATGAAACCGTGATGCTTGGCAAAGTCCCACAGCCCTGGGTGAAAGCGGTGCTGGTTCTGGCCATAGGCGTCTCGCGCGAGCACAACGGTCTTCATGTTGTCGTAGAGTACCTGACGAGGCACACCGCCGAAATAGTCGAACGCAGCCTCATGGCAATCGGTTAACGTCTTGAATTGTTCGTCTTGCACGAAGCGCACAAAGCTCATCCTGCTGTAGCCCAGGACCGCGACGAATGCCGATAGCCTGTGGCTGCCGCGCCGGAACACCGCCCAATCGACTTGCATCTGGCGACCGGGTTCCGTCTCGAAGCGAACAATCGGCGCTGTCGTGGCAGCTGGCTTTAGCCGGCTCACATACTGCCGGACCATGCGTTCACCTCCGGTGTAGCCTAATGCCTGTATCTCGCGGTACAGGACCGCGGCTGGAATCCAGTCGGGTGATGCGTGCTGCAGGCGAGACTGAATGTAGTCTTCAAACGCCGATAACTTACCGGGCTTGGCTGCGCGGGGCGCGTACCGAGGTGTTACGTCCGGTTCTCGCACATACTTGCGAACCGTGTTCCTTGCTAGACCCGTGCGTCGGACGATCTCTTTAATGCCAAGTCCCTGCTTGACCAATATCTGTACTTCCATCGATGCTTCCTGTGACAACATTCTGCGGTTCCCTTAGGTTCGGATGCCGCAGAGGTTAATACACAGGGGTCAAAATTCATTTGCCGATGGGGGGTCATTATTACAGTGCCGACGACA
>JAKFDW010000296.1:0-2113 GCA_036675955.1 Orrella sp. | reverse complement strand
AAAAAGGCTGAGTTCTGTGCAATACAGAACTCAGCCCATGTGACCCGGGTACAAGACCCGGGTCGGCAGAAGGTAGGAAATAAACTGGCTTAGAAGCCGCCCATTCCGCCCATACCACCCATGCCGCCCATGTCAGGCATGCCGCCAGCAGCTGGCTTGTCTTCCACGATTTCGGCCACAGCGGCTTCGGTCGTGAGCAACAGGCTGGCAACCGACGCTGCGTTTTGCAGTGCAGTGCGGGTAACCTTGGTGGGGTCAAGAACGCCTTGCTCAACCAGGTCACCGTACTCGCCGGTGGCAGCGTTGTAACCGTAGTTGCCCGAGCCGTTGGCCACATTGTTGACCACTACGCTAGGCTCGTCGCCTGCGTTGGCCACAATGGTGCGCAGAGGCGATTCGATGGCGCGCAGGACCAGCTTGATGCCGGCTTCCTGATCGACGTTGTCGCCCTTGACTTGCGACACAGCAGCGCGTGTGCGGATGAGTGCAACGCCACCGCCAGGAACAATGCCTTCTTCGACCGCGGCGCGTGTTGCATGCAGAGCATCTTCAACGCGTGCTTTCTTTTCCTTCATTTCGATTTCGGTGGCAGCACCGACACGAATCACGGCAACACCGCCTGCCAGCTTGGCAACGCGTTCTTGCAGTTTTTCACGGTCGTAGTCCGAAGTAGCTTCTTCGATTTGAACGCGAATTTGCTTGACGCGAGCTTCGATGGACTTGCTGTCGCCGGCGCCGTCGATGATCGTGGTGTTTTCTTTTGCCACTTCGATGCGCTTTGCCTGGCCCAGTTCTTCCAGCGTGGCTTTTTCAAGCGACATGCCGGTTTCTTCGGAGATAACAGTGCCGCCAGTCAGGATAGCGATGTCTTCCAGCATGGCTTTGCGACGATCGCCAAAACCAGGAGCCTTGACGGCCGTGGTCTTCAGGATACCGCGGATGTTGTTGACAACCAGCGTAGCCAGGGCTTCGCCTTCAACGTCTTCAGCAACGATCAGCAGAGGACGGCTGGACTTGGCAACTTGTTCCAGGATGGGGAGCAGGTCGCGGATGTTGCTGATTTTCTTGTCGAAAATCAGGACGTACGGATCTTCAAGAACCGAAACTTGCTTGTCTGGGTTGTTGATGAAGTAAGGCGAGAGGTAGCCGCGATCGAACTGCATGCCTTCGACGACGTCGAGTTCGTTGTCCAGCGATTTGCCGTCTTCAACGGTAATAACGCCTTCTTTGCCGACCTTGTCCATTGCGTTGGCAATGATTTCGCCGATCGATGCATCGCTGTTAGCCGAAATGGAGCCGACTTGAGCGATTTCCTTGCTGGTGGTGCATGGCTTGGACAGCTTGCGCAGTTCTTCGACTGCGACTGCGACAGCCTTGTCGATGCCGCGCTTCAGGTCCATTGGGTTGATGCCGGCTGCAACGTACTTGAGGCCTTCTTCAACAATGGATTGAGCCAGCACGGTAGCCGTGGTGGTGCCGTCGCCGGCAGCGTCGGAAGTCTTGGAAGCAACTTCCTTGACCAACTGGGCGCCGATGTTTTCGAACTTGTCTTTCAGTTCGATTTCTTTGGCAACCGATACGCCGTCTTTCGTTACGGTAGGGGCGCCAAAGGAGCGATCGAGAACGACGTTGCGGCCTTTAGGGCCCAATGTGGTTTTAACAGCATTTGCCAGAATGTTGACGCCACGGACGATACGTACACGTGCGTCATCACCGAATAAAACTTGCTTAGCAGCCATTGTAAAATTCCTTGCTTGATTCGTTTGTAATTACAGGACCACGGCGAGGATTTCATCCTCGCGGATGACGAGCAATTCTTCGCCATCGATCTTGACCGACTGGCCGGCGTATTTGCCAAACAGAACTTTGTCGCCCGCTTTCAGGTCAACTGGAAGTACTTTGCCGTCCTCGGTTTTTTTGCCGGGACCGACTGCAATGACTTCACCTTGATCGGGCTTTTCGGCCGCGCTTTCAGGGATAACAATACCCGAGGCTGTGGTGCGCTCGTTGTCCAGACGTTTGACGATCACGCGATCGTGCAAAGGACGCAGTGCCATGAAGGAACTCCTGTGTTATTGATAAAAAATCGGGTTAGGGCGTCGTGTTAGCACTC
>JAKFDW010000295.1:0-21841 GCA_036675955.1 Orrella sp. | reverse complement strand
GTAAAGATTACCGAGCCGGCGGCCGATCTGGCGGTCCTGCTTGCCATTGTGTCGTCGCTGCGCGACCGGTCCTTGCCGAAAGGGCTGGTCGTTTTTGGCGAAGTCGGCCTGGCCGGCGAGATCCGTCCCGCGCCGCGCGGGCAGGAGCGCCTCAAAGAGGCCGCCAAGCTGGGCTTCAGCGTGGCCCTGATTCCGAAAGCCAATGCTCCCAAGCAGCCCATAGAAGGGCTCGAGATATGGGCGGTGGATCGCGTAGAATCCGCCATCGAGCGCTTGCGCTAGCTTAGAGGGGTGTGTGTTGGAATGGTATGGGGTAGTGCTGGCCTGTTTGGCGGCGGGCGCAGTGATTGGTTTCGCAGGTGGTGTGCTGGGCATAGGCGGCGGTCTGCTTGCCATTCCCCTGCTCGGACTGCTGCTCGGCATGGACCAGCAAGCGGCGCAGGGCACGGCGCTGATCATGGTGCTTCCCGCCGTGCTCATGACGGTGCGCAAGTACAACCAGAAAGCAAAGATCAATTTCCATGCCGCGGGCGCCGGCGCCGCGGGCTCTGTTGTTTTCACCTGGATAGGCGCCCAGGTCGCCCTGGGCATAGACCCGCTGGTGCTGCGCCGGATCTATGCCGCCTTCGTGCTTGGCATCGCCTTGTTCTATCTTTATCAAAGCCGGCGTTCGGAACAAAAAGGCCGCATGGGGAAACCGCGGCGCGATGTCGAGGATTTCCACAAGGGCTGGTTCGCCATCATAGGATCGATCGCCGGTCTGGCCGGCGGCATCTTCGGCGTGGGCGGCTCGGTGCTGGTCGTTCCCATACTCACGACAGTCTTCCGCCTGACTCAAACCGGTGCGCAGGCGTTGGCGCTTACCATGGTCATCCCTGGAACCTTTGTCGCGCTGTTCGCCTACGCCGCCCATGGGCAGGCAGATTGGGTAGTAGGGGTTCCGATGGCGCTGGGCAGCATTTTCCTGGTGCCTTATGGCGTGAAGCTGGCATATTCATTGCCGGAGCCGAGATTGAAACTGGCCTTTGCCTGTATGCTTCTGGTTATCATGGTTTTGTTGTTGATGAAGGCCTGACCTCATGCGTTCAAGCAAATTTCCGGACATCCGGCTGGGCGTGCGCGCGCTGCGGCGCGACTGGCACTCGGGAGAAATTCGCCTGCTGATGCTGGCGCTGATCATTGCGGTGTCGGCGGTAACCAGCGTGGGCTTTCTTGCCGACCGAGTAGGGCGCGCGCTGGAGCGCGACTCCGCGCAAATGCTTGGCGCCGATCTCGTCATCCAGGCCGATGAAGCCGTTCCCGGCCAGTTTGCCGACAAAGCCGGCGAACTGCATCTTGCCACGGCACGCACCTTGCAGTTTCCGTCCATGGTAAGCAGCGGCCAGGGCGCTCAACTGGTGTCGCTCAAGGCCGTCTCGCCCGGATATCCTCTGCGCGGTCAGCTGCGCCTTGCCGATACGGCCACGGGAAAAGGTGAAATGCTGCGCCAGCAGCCCCAGCCGGGAACGGTCTGGGTCGATGCTCAAGTGCTGGGCTTGCTAGGTATTGCCATAGGCGATGCATTGACCGTGGGCGATGCGGTCATGACGGTTGCCAAGGTGATCTCGCATGAACCGGATCGCGGCATGCAATTTGTCAATGTGGCGCCGCGGCTGATGATGAGTCTTGCTGATTTGCCGCAAACAGGCCTGGTTGCGCCGGGCAGCCGTATCGCTTACCAGTTGATGGTCGCGGGTGATCCCGATGCGGTCGCGCGCTACCAGTCCTGGCTCGACGGCCAGCTGACGCGGGGCCAGAAGCTGGTAACGCTCGAGTCCAACCGGCCCGAAGTCCAGCGGGCGCTCGTCCGTGCCAACCAGTTCCTGGTCCTTGTTGCTTTGTTGACTGTCATGATCGCCGCTGTCGCGGTGGCGCTGGCGGCACGAAGATTCAGCTTGCGCCATCAGGACGGCATTGCCATCATGCGTTGCCTGGGAGCCAGCAAATCGCAATTGAGTCTGTTGCTGTGGACCGAATTCCTGTTGCTGGCCCTGCTTGCTTCGGCAATCGGCGCGCTGGTCGGCTATGCGGTGCACCAGGGGCTGGTCTTTGTGGTGGCGGCATGGCTGGATACGCGCTTGCCGCCGGCCTCATGGCAACCGGCCGTGCAGGGGTGCGTAACCGGACTGCTATTGCTCTTGGGGTTTGCGCTGCCCCCGCTGGCTTCATTGCGGCAGGTTCCGCCCGCACGGGTCTTGCGCCGCGACGCGTCATTGGGGCTGGGGCGCCGCTGGCCTTCCTATATCCTGGGTGTGGCTGCCTTCTTCCTGCTCATCATCTGGATATCCAACGATTTGAGGCTGAGCGCAGTGGTGGCTCTTGGCTTCCTGGCGGCCTTTCTGGTCTTTGCGGCGCTGGCATACGGCATGTTGCGTGTCCTGGCCATAGTGCGCCATCGGGTCAAGGGGTATCCGGCCTTGCGTTTTGCCCTGGCCGGCATGGTGCGCCGTCGCGGCCTCACCGTGACGCAACTCTGCTCGCTTGCAATGGGGCTCATGATACTGCTGTTGCTGGCCATTACGCGCACCGATTTGTTGCAGGGCTGGCAAAACACCTTGCCGGCCGGCGCGCCCAACACCTTCCTCATCAATATTCAGCCCGATCAGCGCGCGGCCGTATCGGCGCGGCTCGAGCAGGCGGGCATCGCCGATCCGGTGCTCTCGCCCATGGTGCGCGGCAGGCTGCTTGCCATCAATGAAACACCGGTGAACCCGGACAGCTATGAAGATGATCGCGCCAAGCGGCTGGTGGATCGCGAATTCAATCTGTCCTACACGGAGTCCATGCCGTCCAGCAACGAGATGGTGGATGGACGGTGGCTGGATCCGGCAAAAGCCGAGGTTTCGCTGGAAAGCGGACTGGCCGAATCGCTGGGCATAGCCGTGGACGACAGGCTTACGTTCGATGTCGCCGGACGTCCAATTGAGGTGACCGTAAGCGGTATACGCGAAGTCAAGTGGGACTCTTTCCAGGCGAACTTCTTTGCCATCATGACGCCGCTTGCCCTGGAAGGGGCGCCCGCGACGTTCATCACCTCCATGCACGTGCCGACAACGGATTCCCGGTTTACGCAGGAACTCGTGCGCAGCTTTCCCAACCTCACGGTGTTCGATGTGGGTTCCATCTTGGGACAAGTACAGCATGTCCTCGACCAGGTCGTGCAGGCAGTGCAGTTGTTATTCCTCTTTACTGTGGCGGCCGGGGTACTGGTATTGGGCGCCGCCTTGTTCTCGACTCGTGACGAGCGCATGCACGAAGTGGCGGTCCTGAGGGCCCTGGGCGCCAGCGGGCGCCAGTTGGCCGCGGCGCTGCGCATTGAATTGATCGTGCTGGGGGCGATGGCCGGCTTGCTGGCGGCGTTTGCCGCGGTGGCGATAGCATGGGTGCTTGCCTTGCAGGTCTTCGATTTCACATTGACGCTGTCGTGGTGGCCATGGGCGGCCGGTGTAGGGATAGGCGTGCTGGCTTCAGTCATCGGCGGCAGCATGACGCTGTCGGGCGTATTGAAAACCCCGCCCCTGGTCTCTTTGCGGGAGGTCGTATGAGCCCGGCCGTTCGACCGCTGGACGTGGCCTGCGATACCGCTTGCCTGCGCTACGATGCTACGCGCATATCGTCGCCAGGGCAGTTTCTCTTCGACCCCGCTACGGCGCAACTCGAGGCGGAGGCGGTGGGCCAGGGAGGCCGCCGGGCTGCCTGGTTTGTGCAAGGCGAGTTCGGGGCAGGAGTGTTGCGCCATTACCGGCGCGGCGGCCTGATGGCGCGTATTAATGCCGACCGCTATTTCTGGACGGGTGCATCCGCAACGCGGTCGTTTGCCGAGTTCGATCTGTTGCGTACCATGCTGGAGCAGGGCCTGGCCGTGCCCCGGCCCATTGCTGCCGCATACTGGCGCCATGGTCTGAGCTACCGGGCTGCCATTCTGGTCGAGAGAATACCCGGCGTACAACCTTTGGTAAGCGTCCTGGACCGGGCTTGCCACAAGGCTGTGGCCGAGGCGATTTATGCCATGCATGAAGCGGGCGTCTGGCATTCCGACTTGAACGCCTACAATATTCTGCTGGATGAGGCGGGCAAAGTCTGGCTCATCGATTTTGACAAATGCCGTCGACAGGATTTGTCGCTGGAGCGCCGGCAGGCGAATCTTTTGCGCTTGCGCCGCTCACTGGAGAAGGTCGCGGATACGGCCGGATTGCTTTGGTGGGACGAACTCAGCCGCGCGTACGCGCTTCTCACGCGTGCCAAAGGCGTACTCTAGTTAAAAAAGGCATTATCATCATGCCTTTTCGCTGTTTGTATTGTCTGTGGAGGCCGCAATGAAATTCAGCATGGCGCAACGATTGCTACTGGGCACAGCGCTTTTGACGGGAATGTCGTCAGTATGGGCGCAGGGCAAGGTGGTCAACGTCTACAACTGGGCGGAATATACCGCTCCCGATACGATTTCCGGTTTCCAGGAAGCCACCGGCATACAGGTGCGCTACGACGTCTACGACAGCAACGATGCCTTGCAGGCCAAGTTGCTCACCGGCAAATCGGGGTACGACGTGGTGGTGCCTTCCACCCACTATGCTGCGCGCCAGATCGAAGGCGGGCTGTTCCAGAAGCTGGACAAATCCAAGATCCCCAACTGGAAATACCTGGACCAGGATCTCATGGATCTCGTCGCCTCGGTTGATCCGGGAAATCAGTACCTGGTTCCTTGGGGGTATGGCACGAACGGCCTTGGCTATAACGTCACCAAGGTCCAGGAAATCATGGGCAAGGATGCGCCTTTGAACAGCTGGGACATGCTGTTCAAGCCGGAAAATGCGGAAAAGCTGAAGGCCTGCGGCATATCGGTGCTGGACGAAGCCGCTCAGGTTTTCCCGGCGGTATTGCACTACCTTGGCAAAGATCCCAATAGCAGCCAACCCGAAGACTACAAGCAGGCGCTCGAGCTCTTGAAGACCATACGGCCCTACATCCGGCAGTTCAGCTCGTCCGGTTATATCGACGAACTGGCCGGGGGAGACCTATGCATGGTGTATGGGTTCTCGGGCGACGTGATGATCGCACGCAAGCGGGCCCGCGACGCGGCCAAAGATTACAGCATCGATTATTTCATTCCGCAGGGCGGAGCACCGGCCTGGTTCGACACCATGGCCATCCCCAAAGGCGCGGCCAATGTCGACGAAGCGCACGCGTTTATCAACTACATCGAAACGCCGAAAGTGCATGCGGCGATCACCAACACCATGTTCTACCCGAACGCTAACAAAGAGGCCCGCCAGTATGTGGTCAAGGACGTCGCCGACAATCCCATGATTTACCCGCCGCCCGAGGTGGCCAAGACCTTGTATGTCATCAAGCCGCAGCCTTTGTCCATCATGCGTCTGCAGACGCGCATGTGGGCCGAACTGAAATCGGGAAGGTAGTCGTATGCCGGATCCTCGCCCTGTTGTTCCATCCTGGTCGGGAGACGCCGACGAGTTCGTGCGCGTCGAAGAGGTCGTCAAGATATTCGGCGACACCGTGGCTGTGCAGTCGGTCAATTTATCGGTGCGCCGCCACGAAGTGTTTGCCTTGCTGGGCAGCTCGGGTTGCGGAAAATCGACCCTGCTGCGCATTCTGGCCGGCTTCGAACAGGTAAGCTCGGGCCGTATTTTTCTCGACAACGAAGACATCACCGACCTGCCTCCCTATCGCCGGCCGGTCAACATGATGTTTCAGTCCTATGCGCTTTTTCCTCATATGACTGTCGAGGCGAATGTGGGCTTCGGCCTGAAACAGGAAGGCGTACCCAGGAACGAAATACACGATCGTGTTTTCGCTGCCCTGGATCTCGTCCAGATGGGCAGCTATGCACGGCGCAAACCCCAGCAGCTTTCCGGCGGCCAGCAACAGCGGGTCGCCCTGGCGCGCAGCCTGGTCAAGCGGCCCAAGCTGTTGTTGCTGGATGAGCCGATGTCGGCGCTCGACAAGCAAATCCGGCAGAAAACCCAGATCGAACTGGCCAGAATCCTGGATGAAGTCGGCGTCACCTGCATCATGGTTACGCACGATCAGGAAGAAGCCATGACCATGGCGCATCGCCTGGCCGTCATGTCCGAGGGCCAGATCGTCCAGTACGGCACGCCTCAAGACGTCTATACTTTTCCGAATTCACGTTTTGTCGCAGGTTTCATCGGAAACACCAATCTGTTCACCGGAACGATAGTGGTCGATGAGTCCGACCATGTCCTGATTGAAAGCGGCGATCTCTCGCGTCCTCTGTATGTCAACCATGGCATCAGCGAGCCCCTGGGCATGGAAGTGCATGTCTCGGTACGCCCGGAGCACATACGGGTGTTGCGCGAGCAGCCGGAGTCCGAATCCAATTGGGCAAGAGGCATGGTCAGCCACGTGGCCTGGATGGGCAGTTATGCACGCTACCAGATCCGGCTGGATTCGGGCTCGATGGTCGAAGCGATGGTTCCCAGCTTGGTGCTCTCGCAGGCCGACGCCCCGGGTTTGGAAGATCAGGTGTTCGCGAGCTGGTCCAGCGACAGCGCCACCGTTTTGCCGTCATGAAGAAGTTCACCTGGCGCCGGGCCTTGCCCGCAAGAACGACTCTGGCTATCGTGCCGCCATTCCTTTGGCTGACACTGGTGCTGCTCGTGCCGTTTATTCTGGTTTTGAAGATAAGCTTCGCTGACCTGAGGTTCGGTGTTCCACCTTATACGTCGCTGGCCGAAATCAAGGATCAGACTGTATCGCTGGCGCTGAATCTGCGCGGTTACGGTCTTTTGTTCACCGACAGCCTGTACATTGCCACGTATTTAAATTCGATCAAGATGGCGCTGGTCACCACGGTATGCTGCGCCCTGATCGGTTACCCGATGGCGTACTATATCGCGCGTTCCAGTCCGTCTGTACGCAACGTGCTGTTGTTGGCCGTCATACTCCCTTTCTGGACGTCGCTGCTGTTGCGTGTATATGCCTGGGTCGGAATACTGCGTAATGACGGCCTGCTGAACAAGCTGTTGCAGTGGCTGGGGATCATCACCGCGCCGCTTGAAATCTATCGGACCGATATGGCGGTATATATCGGCCTGATTTACGCCTATCTGCCTTTTTTCATCCTTCCCTTGTACGCCAATCTGGTCAAGCTGGATGTCCGGCTCCTGGAAGCCGCTTACGACCTGGGCGCCCGTCCGTGGCACGCTTTTCTCAGCGTGACCCTGCCCATGTCGATGCCCGGTGTGATCGCCGGCGCCATGCTGGTTTTCATACCGTCTGTGGGCGAGTATGTCATTCCGGAAATGCTGGGAGGCGCCAATACGCTGATGATGGGCCGCGTGATGTGGACGGAATTCTTCAATAACGCCGACTGGCCAATGGCGGCCGCGGTCACCTGCGTGATGGTCATGCTTTTGCTCGTACCGCTGGTGATATTCCAGTACAACCAGGTCAGGCAGCTGGAAACGCAAAAGCGGAGGGCGTCATGACCAGGCCTGATCCCGCGTTGCGCGCCATTGTGCTGGCAATTGGGTACGCGTTCCTTTATTTGCCCATTCTGTGCCTGATGGTGTTTTCGTTCAACGACTCGCCCATGATGACCTCGTGGACCGGGTTTTCGTTCAAATGGTATGTCGAGCTCTTCAATGACCAGGCGCTACTGTCCGCGGCAAGGCTGTCATTGCTGATCGCCACGCTCACCGCCACGGCCGCCGTCATCATAGGCACCTGGGCGGGTTACGTGCTTGCGCGCATGGGGCGTTTCAGAGGCTTTGCGTTGTATATCGGCATGCTCAGCGCGCCGCTGGTCATGCCGGAAGTGGTGCTGGGTATTTCGCTGCTGCTGATGTTTGTCGAGATCAGCGATTTGTTCGGATGGCCCGCCGGCAATGGCGTCTTCACCATATGGGTGGGGCATGTAACCCTGTGCGTGGCCTATGTGGCCGTCATCATCCAGTCGCGCATCCGGGACCTGGATCGTTCTCTGGAAGAGGCGGCGCTGGACCTCGGGGCCACGCCACTGAAGGTGTTTTTCGTGATCACCTTGCCTTTGATCGTTCCGGCCATCCTGGCGGCGTGGCTGCTTGCCTTTACCCTCTCGCTCGATGATGTGGTCATCGCCTCGTTCTTGTCGGGCCCCGGCTACACTACCTTGCCGGTGGAGGTGTTCTCACGGGTGCGCCTGGGCCTGAAGCCGGAAATAAATGCGCTCGCCACTTTATTCATGCTTGCCGTCGCCATCACTGTGGTGGTGCTCAGTCGCATGCAGTGGCGCAGACAGTCTTAGTTAAGGAAAAGACGCAATGGACTTTGTGCAGCTTTATGGTTTGAAGAACTGCAGTACCTGTGTGAAAGCCGTAAATTGGCTGAAGCAGCATGCCGTTTCTTTCTCGTTCACCGACTATCGTGACCAGCCCGTGGCCGGTGCGCAGCTTGCACAGTGGGCGGCGCAACTTGGCGGTTGGGAAAAACTGGTGAACCGCGCCTCCATGACCTGGCGCAACTTGCCCGAAAGCCGCAAGACACCGGCAGATGAGCAGCAGTGGCTCACGCTCATTGCGGAATTTCCCGCGCTGATCAAAAGGCCTGTAGCCGTGACCGGTTCCGGCAGCGTCAGCCTAGGGTTCTCCGAGAAGAAGTACAGCGAACTTTTCACACCGGCCGCATAGCGCCCGCCACGCGTATCGCGCAAAAGGCGCCCCAACACAATCACCGTCGCAGTTGCACACGCCAGGAATCGTTACCATGCTCACCCAGACAGAACTCAAACAGAATGTCGCACAAGCAGCTGTCGAATATGTTCTTCCTTTTCTAACGCCCGACACCGTACTTGGTGTCGGTACCGGCTCCACCGTCGATATTTTCATCGATGCCCTGGCGCCGCATAAAAGCCGGTTCCGCGGAGCCGTGTCCAGCTCGGAACGCAGTTCGGCCCGCATGGAAGCGCTTGGTATCCAGGTCTTCGACCTGAACGAAGTGCTGGGGATGCCTTTATACGTCGATGGCGCCGATGAAATCGATCATGGGCTAAACATGATCAAGGGCGGGGGCGGCGCGCTGACGCGCGAGAAAATCGTTGCGTCCGTGGCCGATCGTTTTGTGTGCATCGTTGACGAATCCAAGCGGGTTGCGTGCCTGGGGCAATTCCCCTTGCCGGTAGAGGTCATCCCCATGGCACGCGAGTGCGTGTCAAGGCAATTGGTCCAACTGGGCGGCAAGCCGGCCTTGCGTACCGGCTTCGTCACCGATAACGGCTGCCAGATTCTCGATGTGTCGGGGCTGGCCATCAGCGAACCCGGGCAATTGGAGGCACGCATCAACAATATACCCGGCGTCGTCAGTTGCGGCCTGTTCGCCCTGGCGGGCGCCGACGTGGTGCTGGTTTCCACTCAGAGCGGTGTACTGCGGCTTGAAAAAAACGCGTCATAATGGTGTCATCTTGGGCGTGTAGTCTGTACACAGAAGGCGCCTATGGTGCTACGCTAGTTATTTTATTGATTCCCGCATTGACCGAAGGCAGACATGTCCGAGCATACCAATAAGCAGTTCACCTCCGACCTCGAGACCACGCGCTCCCTTTTCCTGCAAATGGGCGGCCTGGTCGAGGCCATGGTCAAAGATGGCATGGAAGCCCTGGCAACCGGCGATCTCAGTCTGGTCGATCAGGTGCGCGAGCGCGAAAAAGAGGTCAATCGGCTCGAAGTCGAAATCGACGAACGCATAAGCCTGCTTATTGCGCGCAATCAGCCCACCGCGGGCGATTTGCGTCTTTTGCTGTCGGTTTCGAAAATGCTTACCGATATGGAGCGCTGCGGCGACGAGGCCGAGAAAATCGCCAAAATGGCGCGCCGCCTGCACGAATCCGAAGTGCGCTACGAGCCCGTGGTGGAACTGCGGCATATGGCTGGCTTTGTCACGGCCATGATACGCGATTCACTCGATGCCTTTGCACGCCAGGATCCCCTGCATGCCGCCCAGGTCGTGCGCAACGACAAGGAAGTCGACAAGGAATGGAAGGGTTCGCTGCGGCACATCATTACCTACATGATCGAAGATCCCCGCACCATTTCGCGCTCTATAGACCTTATCTTCATTGCCCGCGCGCTCGAGCGCATAGGCGATCACGCCAAGAACATGTCAGAACGCGTAATCTACATGGTTCGCGGCGATGATGTGCGCCATACCGGCATCAAGAACACCGAGCGCATGGCGCGTGGCGAGCCGGTAAACGAAGAAAACGAAACGTAAGGGTAGAGGGCTACCCCTGTTTGCCGCCCGCGGCGCTTCCCCGGGCGGCTTTCATGCGGCTGCGTTAATCCTGAGGCGGTACGTAGCCGTGGGCTTCGACATCCGCGCCCTCAAACAGAAAGCTTTCCATTTGCTGGGCCAGGTACTTGCGCGCACGCGCGTCGGCCAGGTTCAGCCGGTTCTCGTTTACCAGGCGGGTTTGGGTATCCATCCACTGCGCCCAGGCATCCTTGGAAACGTTTTGCCAGATGCGCACGCCAAGATCGCCCGGATACGGGGGGTAATCCAGGCCTTCGGCCTCGCGCTTGAGCTTTACACACTGAACCATACGTGCCATGACAGTCTTACCTTTAGAACGGGTTATCCAATCTGAGTATTGTACCGGGACGCAGGACTAACCGATTTTAAAGTTTCTTGATAAATACCAGGCTATTGCGAGAGCGGTTGTAATGCGCCTGGCGCTCTTTGGGAAGATCGGAAATCCCGCCTTGCACGAAGCCGCGCTTCATGAACCAGTGGGATGTGCGCGTGGTAAGGACGAACAGCCGTTTGGCTCCCATGGCGCGAGCCTTGGACTCGGCATGGCGCAACAGCACTTCGCCTTCGCCGGATCCTTGCCATTCGGGCTGGACGATCAGACAGGCCATTTCCGCCATGTTTTCCTGCAGGTAGGGCATCAGCGCCACGCAGCCATAGATGACGCTGTCGTGTTCCAGGACGGTGAATTTTTCGACGTCGCGTTCGATAACGGCACGGCCGCGCGGGACGAGTGTTCCGTCGGCTTCCAGCGGTTCGATGAGTTGCACGATGGCGCCGACGTCATCGACAGTGGCTGGGCGCAGGTCGTCCAGCGTGTCTTCCACCACCATGGTCCCGACACCGTCGTGGGTGAAGATTTCCAGCAGCACGCTGCCGTCCAGGGTATAGGGCACCAGGTGCGCGCGGGCCACGCCGCGTTTGACGGCGCGCGAGGCATAAGTCAGGAACGAAGAAGTGTCTTCATCCAGTGTGCCGGCCGCCAGCAGTTTGTCGGCATCTTCGCGGGCCAGTTCTGTGTCGACGGAACCATCTTCGTTGCAGACCGTCTTATTTTGGGTAAGGAAAATCAATTTCTCGGCGCGCAGCGCGATTGCGGCGCTGGTTGCCAGGTCTTCCATGGCCAGGTTGAAGGCTTCGCCCGTGGGCGAAAAGCCCAGCGGCGAAAGCAGTACTATTGCACCCTGGTGAATAATCATCTTGATGGCATCGACATCCAGCTTGCGCACGGCGCCAGTGTGGGTGTAATCGACACCGTCAATGACACCCACCGGACGGGCGGTGACGAAATTCCCCGATATGACCCGTATCTGTGCATGCGACATCGGCGTATTGGGCAGCCCCTGGCTGAATGCCGCTTCGATATCCAGCCGGATTTCACCGGCGGCCTCTTTGGCGCATTCCAGTGCTTCATCGCTGGTGGGCTCAGTGCCGCGGCCGAACTGCGTTGCGTAGCCTTTGAGCTTGAGTTGTTCGTTTACCTGCGGACGCGAACCGTGCACCAGCACAAGCTTTACCCCCAGCGCCGAGAGCAGTGAGAGATCCTGTACCAGCGTGTTGAGCGCGTTGTCGCTGACCAGCTCGCCGCCGAAGGCAACGACGAAGGTCTTGCCCCGGAAATCGTGCACATAGGGCGCTACCTCGCGAAACCACCGCACAAACTGGGCCGGAGCAAATTCGGGCGCATCCTGCGCGGAGAGGGTGGTATCGATGTCGATAGGGGTCATGAGGTAATGTAATGTGTCTGCAAATGTTTAGGTCCGGAGCAAAATTATAATGACGGACTGCTTACTCAAAAGAAGTTTCATGCAAGAGCCTGTCAATTTGTCGGAAAACGAACACAAAGACAAAAGTCCCAAGTCCGCTCGCGGGCAGAATGCCGCGCGCCGGCCGCAAGCAGGGCCGGTGGTCAAGCGGCCCTTGCCGCCTGTCGATTATCCCGAAGACTTGCCGGTCAGCGCGCGTCGCGACGATATCGCGGCGGCAATCATGGCGCACCAGGTTGTGATTGTCAGCGGCGAAACCGGTTCGGGAAAGACCACGCAGTTGCCCAAAATCTGCCTGGAGCTGGGCCGTGGGCAGGAAAAAATGATAGGCCACACCCAGCCGCGCAGGCTTGCCGCCACGTCGGTCGCCAAGCGGATTGCCGACGAGCTCAAGACCGAGCTTGGCGATTGGGTGGGCTACCAGATACGCTTCAATGACCGCACGGGCCCCAATGCCGCGATCAAGCTGATGACCGACGGCATTTTGCTGGCGGAATCGCAGCGCGACCCCTTGCTGCGCCGCTACGACACCATCATCATCGACGAGGCGCACGAGCGCAGCCTGAATATCGATTTCCTGTTGGGCTTTCTCAGCCAGTTGCTGCCCAAGCGCCGCGACCTCAAGGTGATCATTACTTCGGCGACAATCGATGCGAACCGCTTTTCCCGGCATTTTGCGCAAAATGGCAAGCCGGCGCCGGTCATCGAGGTGTCTGGCCGCTTGTATCCGGTCGATATTGTTTACCGGCCTGTCATGCAGGACAAAGAGCCTGACGGCGCCGAGCCGGGCAGCCGGCGCGCCAATGCCGACGAAGAACGCGACCTGATCGACGCGGTAGTGGAAGGCGTCGCGGAATGCGCGCGCCATGGCCAGGGCGATGTACTGGTATTCCTGCCCGGCGAGCGCGAGATCCGCGAGACGGTCGAAGCCTTGCGAAAAAACCATCCTCCGAGTACCGAAGTGCTTGCCCTGTATGCCAGGCTGTCGCAGGCCGAACAGGAACGCATCTTCCGTCCGCAAAGCAGTGCGCGCCGCATAATACTGGCCACCAACGTGGCTGAAACCTCTTTGACGGTACCTGGTATCCGCTATGTCGTGGACAGCGGACTGGCTCGCGTCAAGCGTTATTCATGGCGCAACAAGGTCGAGCAGCTGCGTATCGAGCCCATCAGCCAGGCGTCGGCCAACCAGCGGGCGGGCCGCTGCGGGCGTATCGGCCCGGGCGTGTGCATACGTTTGTACGGCGAAGACGATTTCAAGAATCGCGCCGCCTTCACCGATCCCGAAGTGCTGCGCTCTTCACTGGCCTCGGTCATACTGCGCATGAAAGCGCTGAAGCTCGACGATATCGAGACCTTTCCTTTCGTCGATGCGCCATCTGGCCGTGCGATCGCCGACGGCTATCATCTGCTCCAGGAACTCGGTGCCCTGGATGAGGACAATCGTCTGACAGAAGTGGGACGAACCCTGGCGCGCCTGCCGGTAGACCCGCGTCTGGCCCGCATGATTCTCGCTGCCAAAGATCACGAGTGCCTGGCTGAAATCCTCATCATCGCCTCGGCCCTGTCAGTGCAGGATCCGCGGGACCGGCCCATGCACGAGCGCGAGGCGTCCGAAGCGGCCCACGCCAAGTTCGGCGACGACAAGTCGGAATTCCTTTCCTACGTGAAGCTGTGGCAATGGTATGGCGAGCAGGTCGAGCACAAGGCATCGCAGCGCAAGCTGGTAGCCTTGCTGCGGCAGAATTTCCTCTCGCCGCTGCGCCTGCGCGAGTGGCGCGACGTGCATAGCCAATTGGCGTCCATAGTCGGCGAGCAGGGCTGGCGCATGAATACGCTGGCCGCGACTTATGAGCAGACCCATCTGGCCCTGCTTTCCGGCCTGCTGGGGAATATTGGCCTGAAAAGCGAGGATAGCGGCACTTACCAGGGCGCCCGCGATATCCGCTTCAATATTCACCCGGGTTCGCGCCTGGTCAAGAAGGCCGGGCGCTGGATAGTCGCAGCCGAGCTCGTGGAAACTACACGCCTGTACGCGCGTTGCGTGGCCCGCATAGATCCAGTGTGGCTGGAAAAAGTCGGCGCGCACCTGATACGACGAAGCTGGTCGGATCCGCGCTGGGAAAAGAAAGCCGGACAGGTCGTCGCCAACGAGCGGGCCACGCTTTACGGCTTGCCCGTGTATACGGGGCGCCGGATCCACTTTGGCAAGGTCGATCCGGCCCAGGCGCGGGAACTGTTCATCCGGCAGGCGCTGGTGCCGGGCGACATCGACTCATCCTTGCCGTTTCTGAAGCATAACCGCCAGTTGATAGCGGCCATAGAGAAACTCGAACACCAGACAAGGCGGCCCGACATTCTGGTCGACGACGCCTTGATCCACGCATTCTACGACCAGCAGATACCGGCAGAGGTCTGCCAGACCATAACGCTGGAGAAGTGGTTCAAGCGGCTCGACAAGCAGCAGGCGCAAGCGCTGATGCTTACGCGCGATGCCTTGATGAGGCATGACGCAGCCGGCATCACCACCGACGTCTTTCCCAAGAAAGTGGAGTGGCAGGGCGTGCAGATGGCGCTCGACTACCATTTCGAGCCGGGTTCGCCGCGCGACGGCGTAACACTGACCGTTCCGCTGTTTGCACTGAACCAGATCGACCCGCTGCGCTGCGAGTGGCTGGTGCCTGGCATGCTCAAGGAAAAAGTCCACTTGCTGCTCAAATCGCTGCCGCAGAAAATCCGGCGGCATTGCGTGCCTTTGCCCGACTATGCGGCGGGTTTCGTCGATCGCTGGTTCGACCGGGCAAGCGAACCGGAGGGCGGGCTGCTGGAGGCCATAGGCGCGGACATGTCGGCAGAGCTCAAAGTGAGGCCGCTGCGTAGCGATTTCAAGGTGGAAACTCTCCCGGCCCACCTGTTCATGAACTTCAAGGTCGTCGACGAACATGGCCGCATGCTTTCGGGCGGCCGGAATCTGGACCAACTCAAGGCCGAGCATGGCAAACAGGCCCAGGCGTCGTTCCAGAAATTTGCTGCACGCGATGATCAGGTCGCCCAGGCGCTGGCACACGAAAAGCTCACCGACTGGACCTTCGGCGCCTTGCCGGAGATCATGGAGATCCGTCGCAAGGGGCAGTCGTTTGTGGGTTATCCGGCATTGGTGGACCGCCAGACTCATTGCGATCTCGACGTCTACGACGACCCGGGCGAAGCGCGGGTGCAGCATCATGCGGGCCTGTTGCGGCTTTTTCGTCTGGCGCTGCGCGAACAGGTGAAGTTTCTTGAGAAAAATCTTGGCGACCTGACCCGGATGAGCATGCTTTACATGAGCCTGGGCACTCAGGAAGAGTTGCGGGACCAGATCATCGACTGCGCGCTGGATCAGGCATGCCTGGCCGAGCCTTGGCCCAGCGACAAGGAAAGCTTTGAGTTGCGCCGCAGCGAAGGCAAGACCCGCCTGGGTTTGCTGGCCCAGGAGATCGCCCGGCTGACTGGCCAGATATTGACGGAATGGGCGGCGCTTATGAAAAAGCTGCCGCAGGCCAAGCCCCACGCGGCGGCCTATGCCGACCTGCAAAAGCAGCAGGGCCAGTTGATGACCAAATGGTTTGTGCGCGGCACGCCTTATCGCCAATTGACACAATATCCGCGCTACCTGAAGGCGGCCCAGGTGCGTATCGATAAATTGCGCGCCGATCCGGCCAGGGACAGCCGCCTGATGGCCGAAATGGCGCCGCTGATCGTTCAGTACCAGCGGGCTTTATCGGCGCTCAAGGGGGCGCCGGACGCGCAGATGGACGACTACCGCTGGCTGCTCGAAGAGCTGCGGGTTGCCTTGTTTGCACAGGAATTGCGCACGCCCATGCCTGTTTCTGTAAAACGGCTTCAGAAAGCGTGGTCAACCATGCAGCGCTAGGTCGATCACTGGGTACAATTCCATCATGACCGAAGCGAATTTCTCCCCTTTATTTGTACACCTGCGCATCCACTCCGAGTTTTCGGTGGTCGATGGCATAGGCCGCATTCCCGATCTGGTGGCGAAGGCCGCCGAATACGGACAGCCGGCCATGGCGCTCACCGACCTATGCAATCTGTTCGGTTTCATCAAGTTCTACAAGGCCGCCCGCAAGGCGGGCCTCAAGCCCATCGCCGGTGCCGATATCTGGCTTGAAAACGAACTCGACCGCGAAAAGCCGTTCCGGCTGTTGCTGCTTGCCAGCAGTCAACAAGGCTATCTGGCGCTTTGCGAGCTGCTCAGCCGCGCCTGGCTGGAGAACCAGTATCGCGGGCGCGCCGAAGTGCGCCGCGACTGGCTTATGGGCAAGACCGGTCTCATTGTGCTCTCCGGCGGACGCATGGGCGATGTCGGGCAAATGCTCGAAGCCGGCAAGCCGGCCGAGGCGGCCGTTCTGGCGGCAAATTGGGCCAGGGCGTTTCCCGGCAGTTACTACGTCGAACTCCAGCGCGCGGGCGTCGACGGCGACGAAGCCTATGTACAGCAAGCGATGCGATTGGCGGGTGAGCTGAATCTTCCGGTTGTGGCCACCCATCCGGTGCAGTTTGTTCAGCGCGGTGACTTTCGTGCCCATGAAGCCCGTGTTTGTATTGCCGAAGGCGAGCAACTGGCCAACGCCAAGCGGGTGCGCCGCTTTACCGAGGATCAATACCTGCTCAGCAGCCAGGAGATGGCGCAGCGCTTCGAGGACGTTCCGTCGGCCCTGGCCAATTCCGTCGAGATCGCCAAGCGCTGCAACCTGACGCTGGTCCTGGGCAAGCCGCATCTGCCCGACTTCCCCACGCCGGACGGCATTACGCTGGACGACTACATGAGTCATCTTGCGGAAGAGGGCCTGGCGGTGCGCATGGCGCAGCTGTTTCCGGACGAAGCCGATCGCCAGGCGCGCTACCCGCAGTATCTCGAGCGTCTGCGCTGGGAATGCAAGACTATCATCAGCATGGGCTTTTCGGGTTACTTCCTGATCGTTGCCGACTTCATCAATTGGGGCAAGAACAATGGGGTGCCCGTCGGGCCGGGCCGCGGCTCGGGCGCAGGCTCGCTGGTCGCGTATTCGCTGGGCATTACCGACCTGGATCCCATCTGCTACGACTTGCTGTTCGAACGCTTCCTGAATCCCGAGCGGGTCTCCATGCCCGACTTCGACATCGACTTTTGCCAGGACAACCGCGAACGCGTCATCGATTACGTCAAGCAGAAGTACGGCAAAGAGGCAGTAAGCCAGATCGCGACGTTCGGAACACTGGGGGCAAAAGCGGTGGTGCGCGACGTCGGTCGCGTGCTGGAAATGCCCTATATGCTGTGCGACGGCCTGTCCAAGATGATACCGTTCAGCCCGGCCGACCCCTGGACGCTAGGCCGTGCGCTGGCCGAGGAACCTGCGTTCAAGGAAAGGTACGAGCAAGACGAAGAGGTCAGGGCGCTTATCGACCTGGCGCGTCCGCTCGAAGGCTTGACCCGCAATATCGGCATGCACGCCGGCGGTGTGCTTATCGCGCCGGGCAAGCTGACGGACTTCTGTCCCTTGTATTGTCAGCCGGGCGTCGACAGCAATACTGTTTCCCAGTTCGACAAAGACGACGTCGAGGCCGCCGGTCTGGTCAAGTTCGACTTCCTCGGCTTGCGCAACCTGACTATCCTGGACTGGGCGGTACGCTATGTGCGCCAGTTCAACGAGACCAAGCGCGATTTCGACATCATGGCGCTCAAACTTGACGACATGCGGGCCTACAAGCTGCTCAGCGAGGGCAATACCACAGCGGTATTCCAGCTCGAATCGCGCGGCATGAAAGAGCTGCTCAAGAATCTCAAGCCCAACACGTTTGAAGACGTCATCGCCATGCTGGCCTTGTATCGGCCCGGACCGCTCGAATCGGGCATGGTGGTCGATTTCGTCAATCGCAAGCACGGGCGCGCCGAAGTCGATTATTTCCACAAGGACCTGGAATCGGTACTCAAAAGCACCTATGGTGTGATTGTGTACCAGGAGCAGGTCATGCTCATCTCGCAGATCATAGGCGGATACTCCCTGGGTGGCGCCGACCTCCTGC
Source organism: Orrella sp. (assembly GCA_036675955.1). Taxonomy (GTDB): domain Bacteria; phylum Pseudomonadota; class Gammaproteobacteria; order Burkholderiales; family Burkholderiaceae_B; genus Pollutimonas. The sequence goes on along the minus strand of JAKFDW010000295.1, from coordinate 3,710 downwards.
GGCGCGCCATGGGCAAGAAGAAGGCCGAGGAAATGGCCGAGCACCGGGCCATCTTCGAGAAGGGTGCGGTCGAAAAAGGCTATGCGGCGGACCTGGCCGTCAAGCTGTTCGACCTGATGGAAAAGTTCGCGGGTTACGGTTTCAACAAGAGCCACTCCGCGGCCTACGCCCTTATCGCCTATCAGACTGCCTGGCTCAAGGCCTATCATCCTGCCGAATTTATCGCAGCCACCCTGTCCTCCGATATGGACGACACGGACAAGGTCCAGATTTTCTGGAAGGATGCACTGGCCAACGACGTGCAAGTCCTGCCACCTGACGTCAATGCCTCGGCCTACCGCTTCGAGCCGGTCATGGACGAGCATTCGGCCAAGGGCAAGCCGCCGCGCACCATGCGCTATGGGCTGGGCGCCGTCAAGGGCACCGGACAGGGCGCAGTCGAAGCGATTATCAAGGCGCGTGAGGAAGGAGGGCCGTTTGTCAGCCTGTTCGATTTCTGCCGCCGCATCGACCGGCATTCGGTAAACCGGCGCAGCATCGAAGCTCTGATTCGGGCGGGCGCTTTTGACCAGATCGAAGAGAACCGCGCTGCCTTGCTGGCAACAGTCGGGAATGCCATCGAAGCTGCCGAGCAGGCCGAGCGCAGCGCCAATCAGGTTTCCCTGTTTGCCGACGACGCCAATGACATTGTCGAGGGCGAGCTGGCCAAGGTGCCGCCCTGGGATCTGCAGACGCGGTTCACAGAAGAAAAAGCGGCCCTGGGTTTCTTCTTCAGCGGCCACCTCTTCGATGCCTGGCGCGATGAAGTTCGCCGCTTCGCCCCGCAGCCGCTGGCCCGTCTCGAACCATCGCGCAGCCTGCAATGGTTCGCCGGAGTGCTGTCGTCCGTGCGGCCCAAAATGACGCGTCGAGGCAGGATGCTGTATGCCGTGCTGGACGACGGCTCGGCTCAGATCGAAGTCGCCATTTTCAACGAGCTGTACGAACAACACCGCAATCGACTCAAGGAAGATCGACTTATCATCATCCAGGGCAAGGTCAGTAACGACGACTTTTCCGGGGGCTTGCGAGTATCGGCCGAGTCGGTGTTTGACCTGCAGTTGGCGCGGGAGGCCCGTGCACGCAGTTTGCGCGTCACGCTCAATGGCAATGCCGATGCGGCGCGCTTGCGCCAGTTGCTGAATCCGTTCCGCGCGGAACCGGAAAACGGCGTTCCCGGCATCCCGGTTGAGCTGCGGCTGAAACGGAATGATTTTCTGTGCACCGTCCGGCTCGGTGAAGAATGGCGCGTGCGCATGGCCGACGCCATGCTGGAACAGCTTAGTGCCTGGGCCGAACCCGAAGGCGTGGAGATAAACTATTTATGACGCCCTTGCGCATTTTGCATTCCGAAGCCGCCACCAGTTTTGGCGGCCAGGAGCAATACATTCTGCGGATGATGATGGCCATGCGTGACCGCGGCCATCATCTGGAAGCCGTGTGCCAGCCTCATGCCCTGCTGGTGCAGCGCCTGCGGGATCAGGGGTTCACCGTGCACACCGCCTATATGGACGGACCTGTCAATTTCGTGAAGGGCGTCGTGAAGATACGGCGGATACTGAAAACAGGCCGCTTCGATGTCCTGAACACGCATAGCCGGCGCGACACGATACTGGCCGGGTGCGCCGCGCGCCTGGCAGGTACGCCGCTCATCGTGCGCACTCGCCATCTGGCCAAGAAAGTCGGTTCTTTGTTGTCGTATACGATCATTCCGCATCGCGTGACGGCGGCCAGCGACTTCGTGAGGAATCACCTCATTTCCCGCGGCGTTCGCCCAGAGCATGTCGCCACCCTCTATCCGGCGGTAGACTTGCAGCCCGTGCCGGAACAGTCCACCTTGCGACAGGAGCTGCACCTGGCGCAAAACGATATTGTGGTGGGCTGCGTTGCCGTAATGCGGGCGCAGAAGGGGCATCGCGATCTTGTCGACGCCATGGAGCCGCTTATCAAGGAACGGCCCAATGTGCACCTGGTATTCGTGGGCGGCGGCTCACCCGTTTTCGAGGAAGTACAGGAATATGTGGCCGATAAGGGCTTGGGCAAGCGTGTGCATCTGCTCGGTGCGCGCCAGGACGTTCCGAATCTCCTGGCCGGCTTCGATATCTTCGCCCTGGCTACCCGGCAGGAAGCCTCCGGTACTGTCTTCATCGAGGCCGGAGCCGCCGGCTTGCCGGTGGTCGGCACAAAAGTGGACGGTGTGCCTGAAATGGTACGGGACGGTATCAATGGTTTTCTGGTGCCTCTGGATGACCAAGCCGCGCTCACAAAGGCCCTGAAGCAGCTCATCGACGACCCCGCGCTGCGCCGCAAAATGGGCCAGGCGGGTGTGATGTTCTGCCGCGTCGAACGCAGGTTCAGCGCAGAATCCATGGCGCAGCACGCTGAAAGCAATTACGTTCGTTGGCTCAAGGAACGCAAATCATGAAATCCGCACAGACCGTACCGGTACTGATGTATCACCATGTCTCGCCTGTCGACGGCATGATTTCCGTATCGGCGACGAATTTCGAGAATCAATTGCAGTGGCTGCAGCGGCGCGGCTACCGCTCCTTGTCCAGCGATCAATTCGCGGGCCACCTCAACGGTGAGCCGGTTCCTGCGAAGTCCATCCTTATCACCTTCGACGATGGTTATCTGGACAACTGGGTCTATGCGTATCCGCTGCTCAAGAAGTACGGCTATACGGCACTCATTTTTCTGGTGACTTCCTGGATCAAGGACGGTCCCTTGCGGCATTGCCTGGGGCAGGGCGAACTGCCCGAGACCCCTTCGCACCGCGAATGCGAACGGCGCATCGAGGCGGGCCGCAGCGACGACGTCATTCTTCGCTGGAGCGAAATAAAAGCCATGCGGGACGACGGGGTAGTTGAATTCCATAGCCACACGCATACGCACACGCGCTGGGATCAGAAAGCCCCTCATGATAAAAACCGGCACATGGCGCAGGAACTCGCCTTGTCCCGCGCGGCATTGCAGGAAAACCTGGGCATGGTGTCCCAGCATTTCTGCTGGCCCCAGGGCTACTTCGACGCCGATTACACCAGGCTGGCTCAAGACGCCGGCTTCCGCTACCTCTATACCACCAAGGCATTCGGGCAAAATCGCGCCGGCACGGAACCCGCGCATATCTATCGTTTCGCGGTGCGCAATACGACAGGCAATTCGGTGGGGCGGCGTATCCAGGTTGCGGCCCATCCTGTCATCGGGCCATTGTTCAATAAATGGAAGCTATGGAAGCGCAGCATGGGCAAAAAGCAGCCATGACTCTTTCCGTCATTATCATCACCAAGAATGAGGCCGCGCATATCGGGGACTGTATCGATTCAGTCGGTTTTGCCGATGAAATCATTGTGGTCGACTCAGGCAGTAATGATCGCACCCGGGAGATAGCGCAGGACAAGGGCGCCAAGGTGACCACGACCGCGGACTGGCCCGGGTTCGGCCAACAGAAGAACAGAGCGCTGGACCTGGCCACCTGTAGCTGGGTGCTTTCCATCGACGCGGACGAGCGCGTCACCCCTGAACTGGCCCAGGAAATACAGCGGGAACTCGCATCGCCGCGTGCCGAGGCTTACAAGATCGCCAGGCTTTCCAATTTCGGCGGGCGCTGGATACGCCACAGCGGCTGGTGGCCCGATCACGTATTGCGTCTGTTCAAACGGGGAACCGCG
>JAKFDW010000294.1:0-2896 GCA_036675955.1 Orrella sp. | reverse complement strand
TATAGCGAAAGCCTGGGCAACACACTCTAATGAATAGCAGTCAAGTTGAAATATGGACCGATGGCGCCTGCAAGGGCAATCCCGGCTTGGGCGGATGGGGCGCTTTGTTGCGCCAGGGGCGGCACGAAAAAGCGCTGTACGGCGGCGAGCCCAATACTACGAATAATCGTATGGAACTCATGGCTGTAATTCAGGCACTAAAGGCTTTGAAGCGTCCTTGCGATGTGGTGGTGCATACCGATTCGCAATACGTGCAGAAAGGAATGAGCGAATGGTTGGCGAACTGGAAGCGGCGTGGCTGGCTCACCGCCGACAAGAAGCCGGTAAAGAATGCCGACCTATGGAAAGAGCTGGACCTGCTTGTTGGGGAACATGAGCTCACTTGGCGATGGGTCCGTGGGCACGCGGGCGATCCCGGCAACGAGCGCGCCGATGAATTGGCCAATCTTGGGGTGGATCACGCACGCGCGGCGCTTATTCAGAAAAGCGTGAATTAATAGGCCTTCCGGTGCTACAGTCACAAATTGTGTCCAGTTCTGTTTTAATGCGATGAAGAATTCCACGATGAGTTTCCTGCTGATATTGGCGACCGGGATTGCGCTGGGCGCCGGGGGCGCATGGTGGTTGGCCGATCGCAATGCGATCCCGTCGCGGGCGGCCACGAAAACCGGCTCGGCGCCTGCGATAGTTGCAGCGGAAAAGAAAATTGCGGTGCAGGTCGAGCCAGTACGATTGGTTCCCTGGGAGCGCGGAGTTTCGGCCGTGGGCAGCTTGCGGTCCAGGGACTCGGTCATGCTGCGCCCCGAAGTCACCGGCCGCATCGTGGAAATCAACTTCGACGAGGGCGGCAAGGTCAGCAAAGGACAGGTGTTGGTGCGGCTGGATGACAGCGTGGTCAAGGCGCAATTGCAACAGGCGCAGGCCAATCTGAGTCTTGCTTCCAGCCAGTACCGGCGCGCGGTCGAGCTGACCAAGCAAGGCTTCATCAGCAAGCAGGCGCGCGACGAGTCCGCCAGCCAGCTGAAGATCCAGCAGGCCGCTGCCGCGCTGGCCAAGGCGCATCTGGACAAAACCGCAATACGCGCTCCCTTTGACGGCCTCATTGGACTGCGCAATGTGTCGGTGGGCGACTACGTCAGCCCCGGCATCGATCTTGTTCCCATCGAATCCATCGATCCGCTCAATGTCGACTTTCGCGTGCCGGAACAATTTCTTGGACAAGTGCGCGAAGGGATCAAGCTGGCTTTGCGCTTTGACGCGTTGCCCGGGCAGGTCCGCGAGGGCGTCGTGGGCGCAATCAGTCCCCTGGTCGATGTGGGCGGGCGCTCCATACTGTTGCGTGCCGATGTTCCAAACACTGATGGCGCTTTACGCCCCGGCATGTTTGCCCGCGTTCAGTTGCAGTTCGCCGACGATCGGGCGCTGGTCGTGCCCGAGGCGGCGCTTGCTCCGTCCGGACAGTCGCAGTATGTCTTTCGCGTGGCAGAAGGCCATGCCCATCGGGTGGAAGTGAATATAGGGCAACGACGCGCCGGGCAGGTCGAGGTGGTCAGCGGCCTGAAAGAAGGCGACGATATCGTCGTGTCGGGCTTGCAGAAAATAACCGACGGCTCGGCTGTCGAGATCCTGCCGCCTGCCGAAAAACCAGCGGTTTCCTGAATTCCGGTGCGCCCATGATTCTTTCCGAAGTCTGCATCAAGCGCCCGGTATTCGCGACAGTATTGTCGCTCATCATCGTATTGGTCGGTTTGATCTCTTACGAACGGCTGACAGTCCGCGAGTATCCGGCTATCGATGAGCCCGTCGTCTCGGTGATCACCGGCTACAAAGGCGCCTCGCCCGAAGTCGTTGAATCGCAGGTGACCAAGCCGCTGGAAGATCAGCTGGCTGGTATCGAAGGGGTCAATGTAATGACCTCGCGCAGCCGGTCCGAACGCAGCCTCATCAATATCAAGTTCGATCTCGCGCGCGATCCGGATGCGGCGGCGGCCGAAGTGCGCGACAAGGTATCGCGTGCCCGGCGCTTTCTGCCGGACGAGATCGACGAACCCATCATCAGCAAGGTCGAGGCGGACTCCAGTCCCATTATCTATATAGGGGTGAACTCGGGGAATTACTCGGCCTTGCAGGCGTCCGACTACGTCAATCGTTTCGTCAAGACACGTTTGTCCGTACTGCCCGGAGCGGCGGAAGTGCGGGTGTACGGAGAGCGCCTGCCGTCCATGCGCGTGTATGTGGACCGGGCCAAGCTCGGTGCCTATGGCCTGATCGTGCAGGATGTCGAAGCGGCGTTGCTGCAGCAGAATGTGCTGATTCCGGCGGGCCGCATCGAGTCCCGGGACCGGGAATTCTCTGTCGTCTCATCTACCGACCTGCAGACAACAGATCAGTTCAAAAGGGTAGTCGTCGCGAATGTTCGAGGGTATCCGGTACGGCTCAGCGACGTGGCCGATGTCGAGATCGGTCCGGCCGACGACCGCGTGCTGGCGCGATTCAATGGCGAGCAAAGCCTGACCATAGGCATTACCAAGCAGTCCACCGCGAACCCGCTCGATTTGTCCAGGGAAGCGCGCAACGAAGTGGCGCTGATCAACGAGAACCTGCCGGCGGGAATGTCGCTGACCATAGCCTACGACAGCTCCGTATTCATCCAGGAATCCATCAAGTCTGTGTACATGACGGTGGTTGAGGCCATCATCCTGGTGGTGCTGGTCATTTTCTTTTTCCTGCGCAATTTGCGCGCCAGCCTGATTCCAATTGTCACCATCCCCGTGTCCCTGGTGGGCGCCTGCGGGATCATGTATTTGTTCGGTTTCTCCATCAATACGTTGACGCTGCTGGCCATGGTGCTGGCCATCGGGCTGGTCGTGGACGACGCCATTGTGGTCCTCGAAAA
>JAKFDW010000293.1:0-4079 GCA_036675955.1 Orrella sp. | reverse complement strand
TCTGGCGAAACAGCGCGTCTATTCGCTTTAAGCCGCTTTTTTATTTTAGGAGTCATCCGTGAAACGACGTGTCGTCATTACCGGTCTTGGTATTGTTTCGCCGGTCGGCAGCGATATTGACAGTGCATGGGACAATATCGTGAATGGGCGTTCGGGTATCGCGCGCATATCGCGTTTTGACCCGTCGGCGTTTAACGCCCAGATAGCGGGTGAGGTCAAAGATTTCGATGTCACGCAGTACATGAGCGCCAAGGAAGCCAAGCAAATGGATACCTTCATCCATTACGGCGTGGCGGCGGGAGTGCAGGCGTGGCGCGATGCGGGCCTGGAAGTCACCGAAAGCAACGCCGACCGTATCGGCAGCATCATTGGTTCCGGCATCGGCGGCTTGCCGCGTATCGAAGAACAGCAGGTCGAATATCTCGAGCGTGGCGCACGCCGGATTTCGCCGTTCTTCGTGCCTGCTTCACTCATCAATCTTATTTCCGGCCAGTTGTCCATTATGCTGGGTCTCAAGGGCCCCAGCTATGCGGTCGTTTCCGCGTGTACGACTGGTCTGCACTCCATCGGCGATGCCGCGCGCCTTATCGAATATGGCGATGCCGATGTCATGGTCGCGGGCGGTGCCGAATCAACGGTTTCCCCCCTGGGTATTGGCGGTTTCGCCGCCATGCGGGCCCTGTCGACCCGTAATGACGACCCGACTACGGCGTCGCGTCCCTGGGACCGCGATCGCGATGGTTTCGTGCTGGGCGAGGGCGCGGGCGCGCTGGTGCTTGAAGAGTACGAACACGCCCGCAAGCGTGGTGCCCGCATATACGGCGAGTTTGCCGGTTACGGCATGAGCTCCGACGCCTACCATATCACTTCGCCCGATCGTGACGGCCCAAAGCGTGGGGTAATCAATGCCTTGCGTAGCGGCGGCATCAACGCCGACGAGGTCGACTACGTCAATGCGCACGGTACGTCCACGCCATTGGGCGACAAGAATGAAACCGAAGCGCTCAAGCTGGCATTTGGCGATCATGCGAAAAAGCTGGTGGTCAATTCCACCAAGTCCATGACAGGCCATCTGCTGGGCGCGGCCGGAGGAATCGAAGCGGTGTTCACGACGCTGGCCGTGCACCACCAAATATCGCCTCCGACCATCAACATCTTCAACCAGGATCCCGAGTGCGATCTTGACTATTGCGCCAACCAGGCACGCGACATGAAGATCGACATTGCGCTATCGAATTCGTTCGGTTTCGGCGGCACTAATGGGTCGATGATAGTGCGGAGGGTCTAAGCTGGAGCGCCCCGTCACATTGCCCGGACAATGGCCGGTCCAGCGTCCGCGCTGGGTCAGCCTGCTAGGCATGGTGGCCTGTTCCGGCGGATTGTCTGTATTGGCCTATATCGCTTGGCCCCTGGTCCAGGCAAATTGGGTGGCCTGCGGTCTTGCACTTGTTGCGCTGGCCCTGGCCGCCCGGTCGGCTATTTATCCCATAATCCGTATGCCCGCGCATGCAGGTACACTGTCCCTGCTCGATTGCGGTCTTTGGAAGGCCGCATTACATGGGACAACAACTACTATGCGCCTCACCCATGCCTGGCCCGCGTTTGCGTGGATGACTCTTCGGTTACAGGACTCTGCAAGCGCCTCAAGCAAGCCGGTCGAGGTGACTATCTGGCGATCCACTGTATCCAGGCAGGCCTGGAGCGAATTATGCGTGCACGTTGCCCGGCAAGTTGCCATGCCCGGCCGAGTCCTGCAAAAGGAAAGCCTATGAGCGAACGTGACGTAGATGCCGAATTGGTCGCCCGTGTACAGCGCGGCGACAAGCGCGCATTCGACCTGCTGGTTCTGAAATACCAGCGCAAGATCATGCGGCTGCTGTCGCGCATGGTGCGCGACCCCTCTGAGATCGAGGACGTCGCCCAGGAATCTTTCATCAAGGCTTATAGAGCCCTGCCGCAATTTCGCGGAGAAAGTGCTTTCTATACCTGGCTTTATCGCATCGCCATCAATACCGCCCGCAACTGGCAAGTGGCCAACGGGCGCCGTCCGAGCACTCCAAATGCAATAGAAACGGAAGATGGTGAAACTTTTAGCCCGATTGATAACCTAACAGACATCAGTACCCCGGAATCATTGTTGGCAAGCCGGCAAATCGTTGAAACGGTAAATGCCGCGATCCACACATTGCCCGAGGATCTGCGCACCGCTATTGTCCTGCGTGAAATCGAAGGTATGAGCTATGAAGATATTGCAGCAAGCATGGGTTGTCCCATTGGTACGGTGCGCTCGCGTATTTTTCGCGCTCGGGAAGCTATTGCGGCGCAGTTACGACCAGTGCTTGGCAATGACCCCGAGCGTCGCTGGTAAGGAGTTTTGAAAATGCAAGCAGCCAATCAAGCCAGGCAAGACCAGGAGCAGGCCTCATGGGAAGCTTCTGTGTCCTCCTGGATAGACGGCGAGGCCGAAATCCGGCCCGAAGACCTCGACAGCCCCTACGGGCGACAAGTATGGGATACCTACCATCTAATCGGCGACGTGCTGCGCAATCAGGACCTGGCCATCAAGCCCAGCGATTTCTTTTACGCTCGCGTGTCCAAAGCGCTCGATGCCGAGCCGTCCATCGTTGCTCCGCGCAATCTGCACGGCCGTAATCCCATGCGCCTCGGACTTTCCGGCTTGGCCGTTGCCGCCGCCGTCGTTACAGTCGTCTGGGTCGCTTTGCCTTATTTGTCCGGCCCTGAAACGGTCGGATCGCCGGGAGTACAGGTATTGGCCAGTGCCAATGAAGACCCCGCGCTCAGGGACTACCTGGAGGCGCACCGCGAAATCTCAGGATCCAGCGCCGTAAGGCAGGTGTCATTCGGTTCGGGGGCTTCCAGGTAATGGCTGTAGTGTGGCAAACAACGACTCGGTTTCCCTCTAATGCTCGGTCCCAGCGGATGGGCGTCAATCTGATGTGTTATCTGCTGGTCATTACAGCCGCTATGGCGCTGGTTCAGCCAAGCCAGGCGGCGGGCAGCGCCGAGAACCTATCATCTGATCCGGGCGTTGTCCTGTTGCAAAAGGTACAGGCGGCTGCGCGCGATCTCGACTATTCCGGCGTCTACACCTATCAGCAAGGCACCATGATGGTGTCGTCCCGTGTCGTTCATATCGTTGACGGCACAGGCGAGCGCGAGCGCATTGAAGTGCTCGATGGTCCGCCACGCGAATACGTCCGGCACAACGACACTACACAATGCCTGGTCCCAGAGAAAAAACTGATCCTCATGGAGCGCAGACGCGGCGATCGATTTCCGGGCCTGCTCCTGGATGACGGCAAGAACATTCCGGCCAACTACATCATCAAGATCGGCGATTCGCACAATCGGATAGCCGGTCGGGAATGCACCATAGTCGAATTGGTCCCCAAAGACGCGCAACGCTATGGCTACAAAATATGCACTGACAGTAAAACCCATCTGTTGCTCAAGGCACAAACGCTGGACAACGACCGGACTATCATCGACCAGATCTCGTTCAATAGTTTGCAAATAGGCGACAAAGTCGATTCCGAAGACCTCGCGGCCAGCTGGAATACACGCGGTTGGGAGGTGATCGAAACACCCATGAAGCCTGTGGATCTGCCCAAGGATGGTTGGCGTATTCCATTCCCGGACGGATTCCAGGCGCTCACGCAGGTTTCGCGTCCCATGCAAGCCGGCAAAAATGTCAGCCAGTTGGTGGTGTCCGACGGGGTGGCTGCAATTTCTGTTTTTATCGAGCCCTTCGATGAGGTGCACGATAACCCCTTGGCCAAAGGCGCCATGCGCAAAGGAGCCATGAATGTCTTTCGTACACGGATAGACGACTATTGGTTGACGGCATTGGGCCAGGTTCCGGCACAGACTTTGCGCGATATTGCGGAGCGCACCGAGTATGTGCCTGCAGCAGGAAACAAATAAATCAATTTCAACACAGGAGTCTCATGATGCTTTCTACCTCAGTAGGCAATAGCAAAATCACGCAGATGATAGCCTGCGCGTCGGCAAGTCTGTTCGTGGCCTTGTCGCCGCTCGGCAGCGTGGCCACGGCACAG
>JAKFDW010000292.1:0-8718 GCA_036675955.1 Orrella sp. | reverse complement strand
ACAGGAAATGAGGACGGACACATCATGACTGACTTGAATACGGAAATCCTGGACAACGTAAAGTCTGTGCTGGCGCCTTATCTCGCCAAACTAAGCAGCCACAAGTTCGATGCTCAACCCGGTGAACTTGAAGTGAAGTGCCAGCAGGACGACAGCGAACTCACATGGGCGACGCTGCTGCGGCTCAAGATCCTCGCGGACGATAGGCAAGTGCGCATCAGCTGTATCAGCACGCCTGGCGTTATGAAAGGGCAGGGCCTTGGAAAACAGCTGATTCGGGCGATATACATCCCGGCCAAAACCCACGGCTTCGAGGTCTTCGTCACCGACATGACGCCCGGCTTTTACGAGCGCTTGCTGCGCCGCGGGGCGCGCTCCTGCAACGATGAAATGGTGCAGATCAACGACGATACCGTCTTGGCATGAATGGATAAGGAGGCGGATCTTCGAAAAGCCAAGCGGCGCGCTGTCGGCTGGTTGCTGGTGGCCGCCGTTTTGTTTGTCGGGATGCTTTTTGCGCCGCATAACGTCTGGACGCAGGGCATCAAGGCGATGGCCGAGGCGGCCATGGTGGGAGGTCTGGCAGACTGGTTTGCCGTGGCGGCGCTGTTCAGGCGTATTCCTATTCCTTTCGTATCCAAACACACGGCTATCATTCCTCGAAACAAGGATAGGATAGGCGATAATCTTGCTAGCTTTGTCCAAGAAAAATTCCTCGATGCATCTTCTATCGTCGGCCTCATCAGAAAGCATAATCCCGCGCAACTGATTGCCGGCTGGCTGACCGATCCGGCCAATACCGAACGGCTAAGCGTTCATGTGGCAAGGTTGCTGCGCACTGTTCTGGACTTCATCGACGATGTCCGCATACAGGCTTTCATGAAGGATGCGATTCACGCGGCGATAGACAAGATAGATCTGTCCCTATCCGCAGGGACCATACTGGATGGTCTTACCAAAGACGGCCGCCATCAAGCCCTTCTGGACCAGAGTATTGGACAGCTGACGGCGCTGTTGAACAAGCCCGGGACGCGCGATTTCATTTGCCAGCAGATCATTCAGTGGATCAAGCGTGAGCATCCGCGAAAGGAAAAGCTGCTGCCTACCGCATGGTTGGGGGAGCACGGTGCCCAATTGATTTCCGAGACGGTGAATGCCGTGCTCGATGACATCGTGAACGATGACAAGCATGCTCTGCGCAAGGAGTTTGACGAGTATGTGTATAAATTGATTGACCGACTGAAGAGTGATCCGGATACCGCAAGAAAAGCCGAAGAAATCAAGCTGTATCTCAAGAACGATGTAACGCTCAATACCTACATCAATCAATTGTGGGGCAGCCTGCGCGCTTGGCTGAAAACAGACCTGGATCTGCCCGATTCAGTATTGCATGAGAAGGTGGCTGCGTCCGGGCTTTGGATAGGGCAGGCTGTCGCCCAGGATCAGAATCTTCGCGATTCGTTGAACGCGCATATGGAATATGCAGCCCAACGCATGGCGCCCGACTTTGCCAAATTCCTGACCCGGCACATCAGCGATACGGTCAAAGGCTGGGACACCCGGGAAATGTCCAGGCAGGTTGAACTGAATATTGGCAAGGACTTGCAGTACATCCGCATCAACGGCACGTTTGTAGGCGGGTGCGTCGGATTGATCCTGTACCTGCTGTCTTTGCTGCCTGAACTGTTGAGCGGCATGGCGGTCGCTTAGGTACCGTGCGGTGCGCACGGCTGCTTACATTGTCTCGATAGCTGGATAGAACTCTTTGTTTTCCTTCAGCATGCGCGTATAAACGGTTTTCAGCACCGTATTGGCTTCGCTGCGAAACTGTTCCGCCTTTGCCGCAATAATGCTTGCCGAACTCCACTGGCGGGAAAATGCGATATAGCTGGAGGCGATGCCTTTCATGTCTTCTTGATAAGCCCTGCCCATTTCTGACAGTTTCGGATCGCGTCCGTTTTGCAGGGCCGGATATAGGATGCGATCTTCAATGGCCAGGTGCAGCTTGACTACCGTGCTGAGGGCGACGACGGCCCGGGCGATTTCATGCGCGTGTTCTTTTATGCCTGCTTGGGAAAGTTTTCGGAGCGTGGCAATACCGTCGAGAATTTCTGTGTGTTGATGTTTGAAGCGCTCGATGTCCATGTGAGTCCCAGTCATGTTGTTAATGTTTCATTATAAGATACATATTATATACATCTTATAAAAAAGGCAAACATCCGGTCATGACCGGCGATTTCGAACTACCCTAGGGATTACCCTCAGTTCTCTTCTTTCCGTAATAGTACCCCAGCCTAAAATCCTCCGAGAGGAAAACCCTGGTGAACGACGCCAGGGATTCTATTAAAACCGGAGAAAATTGAATGAGTTGGTTCGCCAGCCTTACCGTCAGAACCAAGCTGACTGGATCCTTCCTGATTGTTGCCATCATCGCCGCCATTATTGGATGGCTGGGGGTTAGGGCAACCGGGCAGGTCAATACCATGGCTGCGAGCATGCACGATATTGAACTGGTCGGTCTGCACCATGCCTCGACGGCCAATGCGTTGTTGATTGGTGCTGGTCGGTCCGCACGCACGGCGTTGCTTGCGCAAACATTCAGTGAGCGCGATGTGGAGATAAAGAAGATTGCCGAGCGCTTTGCGGGAGCAGAAGCCGAGTTGAAACGGCTTGAGGGACTATTTGTTACCGAAGCGGGCAAGGCTACGCTCAAGGAGGCATCCGAATCTGTTGCCGCCTATAAGGCCGGAATTGACAAGGTGCTGGTATTGCTCAAGCCTGAACCGCCGGGACAGGCGAATCATTCCACAATAGAGCTGCTGGAAATTGCTCGCCCGCTAGGCGATGTGGCCGAAGATGCAGTGGAGAAAGTGGTCAACGGCAAGCGCCTGAATGCGGAGCGCTTCGCGAATGAAATTGCCGAGGTTTATTCCAGCACAGTGGTCACGCTTATAGCGCTGACGATTGCCGGCGCGATATTGGCCATGTTGCTTGGTTGGGCCATAACGCGCGCATTGACGCGTCAGCTGGGTGGCGAGCCGGCACAGGTCGCGGCCATCGCCGATTCCATTGCCAGCGGCAATCTGACGAACCGCATCGATACATCGCGCGCGGTCAAGGGCAGCGTGATCATGGCAATGAACACGATGCAAGAAAGCTTGCGCAAGTTGGTCGCGTCGGTGCTCGCAAGCAGCGATAGCATTGCTACCGGTGCAGGCCAGATCGCCGCAGGCAATGCGGACCTATCGCAGCGCACCGAAGAGCAGGCGGCCAATCTGACCGAGACCGCCGCAGCCATGGAAGAACTGTCCAGCACGGTCCACAGCAATGCAGAAGTCGCCATGCAGGCCGCGCAGCGCGCAGCAACGGCCAGCGTGTCGGCGTCCAGGGGCGGCGAGGTGGTCAATAATGTGGTGGAAACCATGGCGGGCATCAATGATTCGTCCAAGCGCATCGTGGATATTATCGGCGTGATTGATACCATTGCGTTCCAGACAAATATACTGGCGCTCAATGCCGCGGTGGAAGCGGCCCGTGCCGGCGAGCAGGGCCGTGGCTTTGCGGTAGTGGCGTCCGAAGTGCGCAGTCTTGCGCAGAAAAGCGCCGCGGCCGCCAAGGATATCAAGACGCTTATTGACGATAGCGTGATCAAGGTGGAGGCGGGCAGCAAGCTGGTGGACGAGGCGGGAGCAGCCATGCAAGGGATAGTGGCCGAGGTCAAGCACGTGACCGACCTGATCAGTGAAATCAGCGCCGCGACGACGGAACAAACCTCGGGCCTGAGTCAGATCAACGATGCCGTGCTGCAGCTCAGCGATGTTACGCAACAGAACGCGGCCCTGGTGGAGGAGTCCGCCACGGCAGCGGGCAGTTTGAGCGAACAGGCCGGCATGCTGGTGGATATTGTGAGCTTTTTCAAGGTGGAACAAAACGGCGGCAGTGTCGCGACGCCTGTATTCGCCAGCGCGCGCACGGAGCTGGGGGCGACTGTGTCGAGCCATGGTCGCAACGAGTCGGCATCGGCCCGGCCTACTGCAGCGGCCGCTCGCATGCGTCTTGCGGCCTCCGCGCCCCAGGGAACGAAAAGCGATGAATGGGAAGAGTTCTAGATCGAATAGCGGCCGTCGGTGCGCGCGCCTTGCTGGTGGTGATCGCCGCAAGGGGAAACAGTAAGGGCGATCCTAAGATCGCCCGGTTTATCAATATCAGTCTGATGAATTGGATCAGCTTGTCGAGGAGACCTTCACGGGTGCCTACACGGGCGCCTACACGGTCGCCTGGCAAGGTCTCTTGATTGACGCGGGGTTAGTACAACACCTCGGGCAGCCACAAGCCGATGGCGGGGAATAGGTACATCAGCACGATCGCAATGATCTGGATCCCCATGAAAGGCAGCATGCCGGCAAATATCTGGTTCAGCGTCACATGAGACGGCGCGACGCCTTTCAGGTAAAACGCCGACATGGCGACAGGGGGCGACAGGAATGCAGTTTGCAGGTTCAAGGCGACAAGCAGACCGAAAAACAGCGGGTCGATCTGATAATGCGCCAATAGCGGCAGAAAAATAGGCATGAAAATCACGATGATTTCCGTCCATTCCAGCGGCCAGCCCAGCAGGAAGATCACGACTTGCGCCAGAATCAGGAACTGCATGGGACTGAGGTCCATGCTCAATACCCAGGTATTGATGATTTCCTGTCCACCCAGCAGGGCAAATGCCGCCGAGAATATGCTGGAGCCCACAAAAAGCCAGCACACCATGGCGCTGGTCTTGGCAGCCAGGTAGACCGATTCCTTCAGCATCGGAATATTCAGCCGGCGGTAGGCCAGGGCCAGTAACAGCCCGCCGAATGATCCCATGGCTGCCGCTTCCGAGGGCGTAGCCAGGCCGAACACGATACTGCCCAGTACCGCCAGTATCATGATGGCCAGCGGAAAGAACGAACTGAGCAGCATCTTGAAAATTTCAAGCCGCGCAAAGGTAAAGATCGTATAGAAGAGCGCGAATATTACCGTGCCGATGGCAAGCAGTATCCAGAACGCCATGGGAGCAGGTTGGCGTTCATTTGCTGCGGGCTCTTCTGCCGCCTCAGGAGCCGCATCCGCAGGCGCTTCCGCACCGGGAGGCTCTGCCAGGCCGCCGACGACTTCCGGCTCTTGCAAGCCGCCGCTGTCGGCAGCGGAGTCAAAGCCCGATTCGGCTGCGAAGCCCATTGCGACCAGACCCGTGGCTTCCTGCGGAAGAGGGGCCGTAACCATCTTGTAGCTCAAGCCCATGACGGCCACGAAAGCCAGCGCCGGAAGCAGGGCAATGCCCAAATGGTTGACCAGCGTGCGCATGGGCACATTGGCATTGCGCTTGCCCTTGATGGCGCCTATCAGGCCTGGTACTGCCCGGTTGCTGATCGTGCGCTTGGTGATTTCAGCGAATTCCGGAAGCGTCACCCGTCGTTCTTCAGGGGATAGCGGCGGCGCCGCCTTGGGGTTGATCTTGGCGACGATCATGATGTAGATGACGTACAGCAAGGCCAACATGATGCCGGGAAAGAAAGCGCCTGCGTACAGCTTGACGACCGAGACGCCTGCCACGGCGCCGTATACGATCAGCAATACCGACGGCGGGATCATGATGCCCAGGCAGCCGCCTGCTGTGATCGCGCCTGCCGAGAGCTTCACGCTATATCCTGCCTTTAGCATGGCCGGCAGTGCCAGCAGGCCCATCAGGGTCACGACGGCGCCCACAATGCCGGTTGCCGTGGCGAACACGGCGCAGGTGATGACCGTGGCCACGGCCAGGGAACCGGGCACCCGCGCCATGGCAAGGTGCAGGCTCTTGAACAGGCGTTCGATCAGGTTCGCGCGTTCAACCAGATAACCCATGAAAATGAACAGCGGCACGGCGATAAGCACGTCGCTGGTCATGACCGAGTAGGCGCGCAGGACCATCAGGTCGAGCGTTTGCTGGATGGCCAACTGCGGGCCCATGTTTCGATAGGCTATATAGGTAAACATGACCCCCATGCCCATCAAGGTAAAGGCGGTGGGAAATCCCAGCATGATGGTCACGACGATCAGGCCCAGCATCAGCAAGCCCAAATGTCCGTTGGTAATGTCGGCCGGGGCCGGCATGAGTATAACCAGGGCGATAATAACAGCGGCCAATATGGAGAGGCCAAACCATACTTCTTTTCTCATGAATGGCTTCCCTTTTGTTGCTGGACGACAAGCTTGTCGAGCTCTTCCATGTCTTCGTCGACACTGACCATTTCCTTGAGCTTGTCGACATCGACTTCTTCCACGTCTTTATCGCGCTTGGGCCAGCTGCCTCGCTTGAGGCACTGGATGCAGTAGACCACTTCAACAAAGCCCTGGAACAGCAATGTGATGCCGGCCAGAGGAATGATGGCTTTGAAGGGATAAATTGGAGGGCCGTCGGCCGTGATGGTGGAGTGCTCGTTGATCACCCAGGACTCGGCGGCATAGTAATAGCCGGCCCAGCACAAGGCGATGACGCCCGGGAAAAAAAACAGAATGTACAGGGTGACATCCAGGCCCGCCTGCAGGCGTGGCGGGAAGAAGCCGTACAGTACGTCGCCGCGCACGTGTCCGTTCTTGGACAGGGTGTAGGCGCCGGCCATCATGAACATCGCGCCATACATCATGTTCATGGCGTCGAAGGACCACGCATGGGGCGAGCCCAATACGTAGCGGGAGAACACTTCATAGGTAATGAACAGGGTAAGGGCCAGGACGAACCAGCCAAACAGCTGTCCGATCCAGGTGTTCACCCGGTCTATAGTTAGCAAAATTCTTTGCATGGTAGATTCACCTTGCTTGCGGTAAGCCGATTAAAAACACCACCCGTGAAGAGGGTGGTGTTGAGTGCAACTGCGCTACGGCTTAGCTCTTCTTGGGAGCCGCTTTACGGCCGAAGTAATGGTTGTAGGCCATGCGGCGATTATTATTGGTGTCCATGTCCCATGCGAGGGCACGCGCGGCGAATTCCCTTTGCGATGTCTCGATTTCCTTGAACATGGCGTTGGTCTTGCCTTTCTCGGTGACGATCTCGTCCCACACGACCAGCTGTTGCTGCAAGATGGCGTCGGGCGTTTTGTAGAATTTCACGCCGTCTTCTTTCTGCAGCTTGATGTAGTCCTTCGAGTAGCGATCGACCGCTTTCCACGACATATCGGCCGACGCCGCTTCGACGCCGTTGGCGATGATGGCTTTCATCTTGTCCGGCAAGGCGGCGTATTTGTCTTTATTGAAGATGATTTCGAAAGTTTCCGACGACTGGTGGAAGCTTTGCAGCATGCAAACTTTGGAGACATCGGGGAAACCCAGCAGGCGGTCGGATGTGGCGTTGTTGAACTCGGCGCCGTCCAGCAGGCCGCGGTCAAGAGCCGGTACGATTTCGCCGCCGGGCAAGGCGTTTACGGCAGCACCCATGGCGGTGAACAGGTCGATGGCCAGGCCGTTGGTACGGAACTTCAGACCTTTCAGGTCTTCGGTTTTGGTAACGGGTTTTTTGAACCAGCCAAATGGCTGCGT
This sequence comes from Orrella sp., assembly GCA_036675955.1. GTDB lineage: Bacteria > Pseudomonadota > Gammaproteobacteria > Burkholderiales > Burkholderiaceae_B > Pollutimonas. The sequence continues at coordinate 1,167 of JAKFDW010000292.1, read as the reverse complement.
GGGCATCGGGCCGCTAAGGAAGGTCTCTACATTGCCGCCGATGGACTCGTACAGCTTGGCAAGGAGTTCTTTGCCGCCGCCGTACTTGTGCCATGCCAGGATCATGTTGGCGTCCATGCCGAATGCCGGGCCCGATGAAAACAGCGCCAGTGCGTTCTGTTTACCGTAGTTGTAGCCCAGTACGCCGTGGCCGCCGTCCAGTGTGCCTTTGGAGACAGCATCCAGCAGGGCAAAAGCCGGCACTACTGCACCGGCGGGCAAGACTTCAATCTTCAGTTCGCCGCCGGTCATGTCGTTGATCTTCTTGGCGAAGTCGAGTGCGAATTCGTGGAAGATGTCGACGGTTGGCCAGGTGCTCTGGAAACGCATGTTGATGGGCGATTGCGCGCTGACGATGGAGGGGAACCCCATGGATACCACGGCCGCCGTACCGGCGGCGGCGCCACCCAGAAACTGGCGGCGTGACGACTTGCCCGCAGCGATCGGGCTGACTTCTTTCGAACTGCTCTTCATTTTGAGTCTCCTGGCTTTTATATGCTATGTGTCGTAGGTTGCAACAAGGTACAAACGCTCAACTGCCGTCGCATTTATAGGCTATCCGAATAAGGGCGTCAACACGCCAACAGCGCCCCGAATCGAGTCTGAAGAGTTGGTGAAAATCCTTAGGGAATTGAATAGAACCCAGCATTCATGCGGCTTTCAAGGTATGGTCCGAAAGTGATTTGTGGCCGCGGACGGTAGCTTGAGCGTACCAGGTGGCAGGGTTATTCCGTAGAAATCAAGGTCTGATTTTGCGCAGGATGTGGACGGTTGATGCGTATTTGTTACAAGGTCGGTCGAGTGAGTGGCAAAACGGAATCCCGCCGATGGCGTGGATTCCGTATGCGCCGAAGGCGTTAATTGCGGCGCGCGCCTTCGCCTCGGTTACGCTGGCTGTGCTGATCCTGGCTGGAGCCCACCTGACTGGTGTGGCCGTCCTTTTTACTGCGATTCTGTTGATCGCCGTGGCTTGCCTGATCTTCGCGGGCCAGGTCGTCGTCCTGAAGATTTTCTTTCTTGGTGTCGTCGCTTTGCTTCGTAGCCATGGCAGCTCCTATGTCGTTTGCGGTCACGACATAGCGGCAATTAGCATGCCCGACCGGAAAATTAACGCGACAGACAGATAAC
>JAKFDW010000291.1:0-12288 GCA_036675955.1 Orrella sp. | reverse complement strand
CGAATACCAGCACATCAGGTTCGACTACCAGGACGGCGTCGGACGCATTACCCTGAATCGCCCGGATACCCTGAACAGTTTCACGCAGATCATGCACGACGACATCAAGGCGGCACTGTCCTTCATGGAGTCCCGCGACGACCTGCGTGGAGTCATCATCACCGCTACCGGACGAGGCTTTTGCGCTGGCCAGGATTTGTCCGAACGCAAGCCGCTGCCTCCTGGGCAGAAGCGCGACCTGGGCCTGGGACTGGAAAACAACTACCGCCCGCTGGTGCTCAGGTTGCGCGCCTTGCCTGTGCCCGTGGTCTGCGTAGTCAACGGAGTGGCGGCCGGCGCGGGCGCCAGCGTGGCCTTGTCCTGCGACATTGTCTTTGCGGTGGAGTCTGCCAAGTTCATACAGGCCTTCAGCAAGATAGGGCTATTGCCCGACGCGGGCGGCACTTACTTCTGGCCGCGCATGGTCGGTACGCAGCGCGCCATGGGCGCCGCCCTGTTCGCGGAACCCGTCACTGCACGAAAGGCCGAGGAATGGGGGCTTATCTGGCGCTGCATTCCCGACGATGAACTGGAGTCCCGGCTGGCTGCGTTGCAAAATCTTCTTGCCAACGGTCCGACCCGTGCCTATGCGGCGACCAAGCAGGCGCTCTATGCCTCGGGCGACAACACGCTGGAGGCGCAGATGGACCACGAGACCAAACTGCAGCGCGAGCTTGGCTACACAGATGATTATCGGGAAGGCATGGTGGCCTTCGGCGAGAAGCGTGCGCCCCGTTTCACGGGTCGTTGATACGGGTGTAAGGGCTCCTAGGTGTTTGCCCGAACATTCATGGGTTTGAAGGCCCACTTTACTAAATATTAATTGTCGCCCCGGCGGTGGCGGGGCACACTGCAGCGGGCAAGGCCAAAAAAATATCGATGGACGGGTCATCATCGTGACGAACCCGCCGCACTGTTCTGGAGACGGCAATGATTGTTATCAAACGGATTTTCTCGGCTGGTTTGCTTTCCTTTGCGGCATGGGGCGCTTCGGTCCATGCCGCAGACGTCACCATAGGGGCGCTGTTCCCCCTCAGTGGGCCCAACGCCACGTACGGCGACATCTTTGGGTCCGGGGCGAATCTGGCGGCCGAACACATCAATGCCGACAAGCTTATCGACGGTACGCTGCAGATCCAGTACGAAGACAGCCAGGCCTTGCCCCAGCAGGGAGTCATCGGCATGAACAAGCTGGTCAACGTGGCCAAAGTCCCGTATGTGCTGTCCGCGTTCACCGGTGTATCGAAAGCCATTTCCACGACCGCCAGCCGCAGCAAGACCGTGGCAATCAATGGCGGCGGCGTCGGCCCCGACCTGGCCGATCTGGGGCCTTACTTCTGGAACATCATTCCGCTGGCCAACTACGAAGTAAAAGCCGTGCTGCCTTATTTGATCAAGGAACGCAATCTCAAGCGTTTCGTGCTGGTCTATGTCGACGATCCATTGGGCGAGGGGATACGCAAGGAGCTCACCGACAGCCTGCCCAAGGCGGGCGGCGAATTGATCGAAGCCCTGTCGGTGCCGGCCACCGCGCAACAGTTCAGCGGTATTGCGGCACGCGTGCGCGCAGCCAATCCCGACGTTGTCTATATCGCTTCCTACGGCTCGCAACAAGCGCAAATCGTCAAGCAGTTCCGCGATAACGGCATCAAGCAGCAGTTCGTCAGCTACACCGCGTTTTCCGTTCCGGAAATGAGCGCATTGCCGGAAGCAAAAGGCGCGCTGTACACCACGCAGAATGTCGACTGGAACTCATCCGATCCGGTGACCAAGCGCTTTGTCGACGACTTCAAGAAAAAGCACGACAAGATGCCCACCGCCTACATCGCCAATTACTACAACGCGGTCCGCCTGTTCGGCCTGCTGGCGCACGAGCTCCAGAAGAAGGGCAAGCCTATTACCGGCGAAAATCTGCTGGCCCAGCGCATCGAGACCAAGACTTTTGACCTGGTGGGCGGCAAGGTAACGTTCGCCGACAACGGAACAGTGGTCAGCCCGATGCAGATCAATGAAATAGACGGCGCCGGCGGCAAGGTGGTTTCGGTCGTCGCCGAATAAGGTTGCGTCATGCTATTGCTGCAGCTTCTGATCAACGGGGTTCAGGTTGGCGCCTTGTATGCGCTGATTGCGGTCGGCTTTTCGCTGATTTTCGGGTCGACCAAGGTGTTCCACTTTGCGCACGGTTCGACCTTCACCATTGCCGCCTACGTCTTCTATTACCTGTACTCCGTGGCGCAGATGCACTGGCTGCTGGCGGTGCTGGCCGCCACGCTGGCAGCCGTCATGTTCGGCGTGCTGCTGGATCGCCTCGTTTATGCGCCCATACAGCGTCACGAGGGGTCCTTCTTCACTGTGTTCGTGGCGTCGCTGGGCATGGGCATCATTGTCCAGAACCTGGTCGGCATGATTTTCGGCCGCGGCTTCGTGTCGGTAAGCACGCCGCTGTCGCGCAGCGTCGAACTGTTTCCGGGCCTGTATGTGTCGCCCCTGTCCGGCATCGCCATTGTGTGCGCGCTGGTGTTTTTCGGAGCGCTGCAGTTATTCCTGATGCGCACGCACGTAGGCATGGGATTGCGGGCGCTGTCCGAAAACCCCGAGCTTGTCCGCGTCTACGGCTTGAGCCCGCGGCGCTTGTCCACCATCGTGTTCGCCCTGGGGTCCTTGCTGGCCGTGCCGGCCGCCATACTCAGCGCCGCCAGTTCAGGGTTGAACCCGGCGGTTGCCCATCACGTCATGCTGATCAGCCTGGCGGCCACCATCGTGGGCGGAGTCGGCAGTTTGCGCGGCGCGGCCTGCGCGGGTCTGTTGCTGGGCATGAGCGAAAACCTGGCCCTGATGTACCTGGGCCCGCAGTGGAGCGAAGCGGTCACATTCATTGTGCTGTTTTTCTTCATCGTGCTGCGTCCTTCCGGTTTCTTCGGCCGCGCCATTTCCACTTGAAGGTCCGAACGCATGCTTGCCTATTTGCTTAATCTTGCGACGCTCATCTGCATCAATGCGGTGCTGGCCATTACCCTGAATTTCATCATGGGGTACGCCGGCATCTTCTCCATGGCGCACGCGATATTCTTCGGGGTGGGCGCTTATACCGCCGCCTACTTTGCATTGAATTTCAGCGCGTCGCTGTTCCTGGCAATACCCGTGGCCATGGTGGTGGCCGGCGCGCTGTCACTGGTGCTGGCCCTGCCGGCGCTGCGCGTGCGCGGCGAATACTTTGTTGCCGCGTCGCTGGGCCTGCAGGTGCTGGGCGTGACCATCTTCGCCGAATGGAAGTCTTTCACCGGCGGGCTGGGCGGCGTCATCGGCATTCCGCCCGCCGACCTGTTCGGCCATGCTGTGAGCGATCCGGTGGAGTTCCTGTTGCTGGCCGCCGGCTGTCTCGTGCTGGTCATCCTCATTACGAGTGCTTTGTTGCGTTCCAGTTTCGGAAGAAATCTCAAGGCTATACGCGACAGCGAATCGGCGGCGCATGCCTTCGGCAAGAACGTGGCCGTCATCAAGACCTTGTCCGTCGTCATTTCCTCGGCGCTTGCCGCGGTTGCCGGAGCCCTGTACGCCTTCTATCTGGGATTCATCAACGTAGAAAGCTTCATGCTGGATACGTCGGTGCTGCTGATGGCCATGGTCATCATAGGCGGCACGGGCACGCTGATGGGGCCCGTCGTGGGCACGGTATTGCTCATGCTGCTGCCCAGCCTGTTCAGCTATATGTGGTTTCTGCCGCAAACCGAAATCGGCTCGATCCAGCAGATTGCCTACGGCACGGCCATGGTGCTGCTGATGATCTTCCGCCCGGGCGGCCTGGTCGGTTCCGGCAAAAAAGAGGTGGCCCAATGAACGCGGACGACGCCTTGGTCCTGCTGCGCATCAGCAATCTGAACAAGAATTTCGGCGGCCTTCAGGTCACCAATAACGTCTCCATCGATATGCGCGCCGGCGTGATCACCACGCTGGTCGGGCCCAACGGCGCCGGCAAGACGACCTTGTTCAACTTGATCACCGGCCATTTGGCGCCCACCAGCGGCGACATACTGTGGCGTGGAGAATCCATCGTCGGCAAACCGCATTGGCAGATCGCGCGCCAAGGCATCGCGCGCAGCTTCCAGGATCTGCGCCTGTTCAATCACATGACGGTCGAAGAAAACATATTGACCGTGATGGAACCGGCATCGTGGATCTGGCAGGCGGGAGGGCGCGCAGGGCGCAAGGCCCGGGAAGAAAAAGCCATGGACATCCTGACGCGCACGCGCCTGCTCAACAAGGCCAAGACGCGCGCCATCGACCTTGCCTATGCCGAGCGCAAATTCCTGAGCCTGGCGCGCATCATGGCAACCGACGCAAAAATGTGGTTGCTCGACGAGCCCGCGTCGGGACTGGACCGCGGGTCTTACGAGCACTTCCTGGAGCTGCTGCGCACCGAGGTCAGGCACGGCGTCACCGTGTGCATCATCGAGCACAACCTGGACATCGTCATCGGCATTTCCGACCGCATCGCCTTCCTGGACCAGGGCAGGCTGCTGGCTGACGGCGACCCGGACACCGTCCTGAAAGATCCACACCTGGCGGCGATTTATTTCGGAGAACAGGCGGCATGACAGGCACCGTATTGCGTACAGAAAACCTGGTTGTCGGCTACGGCGGGCGGCCGGTTCTCGACCGCTTCAGCTTCGCGCTGCACGCGGGCGAGGTGCTTTGCCTGATAGGCCATAACGGCGCCGGCAAATCCACGTTATTGAAGAGCTTGTTCGGCCTTGTTCCCCGCCAGGGCGGACAGGTGTACCTGGATGACAAGCCGCTGGGCCACATCGAGCCGCGCGCACTGACCGCCGCCGGCTTGTCCCTGGTGCCGGAAGGCCGGGGCGTGTTTCCCGGGCTTACTGTGGCCGAGACCATGAAGATGGGCTTGTGGGCGGCCGGCGTGCCGAAAGAGCTGCGCAAAGAGCGATTGGACTGGGTCATGTCGGTCTTGCCCGCCTTGCACAGCTTCTACCAGCAACGCGCCGGAACGCTGTCGGGCGGCCAGCAGCAGATCGCCTCCATCGGGCGAGCCTTGTTGAGCAGGCCGCGTTGCCTGTTGATGGACGAGCCGTCCATAGGCCTGGCGCCTAAATTGTTCCAGGATTTGTTGCAGCCCATACGGCAACTGCAGCGCGATACAGGCATGTCCATACTCCTGGTCGAGCAGAATGTAAAGGAAGCACTGAAGATTTCCGACCGCGTGGTGGTCATGAAGTCCGGGGCCATTATCCGCGAGGCGCTGCCCGAAGAGCTTTCCGACAATGCGAAACTCATGGAGCTGTACTGACGATGTCCCTGTTTTCAAGCATGCCTGAGCTGCTGGCGCATCGCGTACAGGCGGGGCCGGACGAAATCGCCTTCATCGATGGCGATCGCAACATCAGCTATCGTGAATTTGCCGACATGAGCCGCAAGACGGCGCTGTGGCTGGATGCGCAGGGCATAGGGCCTGGCGACAAGGTGGCGGTATGGCTGGTCAACCGTATCGAGTGGCTTGCGCTGTATTTTGGCCTTGCCCATGTCGGCGCGACGCTGGTCAGCGTCAATACCCGCTACCGCTCCCACGAACTGGACTACATACTTGAACGTTCGCAGGCAAAACTGCTGGTGCTTGAACTAAACTTCCGCAAGATCGATTTCCCCGCCGTACTGTCGGGCGTCGATGCCGCGGCTGCGCACAGCCTCGAGCGTGTCGCGGTCTTGAATTGCGCTGCGGACGCCTTGCCGGAAGCGGTGATCGGCAAGCCGGCGATTGCCTTCAACCTGGCCGACCTTGCCGATGGCCGCCCGCCGGTTCGCGGCCGGCCGGACTCATTGAGCATATTGTTCACCACCTCCGGTACCACCAGCGGGCCCAAGCTTGTCATGCATCCCCAGCGTACCCTGGCCCTGCATAGCCAGCGGGTGGCGCAGGCATACGGCCTGGAAGAAGAAGGTGCATGCCTGCTCGCCGCACTGCCGCTTTGCGGCGTGTTCGGTTTTGCATCCCTGATGGCGGCCTTTGCCGGGGGCGCGCCCGTTGTGCTGATGGACACCTTCGACGGCGCCGAAGCGGCGCGGCTCATCAAGCAGCACAAGGTCACGCACGTATTCGGCAGCGACGAAATGTTCCAGTTGCTCATCAAGCATGGCCAAGGCGACATCCCTTTCCCTTCGGCACGCATCTTCGGCTTCGCGGCGTTCCACCCGGGCACGGAAGATTTCGGCCGGCGGGCGTGGGCAAGGCAAATTCCCTTGTATGGTCTTTACGGGTCCAGCGAAGTGTTGGCGCTGTTTTCCCTTCAGCAGCGCGGAACCCCTTTGCCGCAATGCCTGCTGGGGGGCGGCCTGCCGGCCAGCCGCGATGCCGCGATATGCATCCGCGACACGGAAACCGGCGAAATATTGCCGGCCGGTCAAAGCGGCGTTATCCAGATACGCGCCGATACCAACTTCACGGGCTACCTGAACAACCAGGAAGCCACGGACAAAGCCATCGACAAAGAAGGTTACTTCACGACCGGCGATATCGGCTACCTGTGCGACGATGGAAGCTTCGTCTATCAGGCCCGCCAGGGCGACGCATTGCGGCTGGCGGGCTTCCTGGTCAGCCCGGTCGAAATCGAAGACGCACTGAAAACACAGCAAGGCGTGCGCGACGCGCAGGTGGTCGGCGTGGAGATCAACGGCCAGGCGCGCTGCGTGGCCTTTGTGCTGGCCGATCCGGACCGGGTCTTGCAAGAGCAGGAATTGATCGCCGGCGTCGCGAAGACGCTGGCGGCGTTCAAAGTGCCGGTCCGCGTCTGGGTGCTGGACGAATACCCGGTCACCGAAGGCGCCAATGGCTCGAAAATCCAGCGCGGAAAGCTGCGCGAAATGGCCTTGCAGCGTCTGGCCCGGACGGTGATCCGGCCGCTGCGGAGCCGGCAGGGCGGGGCCACATAGGGAATCAAAACCAATGACGACGTATTACTTTGAAGACTTCGCCGTAGATCAGTCCTTCGAAAGCGGAGGGCGCACCATCACTGAAACCGACCTCACGTTTTTCTCCATGCTGTCGGGCGACTGGAACCCGCTGCATGCAGACGCCGAATTCGCCAGGTCGACCCGTTATGGCGAGCGCGTGGTGCACGGGGCGCTGGGCATCGCCGTAAGTACCGGCATGCTGCATGAACTGGGCATATTCCACGATTCGGTGATCGCCATGCTGGGATTCCGCAACTGGAATTTCCTGAAGCCGCTACTGGTCAACGACACCATTTTCCTGCGCCTGACCATAACGGCTCTCGAGCCCGGCAAAAGCGGCAACAGCGGCAAGCTGGGGCGCCGCTTCCAGTTGATCAACCAGCGCGGCGAGGTGGTGCAGGAGGGCGAAAGCGATGTCCTGGTCCTCACCCGCCAGGGCGCCGAAGCCAGGAAGGCGGAGCACCGCCAGGCCGCTGGCGGGAATAACAACGCCCAGCAATAGACGGTGGCATGCTTGCGGCTGTGGCGTGAAGCCGTTGGCTGCGAGCCGTCCCTTTTATGCATAAGTTTTCATGCATAAACTATTGCTGACTTCCCATTTCCCGATGTCTGACAGGTTCTTCCTGTTTATATAATTTTTACTGGATTCACATGCCCACTGTTGCACAACTGAAAGAAAGCCTAGCACTGCCGGTGATCGGCTCGCCCATGTTCCTGGTTTCCAATCCCGCCCTTGTCATCGAGCAGTGCTGCGCCGGCATTGTCGGTTCGTTTCCCGCGTTGAACGCCCGCCCACAAGAGGTCTTTGAACAGTGGCTTGTTGAAATCGAAGAGGGCATAGCGCGGTATCGCGCCGACAATCCCGGCGCCAAGGTCGCGCCCTATGCCGTCAACCTGATCGTGCACCAGTCCAATCCCCGGTTGGAAGAAGACCTGGAAGTCTGCGTGCGCCATCGCGTACCCATCGTCATCACCTCGCTGCATTCGCCCGAGCGTGTCGTCGAACGCGTTCATGAGTATGGCGGGCTGGTGCTGCACGACGTCACGACAATACGCCACGCCAGGAAGGCTGCGGCGGCCGGCGTCGATGGCCTGATACTGGTATGCGCCGGAGCCGGCGGCCATGCGGGCGCCCTGAGCCCCTTTGCGCTGGTCAATGAAGTCAAGGCGATGTATGACGGCCTGGTGGTGCTGGCCGGATGCATTACAAACGGCAGCGGAATACTGGCTGCCCGGGCCATGGGCTGCGACCTCGCCTATATGGGCACGCGCTTTATCGCGACCGAAGAATCCAGCGCCGTGCCCGGCTACAAGCAGATGCTTGTCGATGCGACGGCGGCAGACATTATCTATACGCCCTACTTTACCGGTGTCAGCGGCAATTATCTGAAGCCCAGCATCGCCGCTGCAGGACTGGACCCGGACAATCTTTCCGAGGGCGGCCGGGCCAGCATGGATGTCGGCAAACCCAAAAAGTGGAAAGACATCTGGGGTAGCGGACAAGGGGTGGGCAATATCGCCTCGATTCGACCCGCCCGCGAGATCGTGGCGCAATTGCGCGATGAGTATGAGGCTTCGAAACGGCAGTTGCTGGCCTGAACCTGCCGGTATACTGGCCTGATTGCATACGACAGATACGAACCCGTGGCCCCTGAGAAAAAACCCGATACGAACGTCAAGACCGCTCTGCGGGTAATTGAAATCATCGAGGTGTTCGCGCGCGAAACAAAGCCGCTGTCGCTGTCCGAGCTGGCGCGGCATCTGGATGCTCCGGTCTCCAGCTGCCTGGCGTTGTTGCGCACCTTGGCCAGCCTTGGCTATCTGTACGAAGCGGGGCGTCGCCAAGGCTATTACCCGACGGGGCGTCTGCTGGCGATGGCGCAGCGTATTTCAAAGGCGGATCCTATTCTGGAGAAGGTGTTGCCCAGCCTGGAGGAGTTGCGGGATACGACGTCCGAGACGGTTGTATTTGCGAAGCTCGACTTGATGAATAACCGCGTGGTGTATCTGGATGTGCTGGCGTCGCCGCATCCAATCAGTTATGTGGCGGTGGCGGGTTCGCAGAAGGACATGCATGCGAACTCGCTGGGCAAGGCGCTGCTGTCGACCTTGAGCGCGGATGAGCGCAAGAAGCTGTTGTCGGGGCGCAAGCTGCAAGCGTATAACGCGCGGACGCTGGTGACGCTGGACGCGATCGAGGCGGATATCGAAGCTTCGCGTGAACGGGGCTGGTTTGCGAATCTGGGTGAGTCGATGGCGGATGTGGGGGCGCTGGCGTGGCCGCTGAAGGTATCGGGGAATGATTACGCGATTTCGATCGCGGGGCCGTTGTATCGGATCGAGAGCAATCTGGAGGATCACGCGAAGAAGTTGCGGGTGGCTTGCCGATTCATGGAGCAGAATATTTGATACCCGGAACAAATATTAGCTAGTAAACTGAGCATGCACACTGGTGGCCCGACCCGGTTCGGTGCCGCGGCAATCAAAGAGGAGAGTCCATGAAACGCACATTTTCGATTCTTGCAATTGCGGCCTGCCTTGCAATTCCTGGCGTTGCGGCTGCTCAAACCCTCCCTCAGGCCGTCACCGACCTTGGCCTGACCGACATCCAGATACGCGAGAAGCCGCAAGCCCAGTATGGCCGCCGTGTGGCTGGCATCTTGCCTAGCGGTTCCCGTGTCGAAGTCGATCTCAATGGTAAAGACCTGATCGAGGATATCGAGTCTCGTGGGAACGACTTCTTCCCGATCGCGGAAATCCGCAGCCTTGTCCCGGTCGCCGTCTTCCAGAATAAATCGTGGCCTGCAGACGCCCGGCTGGGGAAAATCGAATTCGAAATAGATGGGCGAATCGAGATTGAAGGCCGGCTTGCGGATGGGCGCGAGTTCGATGCAGAATTCGCCGCTGACGGACGCATGCTTGATTTCGACACCGACGACTGACTCTGGACGTATCGTGCAAGCTCCTGGCGCCGCGCCTGTAAAGCGACCATGGGCAAACACGACAAGGTCATCGAAGTCGCGCAAGACGGCCACTTAATGTCGCAGGTCACTGGAGGGATATTGAAGAAAATCAGTGTCGCGTGCTTGTTGGCTGGAAGCCGTCTATCTAAAAAAGAACCTTCCGCATCAATGCGTTGGGTAGCATGACGCCGCCAAGCTCCACATTTCGCCGCTCGATCACCTGAAAGCCATAATGCTCAAAAAACGGTTGCGCTGTCAGGCTGACATTTGCGGTCATTTCTTTCAGTCCCAGCGCTTCGGCTTCATCATGGATACGGCCGATCAATAGTGCGCCAATACCTTGTCTTGGATGGCGCCCTGATACGAAGAAATGGTCGATATAGCCGTTTGCCTGAATATCCCCATATCCCACGATTTCGCCGTGCAACTCGACGACGAAGGGACGGATGCCCTGCATGCGTCGGACCCAACGTTCTTGATCAGGATCGATCGGCGCCCACGCGTCGATCTGTTCCTGCGTGTAGTCCCGCGCGGCAATTTCGTGAATCGCTGAAAAATACACCCTGAAAAGCGCGGCTTCATCGCCGTGAGCAAAGCGTCGTATTTTCATGAGGCAGAATGTTTTCCGGTGTCAATGCAAGCAACGAGCCGCACGCCCCAAAGTATAAAACCAGTGCCATGCCCTTAAATAGGCTCTTTGCATGCCACCGACGCCGGTAAAGAACAAAAGAACCTAATAAGACTTAGGCAACCCCAGCACCTTCTCCGCAATAAAACACATAATCAGCTGCGGACTCACTGGCGCAATCCGGGGAATAAAGCTCTCCCGCAAATACCGTTCGACATGATATTCCTTCGCATACCCCATGCCGCCCAGCGTAAGAATAGCCGTCTGGCAAGCATTGAACGCCGCCTCAGCCGCCAGGTACTTGGCTGAATTCGCATACTCCCCGCAAGGCAGGCCCTCGTCGTACAGATAGGCCGCCTTCTGCACCATCAGATCCGCCGCTTCCAATTGCATCCATGCCTGCGCCAGGGGGTGCTGTATGCCCTGGTTCTGGCCGATAGAGCGTCCGAATACCACGCGTTCCTTCGCGTACTCCACCGCGCGATCCAGCGCCGCGCGGCCCAGGCCCACGGCTTCGGCCGCGATCAGGATGCGTTCGGGATTCAGGCCGTGCAAAATGTATTTGAAGCCTTCGCCTTCATCGCCGATGCGGTCCGCCACTGGAATGCGCAGGCCGTCGATAAACAGCATGTTCGAGTCGACGCATTTGCGGCCCATTTTCTCGATTTCGCGTACTTCGATCTTGCTGCGGTCCAGGTCGGTATAGAACAGCGACAAGCCTTGCGTGGGTTTTTTCACCTCGGACAGGGGCGTAGTGCGGGCCAGCAGCAGCATCTTATTGGCGACCTGGGCCGTGGAGATCCAGATTTTGCGTCCATGCACCACGTAGTGGTCGCCATCGCGCACGGCGCGTGTCGTCAGCTTGGTCGTGTCCAGCCCCGCATCGGGCTCGGTCACGGCAAAACAGGCTTTCTGTTCGCCGCTGATCAAGGGGGGCAGCGCCCTGGCGCGTTGTTCGGCCGAGCCGAACACGACCACGGGGTTCAGTCCGAAAATATTCATGTGCACGGCCGATGCGCCCGAGAACCCGGCGCCCGAACGCGATATCGTATGCATCATGAGTGCGGCTTCGGTCATGCCCAGGCCTGAGCCGCCGTATTCTTCGGGCATGGCAATGCCCAGCCATCCGGCCTTTGCCAGGTCGCGATGAAACTCATGCGGGTACTCGCCGTCGCGGTCGCGCTCCAGCCAATAGTCATTGGGATATTGCTCGCACAAGGCCTCTACCCCGGCGACCAATGCCTTGCGATCATCTGTCAATACGAAACTCACGATATCTTCCCGTTGTTTGTTGTGGCCGGCGTTGGCTTGCCGCCCATCACGCTTTCGATGGCGGCCTCGGCCAGGCCCGCTTCATGCAGTACTTCTTGTGTATGCTCGCCCAGGCGCGGCGCGTTGCGCCGTATGCTCAGGGGCGTGCGGGAGTAATTGCCCACCGGTGCAGGCGACCGTATGGCCCCTTCGGAAGGGTGTTGCAGGTCTTGCAGCATGCCGACCTGCTTCAAGTGAGGGTCGGCAATCAGGTCGTCGACGCTGTACAGCGGCGCCGACGGTATGTCGGCCGCGTTGAATGCCTGCAGCCAGTATTCGCTGGTATTGGTCGCAAGGGTCTCGGACACGAAGCAGTAGGCTTCGTCAATATGCCGGGCCCGGGCGGTATGGGTGCTGAAGCGAGGGTCTTGCAGCAAGTCGCTG
>JAKFDW010000290.1:0-13004 GCA_036675955.1 Orrella sp. | reverse complement strand
ATCCCGCCAAGGCGCGCCGGATCTGGATATCGCAACGCGTTTCCCCGTGGGGACGCAACTTCGCATTTTGCCCAATCACGCCTGCGCAACCGGCGCGCAATTTCCCGAATATCACGCTGTTTCCGCAAACGGCGAACTCGTGACCTGGGAGCGTATCCATGGCTGGTGAAATGAAGACCGATGTGAAAACGATTGCTCGGCCAGGCACGGCGCTGAACGGCGCTCCCTGAAAAGGACCGCACTATATTGTTGCGGGGCAGGTCCTTGAGCGGACCAAGTGTGCTGAATTATGGCCCACATAGGTTCACGCGCGGCTTTTCGCTATCGGCCGGCCCAACGCACATGGTGCGGGGACGCAATTTTTCTTCATTGAAAACAATTGCCTGCAGTCTTTCATGCCTGATCTCCGACATTGAATAAAAACCTGGCGCGGCGTTTGCTTAAAGCAATAAGGTTGTTTGTGTCCGTTCAGTTTAATGTTTAAGGAAGATGTCGCTATGAAAGCAATGTATGCCTACGCAAAATCGATTGGCTTATTAGTCGGTGGTCGTGACGTCACTGTGGCGTCCACAGGGTCCAGCGCTGTCGTGCAGGCGCTCCGGGGCATCGCCCTGGCCACCGGCCTGGCCCTGTCGTGCACGGCCTATGCCGCCTACCCTGAAAGACCGATAGAGGTAATTATTTCATTTCCTCCCGCCGGTGCCACCGATGCCCTGGCGCGCGCAGTAGGAAAAGGGCTTTCAGACAAACTCGGGCAAACCGTGGTGGTCCAGAACCGCCCCGGCGCCGGGGGCGCCATTGGTTTAGCGGCTGCCGCGCGTGCCCAAGCTAATGGCTATAACTTGTACTTGGCCGCCACCACAAATCAGGCCATCGCCGCTGCGATCTATACGAAACAGGAAGTGAGTCTGCTCAATGACTTTGTAGCCATCGGTCAAGTGGGTTTCGCGCCACATGCGCTTATTGTGCCTACATCTCTGCCGATAAAGAACGTCAGCGAATTACTTGCTTATCTGAAGGAGAAGCCTGGCCATTACAACTTTGCGTCGCAAGGAACGGGTACCTTATCGCATCTGGAATCAGAGCTGTTCATCGCCAGCAATCAGCTCGATGTCATGCACGTCCCGTATAAAGGCAGTGTGCAGGCCCTGCCTGACGTGGCCAACGGCTCTTCGACGATGATGTTCGATAGCGTGACGGGTTCCATGCCCATGGTACAGGCGGGCAAGATCAGATACCTGGCCGTGGCATCGACCTCCCGCGTCAGTTTGTTGCCGGATGTGCCCACGCTGGCAGAGGCCGGTGTAAAGAACGTCGTTGCAGACAATGTTTTCGGCCTCTTCGCTCCCAAAGGCGTGCCGACGGAGGTGGTGGCCCAGCTGTCTACTGCTCTTGAGGCTGTGCTGGCGGACCCCGAGTTGAAGGCCCGTCTTGCCAAGCAGGGGGCAGAAGTAAGTTATGCCACACCCCAGGCTCTCGGTGAAACGATTGCTGAAGAACATCGTTACTGGGCCGATGTGGTGAAAACGGCGGGCATCAAGCCGCAATAGGGCTCATCGGCACATTGCGGGATCTTCTCCCTCGGTTACGACTGCGCCGCCAAACGCGACACGCTGGTAGCCGCAGCCAGCACACGTGTGTCTGCTCCAAATGTGCCGACCAGTTGCGCTCCTAATGGCAGTCCGGTCGGTCCCGCACTGAATGGGAAGGACACGGTGGGCACATGCAGCATCGACCATAAGGCTCCGAAGCGCGGATCGCCGGCTTCCTGGTGTCCGGCTTCCGCTTCCCCCGCTGCCGCAGGATAAAGTAGAGCGTCGAAGCCTTGCATCATGTCGGCGAACGCCTGTTGGCCATGCTGAATCTGCTGTCGTATCGACACGTACTCATCGAAGCTGACGTCGTCCGCAGCGGTTAACCGGCTCTGTAAGCGGGGGCTTAGACCTTCACGGCATGTTTCGAATTCATGAGCCAGGTTTTGCCGGGCCTCGAACATGAACAGTCGGGGCTGCTGTATGGCCAGCGCTTCCAGCAAGGCCGGAAGCCGGATAGGTACTACGCGGGCTCCGCTCGCTTCCAGACGACGAACGAGATCTTCAATCGCGCTGTGGGTTTCGGGGGAAATGTAATCCCATTGCCGCGAGCGGCACAGCGCAATTTGCGGTCGATCAATGCCGCGGCTCGCCGTACGTGCGCTGTGCAGACCCAGGGTAAAGTAGGCGGCGTCTGGCACGTCGCGGGTGATGACGCCGATCGTGTCTTGCGTATGGCTCAATGTCTTTAGGCCCGCTGTGCCGATCATGCCGAAGCTGGGCTTATAGCCGACCAGGCCGCAATAGATGGCGGGGCGTACGATTGATCCGGTGGTCTGGGTACCGAATGCCACCGGCACCATCCCAGCAGCCACAGCTGCCGCTGAGCCGCTCGACGAGCCGCCAGGCGTGTGCGAGACTCGTAGAGGATTGCATGCTTCGCTCGGCGTCTGCGTGGCAAATTCTCCAGTCGCGACCTTACCCATGAGCACGGCGCCTTGTTGGCGCGCGCGCCTCACGCACGCCGCATCCACGCCGGGCCGGTGATCGGCATAGATCGGCGACCCGTAACGGGTCGGATAGTCGGCTGTATCGAGTACGTCCTTGACGGCGAAGGGCACGCCGCTAAGCAAACCATTTTTATAGGCGCCAGCGTCGACGTGAGCGGCTTCCGCCAATGCCCGCTCTGGATCGATCGCTACGAAGGCTTTTATGCGGCCATTGCACGCCTCGATGCTATTCAGGCGGGCTTGAACGATTGCCGTCGCGGTCGTGTGACCTTCCTTGACGGCGCGGACGGTTTCCAGAACGCCAAGCTGGTTCAGTTGCTCAGATTGCATCATTAGAGAGAAATTCCTGCTTTCTTAATGACGTTCGCCCATTTGTCGAACTCACTCTGCACGAAGGCTGTAAATGCTTGGCTCGATGAGCCGTCCGGCTCGGCGCCCAGCGTCAATAGTTGTTTCTGCACGTCCGGCGAATTGAGGATTGCCTGTACTTCCGTGTTGAGTCGTTGCACGATGGCATCATCCGTACCCGTGGGCACAAACAAGCCAAACCAGCCTGACACGTCATAGTCCGGTAAACCCGACTCTGCCATGGTCGGCACTTCGGGCAGCAGGGCGGAGCGTTTACCGGTGGTGACCGCCAGTGCGCGCAGCTTGCCGGATGTGATGTGCGGCAAGCATAGCGGCACATTGCAAAACATCATCTGAACACGCCCGGGCAATAGGTCTGCCAGCGCATCACCGCCGCCCTTGTAAGGCACATGCAGCATCTTGCCGCCGGTCATGGTTTTGAACAGTTCGCCCGACAGATGCATGCTTCCACCGTTGCCGGTCGATGCGTACGATAGTTCTTCCTCACGCGCCAGCGCGATGAGTTCGGACACGTTTTTGGCCGGAACATCGGGGTGTACGACTAAAACATTGGCCGATTTGGCAAGATTGGTGATAGGTTGAAAATCTTTCAGGGGATCAAATCGCAGGTTTTTGAACAGGCTGGGATTAACCGCATTTGTGCTGGTAGGTCCTACCAAGAGCGTGTAGCCGTCCGCTGCCGCCCTCGCGGCCACGGCGGCGCCGATATTGCCGCCGGCGCCCGGCTTGTTCTGCACAATAACCGATTCGTCCAGGCGCGCAGACAGCCCGTTTGCAACGATGCGGGCCAGAACATCGGTGGTGCTGCCCGCGCCAAAGGGAACAATCATGGTTATAGGGCGGCTCGGATAGGTGTGCTCCGATTCGGCAGAGGCTGTCGCACTTATCAGGGTAAGGCTCAATAATGTACCCAACAGGCGTGGTAACAGATTTCGATGCATGCGCATGTCGCGTTCTCCTTGGAAGTGGTGAGGCACGCAGCAAGCTCCTGCTGATCCGCGCCAAGAAAGGGAAGTGTATTCATGCGGCATAATGACGTCCAATATGATTAAATCCATTAATTAAGTCGTTTTTGGACCTAATGGGAGCGAGACGGGATGGACATGCTTTTTCAATCACGCGCGTTGCGCGCATTCCTGGTTGTAGCCGAAGAGCTGCATTTCGGGCATGCCGCCAGGCGTCTGAATGTCAGCCAGCCGCCTCTCAGCCAATTGATACGTCGTTTTGAGGCTCAGCTGGGCACCACACTCTTTCTTCGCAGCACTCGCGCCGTGCAATTGACGCCGGCTGGCGAGCTGTTGCAGCGCTGGGCCAGGCAGCAAGCCACGGACGGGGCAGGGTTATGGCGTCAATTGCAGCAGCTATCTGCCGGGGAAACTGGCACCGTGAACTTGGGTTTCAGCAGTTCGGTGGCCTACCGATTGCTTCCGCGCTTGCTCAACGCTGTACAGACCCAGCGTCCAGGCCTTACGGTCAATCTGCGGGAAGGGCACTCGCAGAATCTGATCGAGCGTGTCCGCGACTCACGGCTAGACTTCGCCTTGCTGCGCAAACCGGCAGCAGCCGTCAGCGAAGGCTTGCGATTCAGTTTGGTGGAGCGCGAGCCTTTTTGTGTCGCGTTGCCTGTCGACCATCCTTTAACGGAGAGGGCGAGCATTTCCGTGCAAGAGTTGGATGGACAAGCTTTTATCGATTTTCTGGGTCACACAGCGACCTATTTTCGAGAGCGTACACATAGTCTCTTCGCGCAGTATGGAGTGCATCCCCGTGTCGTTACCGATAGCGCCATGCCCACGGTCCTGGCCTTGGTGCAAGCCGGAATCGGTCTCGCGCTCGTCCCTGCATCTGCCGACGTCTTGTACAGTGAACAAATCCAGTATCGGCCCTTAGTTGAAGACGACCCCTTGTGTGGGGTCGAGCTCTATAGCGTCCGCAGGCTAAGCGAAGCCAATGCGGCCGTGCTGGCCTTGGAAGAGGTGCTTCAGGGAAGCGTAGTTTCCGCTATAGCAGGCGTTCATTCGAGTCAGTAGCGCGCAAGCCAATGGGCATATGGCGCGGGGAGCGTCCACGATGCGCGTTCCACGTTTAGCGACTTGGCCGCGAAATGAGACCAGTGGGGATTGGCCAGATGGCTTCGTCCCACCATGACGACATCGAGCTGCTCTTCTTTGACGACGCGTTCGGCGATTTCCGGTGTGCCAAACCCCCATGCGGAGGATACCGGGACATCTGCTTCACGACGAACGCGCTCGGCGACCGGCCCCATGAAAGCCGGCCCCCAAGGGATAGAGGTCTCGGGGATGGTGAAACCGACGCTGACGCTGATCATATCCATGCCGGCCGCCTTGAAATCGCGCACCAGACCTATCGATTCGAGCAGTGTTTGCTCATCTCGTCCGTCGTACTCGATGACGCCAAAACGTACGGTCAAGGGGAGGCTTTCCGGCCAGACTTCGCGTACCGCCCGCAAGGTTTCCAGAAGAAAACGTGCGCGGTTCTCGACGCTTCCGCCATAGATGTCGTCACGCTGATTGGAATGCGCGGAAAAGAAGCTCTGTGCCAGGTAACCATGCGCGAAATGCAATTCCAACCATTCAAAGCCCGCATCCAGCGACCGTTTGGCCGCATCGACAAAGTCTTGACGTACGCGTGCGATGTCCTGCAATGTCATCGACTGAGGCTGTTTCGGCAATTCCTTGCCGTAGGCGATTGCCGACGGAGCAAGCGTCTGCCAGCCGCGCGCATCATTTTCGGCGATATGGTCGTCGCCTTCCCAAGGGCGATTGGCGCTGGCTTTCCTTCCTGCATGGGCGATTTGAATCCCTGGCACAGCCCCCGCAGACTTGATGGCTTGCACGACGGGCACAAACGCTTGAGCCAAGTCGTCGCTCCAGATTCCTGCGCAGCCCGGGGTAATACGCCCCTCGGGGGATACAGCCGTCGCTTCCACAATGACCAATCCCGCGCCCCCACGCGCCATGCTGGTGTAATGTGTCAGATGCCAATCGTTGATCAAGCCGTCGACAGCCATGTATTGGCACATAGGTGGGACCGCAATACGATTGCGCAGGGTAACGTCTTTGAGTTTGAAGGGTTGGAACAGAGCGGACATAATGGCCTTTGTATTCAGAAAAAGTTATTCGCTAGTTCGAATAAATACGAACATTGGAATAAGTATACGCCAAAGTGTATGATGTTGGCCATGCGCCCATTCAAACATCCCGCCGCCAATGAGTTTTCCCTTGAACGTGTGCTCTACGCGTTAAGTGATTCCATTCGTCTCGATATCGTTCGGCACCTTGCTCGCGTTGAAGCGGCAACATGTGGCGAATTGGATGGCGGGCGTCCCAAGTCCACCGTATCCCATCATTTCAAGGTGCTGCGTGAAGCCGGGCTGGTGTTTACAAAGAACAATGGCACGATACACATGAACAGCCTGCGGCGTGCAGACATTGAAAGCCGGTTCCCGGGATTATTGGCCGCGATACTGGCACAGCACACCAATTCATAACGCTATCAATCTTTGCCGTAGGCCAATATATGCTGCATCATGTTTTGGACATAAGCCGGCAGTTCCCGCACTGTACGCACACACAGAACCAGATCTCTTGATGCCCATGCGTCGGCGAGAGCAATCCGCTTGATATGCGCCGATCTTGCGCAGCGGATCGCCGCCGCCTGCGGCACGACCGCAACGCCAACGCCGTGGCCCACCATTCTGCACACGGCGTCCAGGCTCCGCAGCCGTACGCGATACGTGAGCTCTTTGCCGCTCTTGCGCGCATGATGCCCAACGTGGTCTTGCAGTGCACTGTCGCCGGCCAGACCGACGAATTCCAGGTGGGCCACTTCGGCCAGTGTGACCGAGGAACGCTGGGCGATTTCATGGTTGCGTGCGCAAATGAGCGCCAGCGGATCGGCGCGGAAGCGGAACGTTTCAAGCCCCTGCAAATCGGCGGAGCTGGCGACAATTCCGATATCCGCCATGCCGGTTCGTATCGCGTCGGCGATTTCAAAACTGAGCCGCTCTTCCATGTCGATCGATACTTGCGGATTGAGCTTTAAAAAGCTGCTGAGGATTTCGGGCAAGTGCTCGCTGAGCGCAGATGTATTGCACAGCAGCCGAACGTGTCCCTTGATTCCCTTACCGTAGTCATGAAGCTCGCCACGCATGCGATCCATCTGCTGAAGAACTACCCGGGCATGGTGGATCAGCGTCCTGCCCGCCGGTGTGATGTCGACGCCCCGTCTGTCGCGAGTCAGCAAGGCCACGCCCAAAACGGCTTCCATGCCTTTAATGCGCTCACTTGCCGATGCGAGCGTCATGTGGGACTTGCGAGCGCCGCCAGTGATGGTGCCCGTTTCATGTACATTCAGGAAAAGACGAAGATCAATCAGATCGAAGCGCATGAAAAATCATAGCATTGCTGCCTAAGGCGTCGCCTTAGGCCGGCTTCGTGAAAGCCAGATTGCCTGAATCCGCTGATGGCTACAGAATCCGGCCATGGGATAAACGAACCCGGCGAATGGAGACAGGCATTGGAACATCTAGAGGAAATTTTTGCGTCCAGTGGCGCCTACCTTGACGGCATGGGCGGCATGGGGACGGACACGCTTCTTATTGCTGCCGTCTTTCTGGTCGCTGGCATGGTAAAGGGTATCGTCGGTCTGGGCTTGCCCACGATCTCGATGGCCTTGCTGGCATTGTTCATGCCGCCGGCCGAGGCTGCGGCGCTGCTTGTCATTCCTTCGTTGATAACCAACCTGTGGCAGGCGGGGCCGGTGCGCAAGCTATTACCTGTTTTGCGGCGTATTGGCGGCATGCAGATGGGCATAGCGGCCGGTACGCTGGTGGGCGCCGCGGTGTTGGGCGCGCCGGCTGGAGCCTGGGCGGCCGTTGCACTGGGCGGGGCGCTTGTCGCATATGCGGTTTGGGGTTTTTTTGGCAAGCCGCTGCTTGTTCCGGCGAGCGCTGAAAAAACGATCGGCCCATTCGCGGGCGCTTTGACCGGCGTCGTAACAGCGGCGACCGGTGTGTTTGTCATACCTGCCGTGCCGTACCTGCAGGCGCTGGCATTGCAGCGCGACGACCTGGTTCAGGCGATGGGTGTCTCGTTCACGGTCTCTACGGTGGCTCTTGCAGTGGGCTTATGGTTCAACGACAGCTATTCCATCGGAGCGGTGGGTGCTTCCGTCCTCATGCTGGCGCCCGCCTTGATCGGCATGTATGCGGGGCAGCATTTGCGCATGCGGCTATCGGCGCAATTGTTTCGCCATTGCCTCTTTGTGAGCCTCGCCATTCTGGGCGGCTATCAGATTATCGGCCATGTTGTTTGATGCTCACTTGCCATAGCTGCGTTGGCCGTTCGTTGGGGACTGCAAGGCGCGCGCGTGTGCTCGGTAACGTAGTCGGCGAACACACGGATTCTGGCTGGAAGCTGCTTGCGGCTCAGATAGCACAGGTAGTGGCCGCCGTCATCGGGCGCATGCTGTGAGAGGCAAGCGATCAGTCGGTGGGTCTGGAGCAGATCGCAAACCAGAAATGCGGGTAGTTGCGCAATGCCCTGTCCTTGAAGAACGGCCTGCAGAATCAGGTCCATATCGTTGAATGTATGGCGTGAGGGCGGCTGGTGCCTACGCGCAAGGCCATTTACCTTGAATTCCCATTCCTTGACGCGGCCGGACGCGGTCCTGAAGTTGATGCACCGATGGTGGCTCAGGTCACCGATATGCTGCGGCAGGCCATAAGCCTGCGCATACGCTGGGGAAGCGCATATGATCAT
This sequence comes from Orrella sp., assembly GCA_036675955.1. Taxonomy (GTDB): domain Bacteria; phylum Pseudomonadota; class Gammaproteobacteria; order Burkholderiales; family Burkholderiaceae_B; genus Pollutimonas. Next base: position 4,310 of record JAKFDW010000290.1, on the reverse strand, counting down.
CTGCATAGGGATCAACTGCCGCGCCACGATGTCGCTGTCTTCCATCCGGCCCTCGCGAAAAGACACATCAATGCGGTCCGCCGTGAAGTCCGCGGGGCGGTCGTCCAACACCAGCTCCAGTGTGATATCCGGGTATTGCGCATTGAAGCCTTGCAGCAGAGGGGCTATCACCTTGCGTCCGAAACCGCGAGGCGACTGGATGCGCAGATGGCCGCTGGGCGGTCCGTTGCGCAGTTCGCGCATGTCTTGCAGCGCCTGGACGATACGCGCTACACCGGGCTGGCAGTTCTCGTAGAAGAGTTCCCCTTCGCGGGTGAGCGATGTGCTCCGTGTCGTGCGGTGAAACAGGCGTGCATCAAGCTGCGCTTCAAGTTTCTGCACGCTACGGCTGACGGCAGAGCGGCCTATGCCCAGGCGATCGCTCGCCCGGGAAAAACTGCCTTCGTCGGCAACGGCCAGAAAGGCAACAACACCGGCGTAGCTGGTGATAAAGCTGCCGGCAAGCGAGTCAGCCGCGCCAGGGGCCGATTGACGCGGGTATTCGTCCGGCGTCGAGAGACGAGTCAAGGTATCCATACCTGACTAGACGGATGAGAACCGCGATTTGTGACACGACCCCCGAGCGGGCGCTACACGGCCGTTCAGGCGAGGTTGGCCTTGTCTAGGCCAAAGGCCTTGTCGGCCGAGCCGGGCATCGTCCTGAAGGCAACGTTCGCCCGATTCCAGCCATTGATTGCCATCACCTCGAACGTCAGATCGGACAACTCCTTCTCGCTGAATTGGCCGTGTACCCGCTCGTAAATATCATCAGGCACACCGTGTTCGGGCAGCTTCGTCAGCACTTCTGTCCACGCGAGTGCGGCGCGCTCGCGCGGTGCGAAGAGCGTGGACTCGCGCCATGTTGCCACGTGATGAAGGCGCAATGCCCGCTCGCCGTGAATGTGTGCTTCTTTCACGTGCATGTCCAGGCAAAATCCACAACCGTTGATCTGCGAAGCGCGAATCGCAACAAGGTAACGGATCGGCTCTTCTATTGCGCTGTTCTTCAAGAGGGCGCTGAACTCCATGAACTTCTTGAATAGCTCCGGTGATTGCTGGGTATAGTTAATGCGCTGCGTCATGATTGCTCCAGGCGATGATGATGGGGGCGACACCCTGGAATCCCGGGCGTCGAGAACGGCGGAAGCCGTATGTCGACATCGTAGGTGTAAGCGGCGTGCGGGGGTAGGCACGCCAGCGGGCTCACACTGTTGCCTGGTATGCACCAAACGGCGGGGTGATTCGTGTCTGGACCGGAAGAGAGGCAGAATTCAACGGCTGCTGTAGGCGGCGGCAATCCGTGCCAGCTTATCGGGGTTGCGCTGTACGTAGATGCGGACGATACGTTCGCCGTCGAACTCGAACAACTGTGCAGACTCAAGTTGCCCTTCGATAAAACGCAACAAGGCCGATTGCTCGTTAAGTATGACCAGCTTGATATGAAGCTCGTTCTTGTAGCGGCGCGTTGCGGCAAAGAATAGCTGTGCGATACGCCTGCCGCCGACCATAGGCTTCGGAAAGCTGATCACCCGTCCTCCGCCGTCGCCCATTAGTACGGCATCTTCGGCCAGCAATGCGTTGATTCCGGCAAAGTCGCCACGTTCCAGTACCTGTGCAAAAGTCTGCAGCAGACGATGATGCGTTTCGGGCGGCACGGTAAACCGCGGCCTATCGTCGCGCAGCTGTGCTTTTGCGCGGCTTACCAGTTGGCGGCATGCCGCCTGCGTTTTGCCGATGGCTTCCGCAATCTGGGCATAGTCGGCGTCGAACACTTCGTGCAGAAGAAATGCTGCACGTGCTTCGGGGGTAAGCCGCTCGAGTAGTATCAGATAAGCCATCGACACATCGTCGGCGCGCTCGTTGATTTCTTCGGGCGTGGCTGGAACTTCACTCATCTGGGGTTCAGGCAGCCATATCCCTGTGTAGTGCTCTCGTTGTGTTTTGGCGGCGCGCAGCCGGTCAATAGACAGCCTGGTCGTGACCGAGACGAGCCACGCTTCCACATTGGCTATGCTCTGTGGCGTTGCGGCATTCCAGCGCAGCCAGACGTCCTGTACGACATCTTCGGCCTCGGCCACTGACCCCAGCATTCGATAGGCGATTTTCTGCAATCGCGAACGAAGCTGATTGAAAGAATACGTGTCGCCGTCCATGGAAGCTTCTTTAACCACTGGCCCGAGTTCCCTTGCCTATGCTTTGGCCCCATCGAAATGCTGGAGTTCCAGCGCATCAAGATCGATCGATGGCACACAGCGCAGATTTACCGCGAAGACGGCGGATCCGTCAGGATTCCTTCCGTTGGCAAAAGGTTCAGTGCCGCATTCCTGACAGAAGCGGTGGTCGATTTTATGCGTGTTGAACTTGTATGAGCCGAGCGAGTCCGCGCCCTGCATCAAGTCGAATTGCTCTGCCGGAAAGAAGGACAGCAAAAAGCCCTTACGCCTGCAGTGAGAGCAATTGCAGCTGATGGCCTTTGTTGGGACTTGGGCATTGACCTTGAAACTGACTGCACCGCAATGGCAGCTCCCTTCGAATGACATAGTCGTTCCTTATATTTGCATGAGAATAGTGCCGCTTTGAGGACCGGAAATCGTCACTTCAAGCAATGCGTTGAATAATATCAGTCAACGCGCGATCAAGGTGCGCGTAATGAAATGACGTGGCATCAATGAGTTGTATCGATGACGAGCAGCCGTCCGGCGCCAAGGACGGACGGCTACTGAAAGGCTTGAAAGGGCGGCTATTCACACCGGCCGCCCTAAGGCAGCCGGTGCATGCAGGCAAGGCGCTAGCGGCCCTGCCCAGCCGGTCAGGCGGCCGGCAGGATGAAATTACTGTTGTTCAACGCGCCGGTGTATCCGACCAATTGAATCAGGCCGTCGCCTGTTTCCAGCTCGGCGGTGCCGTTCTGAACGAAGACGAAAGTGTCATCAGAGTGTTGGAAAGTCGTCCAGTCGTTAACGTCGACATTCTCAGCGGCGGTTTCCAGCTTGGCCTCCAGGGTAGCGCCGGTTTCCATGGTGACATCGACCAGTTCGCCTCTGAGCACGGGGCCCGTAAGTTCGCGCGGGTCCGCACCTGCGGCATGTTGACCAAACGCCAGCTTATCGCCCGTGCTGAAGTCCCGAACATTGAGTACGCTGGCACGGATGCCTGTTTCGCTGCCAACATCCACCAGGTTGGACACCTTTTCCGTGAACTGGATCCAGTTGTCGCCCTTTTCGGCTTCAACCGTCACGCCCAGTCCGCCGTCCAGATAGAGCGTATTGTCGCCGGCGCCCAAGTCGATCTGACGATTGGTGCTGACGCCGGATTCGATGACACCGTCATCGGATTCGACACGCAAGCCTATGCTGTCATCCCCGCTTCCCAGCGTGACAACCCAGCCGGGCAGTGAGGAATCGCCAGCGTCGACTACGATCTCCGCATCAACCTCCGTTGTCGAGGTGGAAGCGTCGAACGTGGTAGTGCCCTCGGCGTCGATGGATATAGGGCCATAATTCACCGTGCCGCCGCCATCCACGATTACCTCCTGCACGAGCTGGCCTATTGGGAAGTCCGTACCCAGGTCCATTGCGCCCTCGCCCGTGATCAGGTCGACGACCAGGTTTTTCATAACCTGAGCGACGACCGTCAGGTCAATAGTGGCATTGGTGGTGAAGGCCTCGGTCAGCGACATGTCGGGAGGCAGTGATGCCGCGTCGGATATATCAAAGGCAAAGGTCAGCGTTTCGCCTTTCAGGCTGGCGCCGGTGGCGTCTATGCCGCGCGCTTCGAGATAGTCTAGTAGTGGTGCCGCTGCTTCCCTGATGTCGTCGAGCGTCAGCTTGCCATTGTCGCTCAGACGCTGCAGGTCGGAAGGCGTGATGGAGAATTCCCGGCCACCGGGCGCGGTCAGCAACAGTTCTCCGGTCAGATTGACCGTGAGCTTGTCGCCGTGACGGCGTGCCACTGCTTCGCCTTCAGCCTCCCATTTCGCAGGAATGTTGCCAAATTCGGTCACGAAGGTCGCCGTGCCGTCGGCATCTTTCAACTCCACCGTGAATTTGTCGAATTTGCCGTGCCCATGATCGGGACCTTTGTCATGGTCTTTGTCCTTGTCATGGTCTTTGCCATGGTCTTTGTCCTTGTCATGGTCTTTGCCATGATCCTTGTCATGGCCTTTTACAGGCTCTTTGTCCTTGTCCTTGTCATGGCCTTTTACAGGCTCTTTGTCCTTGTCCTTGTCATGGCCTTTTACAGGCTCTTTGTCCTTGTCCTTGTCATGGCCT
>JAKFDW010000289.1:0-4639 GCA_036675955.1 Orrella sp. | reverse complement strand
TCCCGCCGACTCCACCAGTATTCAAAACCCAACCGTCATGGTTGGGTTTTTTTTAGCTGCGCTTAGCTTCCCGCCTGATCAACCGCATATTTGCCGTTGCTTTTGAAATTGGCGTCCTGCATTTCGGTCGCGCAGCGCGAATTACCGTAGAACACTACCTTGCCATCGCTGGCCATGATGACCGCCGCCTCGGTAGCGGAGTAAACCGCTGAGTATTCATAACATGTAAAGCCATAGGTATTGCCGGACTTCTCTTTCGGCGGCTCGCCCATCGCTTCAAGAATCGGCTGCGCATCTTGTCCGATATCGACCGCATTCAGGATTGCCTGCAGTTTCTTCTGGCGCTCGTCGGCGCCGACCGCCGAGGCGTCGGCACCACCCAGCGTGGTTCTGGCGACGTTATAGCTGGCTTCCGCCATTTGCCCTGCCATCATGGGGGTACACCCGGTCAAGGTGCCGAACCCTGTAGTACCAGCCGCCATGATCAGTAATGTGATTGCCCTGCTTGAGTTTCGCATGTCTGCCTCTCGTGCCTATGCCGCATCGGCTGCGGTCTTCATTTTACCCCCGCACACCGGGTGAACATCGAGCCGCATCAGATTGTGCGCGCCACATCCGCCCCCGACGCGGTCAATTCCACCATTACGGCATCGCACTCTCGGGCGTTCCTGGGGTGGACGATCAGCGACCAGCGCCCTTCTTCGGTCGCCGTCTTGACCCTTTGGATGACGAGCTGGTGATCGGGCCGGGATGTAATCAGCCCTCCCAATAGCAAGCCCGCTATTGCGCCAAGAAAAATGATGGCCATGGCGCTCAGGCCAGGGGAAGTGAGAATGGCGGGAAGGTCGGCCGCGTATAGCGCAAACCAGACGAGAATACCTGCCACCAGGCCGGCCAGGCCGAGCATCGCATGGGCGCGTACTGCCGTGCGCGCAATCCCTTGTGGTTCGGGTTCCAGCTTTTTGGCGTAGTCTTTCTCGTTTGGATCTACGAGCAATACTTGCGTACTTTGCAAACCAATGGCGGATTTCAGGACGTCTGCGGTGGAGAGCGCCGATGATTTTGTATCAAATACCGCGGCGATCTTGGTCGTAGCCCGTTCGCCAAATAACTTTTGCCAATTCATATAGGCTCCTGGACCGACCGGTCCGTCGTGATAATGGTCGGTCCAAGCAAGCGGCGTTCCCGGGCCTGTGCCGGGCTTGGCCGCCTGTTCGCTATGACACAGAGAGCAAAAGCGTGTCAATGTCCGGAAGAAGGATCGATTTTCTCCGTCGAGTGAAAGATAGTATGGTCTTCCTTGCCGGTAACGCTAAGAACGCCGGAGAGCCCTTTTTCCATCCGCGACAGAGCATGGTCGACAAGAATGTAGTTGCCCGGTACATCGACCTTGAATTCAACCATGGTCGCGCCGCCCGGGGGAACCAGCGTCGTCTGTACGTCGGTCAACGGAGGGCTGGTAAGCGATGCCTGGTCATATACCTTGTCGAACACTTCGCCGATGACGTGAAAGCTGGAGGTCAGGTTGGGACCGCCCACGCCAAAGAAGATGCGCACCGTTTCGCCCACTGTGGCTTGCAGCTTGTATTTTTCGCTAAGGGCATCCATGGAGCCATTGAACATCATGTGCTCTGGATTTTCATCCAGAAGCTTTTCGAGAGAGAATTCCTGCAGGCCCTGCGAACCGTGCTTCTGCGCAGTGTAAAGCTCGCCCTGCATCACATAGAACTCGCGGTCGACCTTGGACAGGCCGCCTTCAGGCTCCACCAGAATCATCCCATACATACCGTTGGTAATGTGCTGGGCCACCATTGGTGTGGCGCAATGATAGACGAACAGGCCGGGATGCAAAGCCTTGAATGTGAAGCTCTTGGTCTGGCCGGGCGCTACTTGCGTGACTGCGGCTCCGCCGCCTGGACCTGTGACAGCATGGAAATCCACAGAGTGAATATGGGTTGCTTCCTTGGCATTGGAGACGTTTACCGTCACCGTGTCGCCTACGCGAATGCGGACCATGGGACCGGGCACTTTATTATTGAACGTCCAGTACTTGTAGGTGCTGCCGTTTGCCAGCCGCCCTACTACTTCGGTCGTTTCCAGGTCCAACGTGATTTCTTTGGGAGCGCGCTTGCCGACAGGCTCGCCTACCGCTGTGGGGTCCTGCGAGATATCCAGGACGTCGCTTTCTACCGGAGCCTGCGGATCGCCGACGATGAGCTTGCCGAACATGCCGGCAGCCTTATGCCCTGGCAAAGTGCACAGGTACTCGAAGGTGCCGCTCTTGGTTGCCCTGAAAACGATGGCCGTGGAGGCGCCCTTGCCTATGATCTGGTCTGATTTGGCACCGAATTCCGGCACGGCGATATCGTGAATGGCGCCGTCATCGTTAATGACGTTGATTTGCACGACCGCATTTTCCGGCACTCGCAGGTCGGGATTGATTTTCCCCGAAATCGGACCCGCGCCGCCCACGAACACGAGCTTGCCATCGGCAATACTGGTTCGAAAGGTAAAAGTGACATCGGGCGTATAGGTTACGTTGCCGCGGGTGGGTGCCGCCTCGGCGGCACCCGATGGCGCAGCCCATCCCACTGAAAGGACGAAAGCCAAAAAGGCAAAAAATATTTTCATGGAACCCCCCGTAATAAAGTGAGTCGGTCGCGCACTAAGAAGTCGAGCTTGGCCAGCTGCGCTCACAATTCGCGATCAGCAAAATATACCGCGTTCGCTGCTATACGGAAACGTTGCTCGCAACACTTCCTCACGTCATGTAAATCGGCCCGTATTATGCCGGCATCCCAACCAACATTGAAAGAACTCACTCTGCGCAGCGCCATACTCGGTACGCTGTTGTCCTTTGTGCTGGGCTTTCTGGTGGCCGCGGCCTGCGGCTATATGGCAGGCCTGGTTGGTTCCTCGGCGAGTCCTATTTCGGACATCGACATAACCTCCATCATTGTGGTTTCCCTCATGGGGATCGGCCAATCTCAAGACCTTCTGGCCGAAGCGGCCAATATCCAGTTCTTTACAGCGCTGGCGATTTTCTGTACCTCTATCTTGGTTGCGGTCGCCGCGATGTCCAACGATAACCTGCAGGACCTGAAGACCGGATGGCTGGTCACGCGACTCCGTGGCGCCAACGGGTGGCCTTGATTATCGGGTGCGTCGTGGGTCCGCTGGCCATTCCGCCCGTATTGGAGTTGCTGTACAACGCCTATGGTTTCGTCGGCGCGCTGATTTCGTGGCTGGCGCAACGACATATACACAATGTAGCAAAAACACGACAGACCGATCCGGAACTACTACTTAAAGATGCTGAGCGCAACGGTACACTTTTTGCGTCGGGCTTGATCGTGGGGCGAAAGCCTGATGGGCGTCATGCTGGCTATGCTTATTGTGGTCTCCGTGAGTTCGGGCGGCAGCGGCGCTGCGCAACAAATAAACGACATCCGGGCAGGCTGGTCCGCGCGAAGCCATACGGTGGGCCGCCCCCTGTAAAACCCGGTTACCCAAAAATAATGCCAGAGAGGGTAGTGTAGCGAGGAGCATCAGAATAACGGCCGATTCGGGAATTCTGCCACGTGTGGCAGACAACAGAGGAGCGCTTCATCATGCAAGATTCAGGGCTGTATCGCACCCTCAGGATAGTGAGCTATGTTGTTCTTGGATTGGGAGTGGCGGCGATCTGTTATGCCGCCGCCATTGCTGGAATGTACTGGTCCGGCATTGGCGTATAGGCGGAGGCCGCCATGAATAAAAAGCAAACACGTCTATTTGCTGTGGCATCGACAGGCATCGCCACCCTTGTCCTTCTGGTATTAACGGTGGATACCCACCGCCAATTTCCCAAACTGACCAATTCCCATAACATCACCGACAGCGTTGTCCGGGGGCAAAACGTCTGGCACGCGAACAACTGCATCAATTGCCACACCTTGCTCGGTGAAGGCGCGTATTATGCCCCCGACCTCACCAAAATCACGCAACACCGCGGCACGCCCTACCTGACGGCGTTTCTCAAAGACCCGTCCCAGTTCTACGACGAACAAAAACATCGCCGCTTGATGCCCGAGCAGGATCTCACCGACCAGGATATTGCGGACCTGATCGCTTTTATGGATTGGGTAAGCAAAGTCGACAATCAAGGCTGGCCTCCCCGTCCCATCCTTGTGACGGGTGGCTCCATACCCGGCACCGATCTTTCCGTAGCACAGCAGGCAGATCGCTCGACGCCATCAGGCACTGGCCAATTGCCGCCGGGTGCGACTCCGGTCGCAAGCGGCAACGATCCTGTCGCATTGGGCGAAGCACTTTTCCGTTCCGTTACCCCCGCCTGTGCCGCCTGTCACTCGACAGCGCCCGGAGTGAACCTGGCTGGCCCGACCCTGGCCGGTCTTGCAACGCGGGCGCAGGAAACGATGGCGTCGCCCGACTACAAGGGAAAGGCCAAGACCGTCGACGAGTTCATTCATGAATCCATTGTGCAGCCCAGCGCCTATCTGCATCCAGGCGCCATGTATTCGGCCAACGGCACATCGTTCATGCCCACCACGTATGAGAAGGACCTGACACCAACGCAGATTGAACAACTGGTGGCTTACCTGGCAAGTTTCAAGTAACACGCCAGCAAATCAGAATC
>JAKFDW010000288.1:0-6122 GCA_036675955.1 Orrella sp. | reverse complement strand
GGATCGACCTTCTGCACCAGATCGCCAGGCAGAAAACCCAGCCGTTCGCCGGCTTCCACGGCCGGCCGGGTAAGCACCAGGCGTTGTACGGTCTCGCGTTCCAGGGCATCGATGGCGCAAGCCACAGCCAGCCAGGTCTTACCTGTACCGGCGGGCCCTATGCCGAACGTAATGTCGTGCTGCAAAATCTGATTCAAGTATTCGCGCTGGCGGGGAGTGCGCGGGCGCAGGTCGGACTTGCGCGTGCGCAGGCTCAGGCTGCGATCTTCCACCGATGCGGGCTCGACTACCGCTGCGGGCGCAACGACGGCTTCTTTTGCGTCTTGAGGAAGTCCTGCGCCCAACTCGACCATACCCAGCTGAATATCGTCTATCGACAGCGCCTTGTGAACGGCGCGCTGATGAAACCATTCAAGCGCCTTGCCGGCCGCCTTGGCCTGGTCGCCCGTTATCGAAACACGGTCGCCGCGGCGATTCAGGACGACATTCCAGCCGTCGGCTATCTGGCGCAAGTTTTCGTCCAGCGGGCCGCACAGATTGGCCAGGTGCGTATTGTCGCCATCCAGCCATACGGTTACCGGCGCCTTGCTGCGTGCGGCTCGAGTCATGCTTTTCCTTGCTCCTGCGGCGCGATGGTGACGATTTCGCCCTTGAGTGTGTTGGCCATGGTTTGAACGATGCGCACATCCACCATGTGCCCGATGAGGCGTGGCTGTCCGACGAAATTGACGATGCGGTTATTTTCGGTGCGCCCGGACAGTTCGTTCGGGTCTCGTTTGGACGGCTTCTCGACCAGTATGCGCTGAACCGAGCCCACCATGGAAGCACTGATCTGCGCAGCCTGTTCATTGATCAGGGCCTGCAATCGATACAGCCGCTCGAGCTTGGTTTCTTTGGACGTGTCGTCCTGCAGGTCGGCCGCGGGAGTGCCTGGCCGGCGTGAGTAAACGAAGGAAAAAGATTGGTCGAAGCCGACATCGCGGATGAGCGACATGGTTTTTTCGAAATCGGCTTCGGTTTCGCCGGGAAAGCCCACAATAAAGTCGGAAGAGAGCGTCAAGCCCGGCCGCGCGACCCGAAGCCGGCGGACAATGGACTTGAATTCCAGGGTGGTATAGCCGCGCTTCATAGCCGACAGGACCTGGTCGCTACCTGCCTGCACGGGCAAGTGCAGAAATGGCACCAGCTTGGGCAGCTTGCCATGCGCTTCGATCAGCCGCGTCGTCATTTCCTTGGGGTGCGACGTCGTATAACGTATGCGTTCTATGCCCGGAATCTCGTGCACATACTCCAGCAGCATGGCGAAATCGGCAATGCTCGCGCCGTCGCCCATGGGGCCGCGGTAGGCGTTCACATTCTGGCCCAGCAAGGTGACTTCCTTGACGCCCTGGTCGGCCAGGTCGGCCACTTCCACCAGCACATCATCGAACGGACGTGAAACCTCGGCGCCGCGGGTGTAGGGCACGACACAGAAGCTGCAGTACTTGCTGCAGCCTTCCATGATGGACACGAACGCGGTCGGACCCTCCACGCGCGCGGGCGGCATGGCGTCGAATTTTTCGATTTCCGGAAAACTGATGTCCACCTGGGAGCGGCCCGATTCACGCCGCCTGGCAATCAGCTCAGGAAGCCGGTGCAGTGTCTGGGGCCCGAACACGACGTCTACGTAGGGCGCGCGCTTGACGATGGCTTCGCCTTCCTGGCTGGCAACACAGCCCCCGACGCCGATCACGAGATTGGGATTGAGCTGTTTCAGGTGCTGCACCCGCCCGAGGTCGGAGAAAACCTTTTCCTGGGCCTTCTCTCGCACCGAACAGGTATTGAACAGGATGATGTCGGCTTCTTCCGGATTCTGGGTGATCTCGACGCCCTGGTCTTCGTGAAGCACGTCCGCCATTTTGTCGGAGTCGTATTCGTTCATCTGGCAGCCGAAGGTGCGGATGAATAGTTTGCGGGTCGCCGCCGGGGCTTGCGCTTGCGCCACGGCGATGTTTTCGGAGGCTTCGGGCTCGGTGGGAATGAGGAACTGGCCGGATACGAAGGTAGGCTCTGTGGGAACGAGAAGCTGCGTCGAGGAGGCGGGGGCTTGCGCGGTTACGGACGTAACGCGCTTGATAGTAGTTTCTTGCATGATATTGCCGTGACGGGTGTAGATCCCGGGGGCTGAAATTTAAACCTTAGATTGTACCTTTAGTACGGGTTTTGGCGGCGATGCCGGGTGTTTTGCCAGGCACCATGCGTAGTTCTTAGGCGTCGTTATGTTTTCTAGGCGCCCCTGTGGTTCCTAGGTGTTGTCGCTGTATTTCTTAGACGCTGCTGTGGTTCCTGGGTGTTGTCGTTGTATTTCTTAGACGCTCCTGTGGTTCCTGAGTGTTGTCGTTGTATTCCTTAGACGCCGCCGGTGTGGCGGTGGGGCGACCGGGACGCGTGGCCCGATTCGGCGCCCTGCGCGCCGAACCAGCGTCGCTCGCTCGTCCGCCCATCCGGGCTCCCTTCGCATCCGGCTCGCTGGAGGGCCCCGAACGTCCCGGCCACCCCACCTCCACCCCGACGGCTGCAATGGGTTTGCGCTACGGGTTTTGGGACGGGGTTAGTGCTTGGCCTTCTTCTGAGAGACTAACTTCGGCATGGAAGAGCTGTTGCGCTCGCCCAGCGTAGCCCGCCAGCCGGGCCACGCTGGCATCGGGATATGTATTGCTACGCGCGTGTGAAGGGGAACGACCTCAGGCAACATCAGCAGCTTCAGGTAATACCGACGGCGTCAGGCAATACCTGCGACCTCAAGCTATACCAGCGACCTCAGGCAATACGATTCGCAGTGTGGCAGGGCGCGGGGTGGAGCTTTTCGGCGACTTACGGGGCCGAGCGGGCCGGAAGCGAAGGGAGTCCCGAAGGGGACGGACAAGCGAGGCGAGCGGTGTTCGGCGCGCAGGCGCCGAACCGGCAACGTGGAGCGAAAAGCTTCACCCCGCGCGCTGACGCACGTCAGCAGCACTGGCAGCCGTCAGAAGTACCGGCAGTCGACAAAATTATCGGCAGTCGACAAAATTATCGGCAGACGTAAAGCACCAGCAGCCGTCAAAAAAATACGCAACGTACATCCGAAGAACGAAAACACGCCTACAGAATTTCCAAAAACCGGAGAGCCAAAAAAACCGGCGAATCGTAATCGACTCGCCGGCAGAACACCTGAAGAAACCCTCAGCCGACTACCCAACAATCGGCCGGAACAAGAAAATCAACCCATTTCAGCGCTAGGGTCATCCTTCTTCGGCGTCTTGATCATGTCCTCACGCGTCACGCCCAGCCACATCGCAATCGCCGCGGCAACGAACACCGACGAATAAATCCCGAACCAGATACCGATCGTCAGCGCCATGGCGAAATAGTGCAGCGACGGGCCGCCGAAGAACAACATTGCCAGCACCATCATCTGCGTCGAACCGTGCGTGATCACCGTGCGGGAAATCGTTTGCGTGATCGCCGCGTTGATCACTTCCTGCACCGACGCCTTGCGCTGCTTGCGGAAATTTTCGCGGATTCGATCCATGATCACCACCGACTCATTCACCGAATAACCCAGCACCGCAAGAACGCCCGCCAGCACCGGAAGCGAAAACTCCCACTGGAAAAACGCGAAGAAGCCCAGGATAATCACCACATCATGCAAGTTGGCCAATACCCCCGCCACGGCAAACTTCCATTCAAAACGGAACGCCAGGTACAGCATGATCCCGATAATGACGCTAAGCAGCGCCATCAGGCCATTGTGCACCAGCTCCTGTCCCACTTGCGGTCCCACGAACTCCACGCGGCGCAACTCAACATCGGGGTGCTGCGCCTTCAGCGCGCCCAGCACCGCCTCGCTTTGCGTGCTCGAGGTTTCGCCGCTGCGCAAAGGCAAGCGGATCAAGACATCTTGCGACGTGCCGAAATTCTGTACTTGGTAGTCGGTATATCCAAGGGCGTCGATGGCGCCGCGGATTTCTTCCACTTGCGCTGTCTGCGCGTAGTGGGCTTCCATGACCGTGCCGCCGGTGAACTCGATGGACAAGTGAAAGCCGCGGGTGGCAATGAAAAAGACGGCGGCGACGAACGTGAGCAGACTTATCAGGTTCAGCACCAGCGCGTGGCGCATAAACGGAATGGTGCGGTGGATGCGGAAAAATTCCATGTTCTTTCTTGCCTGAGTGGGTAAATGGGCGGCGCGTGGCGCGCCGCGTTAAGGCTTAATCCTGCTTGGGCTTCCAGATCTGGCCGATGGAAACGGTTTGCAGCTTGCGCTTGCTTCCATACCAGAGATTGACCAGGGCGCGTACGCCGACGATGGAAGAGAACATCGAGGTTAGTATGCCTATGCAGTGCACGACGGCAAAGCCTCGCACCGGTCCCGTGCCGAACGCCAATAGCGAAAGCCCTACGATCAGCGTAGTGAGGTTCGAATCAAGAATCGTGCCCCAGGCGCGCTCGAACCCCAGGTGTATGGCCTGTTGCGGCGGCAGGCCCGCCCGCAGTTCCTCGCGTATTCGTTCATTGATCAGTACGTTGGAGTCAATGGCCATGCCCAGCGTGAGCGCAATAGCGGCAATGCCCGGCAGCGTCAGCGTGGCCTGCAGCATGGACAACACCGCCAGGAGCAGCAGCACGTTGAAGGCCAGCCCCAGCGTGGAAAACACGCCGAACAGGCGATAGTAAACAATGATGAAGATTGCGATTGCAATAAAGCCATAAAGCGTGGAGTAGAACCCCTTGGCGATGTTGTCTGCGCCCAGGCTCGGGCCTATGGTGCGTTCCTCGATGATTTCCATGGGCGCCGCCAGCGCGCCGGCGCGCAGCAGCAACGATGTGTCGGCGGCTTCCTGGGCCGTCATGCTGCCCGTGATCTGCACCTGTCCGCCAGGGATTTCGCTGCGTATGACCGGCGCGGTGACGACTTGTCCTTTGCCTTGCTCGAACAGGACGATGGCCATGCGTTTGTTGATGTTGTTGCGCGTTACGTCGCGGAAAATCCGCGAGCCTTTGGCGTCAAGCGTCAGGTTGACCGAGGGCTGCTGCGTTTGCTGGTCGCGTCCCGGCTGGGCATCCTGCAGGTTTTCGCCTGTCAGTATGACCTGGCGGCGCAATAGCAGAGGACGTCCATCGCGGTCGGTGTAGCGTTCCAGTCCGAAGGGTACCGTTCCGGAATTGAGTGCGGCCATGGCGGTGGGCGAGTCATCGACCATGCGGATTTCCAGCGTGGCGGTACGGCCCAGGATTTCCTTCGCCTTGGCTACGTCTTGCACGCCGGGCAGTTGCACGACGATGCGGTCTACGCCCTGTTGCTGGATGATGGGTTCGGCTACGCCAAGCTCGTTGATCCGGTTATGCAGCGTCGTGATGTTCTGCTTCAGGGCATTGCTTTGCACCTGCGTTACGGCAGCGTCGGTGAGCTTGCCGGTAAGAAGGAACCTGTCGCCGCTTTCGCCACTATTCGTGAATACCATGTCCGGCATGGCGCGACGCAATTCGCTGGCTGCTGCGCTACGGTCTTCGGCGCTTCCGAAGGTCGACACAATGGTCAAGTCGCTGCGTTCGATACCGCCGACCGGGATTTTCGCTTCGCGCAGTGTGCTGCGCGCATCGTTTGCGATCGAGTCGTAACGGCTGGTGAGGGCGCCGCGCATATCGACCTGCAGAAGGAAGTGAACACCGCCGCGCAGATCCAGGCCCAGATACATTGGGTGCGCACCCAATGCCGAGAGCCAATTTGGCGAAGCGGGCAACAGGTTCAGCGCCACCGTGTAGTCAGGATTGGCCGGGTCGGGATTGAGCGTCTTCTCGATCAGATCCTTCGCCCTGAGTTGGACGTCTGTCGTTGCAAAGCGCGCCCTGACTGTGCCCACCGGGCCGTTCTGTTCGAAATAGGCGCTGGTAGGCGTGATGTCGTTGGATTTGAGGAGGCTTTCAACCCGCTCCAGCACACTTGTGTCGATCTTTACAGTTGACTTGGCGCCGGCCACCTGCACTGCGGGGGATTCCCCAAAAAAATTAGGTAGCGTATACAGAATGCCGATTACCAGGGCGACTGCTACGGTGAGGTATTTCCAGAGAGGATAACGGTTCATCGTCGGTCAACAACTAAA
>JAKFDW010000287.1:0-7458 GCA_036675955.1 Orrella sp. | reverse complement strand
CATGGTTTGCAGCCCTGGAGCCCGTACTTCGCCGTCTATATAGACACGGTCATGACGATAGGCCTGCACGCGCACCGTCAGTTGCGGATCTTTGATGTACTTGGAGATGCGCCTGGTCAGTAGATCGCGTGCCTGATTCTCGGTCAGGCCGGCTATCTTGACGGGACCCACGAAAGGAAACTGGATTGTGCCGTCTGGATTCACGTTATAGCCGTTACCCACGTCGGCCTGGCTGGACGATCCCATGCTGCGATTGGAGGTGGCTGGGGCGAGGGCGAGTTCAGGGTGGCCCCAGACCACGATATTGACAATATCGCCTGCACCGATCGTGTAGGATTTTCCCTCACCGTACAGTCGCCTGACTTCTTTCTTGACTTCTTTTGCCTGAGCATTGCGCTGTTGCACAATGAGCTCGCTGGTGATGGTAGTGAGCGCGCCTTCTGGAGCGGCGTCTTCTATCGCGGCTTTGTCATCCACCGGATCGCCCATATGCATGCCCGGGGCGAAGGCGCATGCCGAGAGCAGTATGGACATTCCCGCCACGGAACAGAGCTTGGCACAACGTGCACTGAAACCAGAAACCTGGCTTGGAAGCATTACTCTCATTGAATGGGCTTTAAAAAACATGGATTCAAAACGGTTGGGCAGGCTACCGCAGTGTTTTTTGCCATGAGAGGCAAGAAACACATCAAGCAGCGGACCCTTATTCCAATATGCGGCGACGGGAACAGGTCTATCTCGCGCTCCTCGCGGAGGCGATACACATGACTCTTTCTCAACAAAACAGAACTGACCAATGGTGCTACGAGGCCAGCGGGCTGGGCGATCAGATAGCCGGAAATGGCTACACAAGCTCTAACTGGCCGTGCTTCACTTTCAGTGTTTTCTGTCGCCCAAGAATGTGCATTAGCAGCACAACGCGTTTGGCCCCCACGGCCTGCACGACGCCTTCTATGCCGCACAAGGCGGTATCTCGCAAACGGACACGGCACCCCGGCTGAAAGGGGCTGATGCTATCGATGTCAGCGTCGTTGCGCTGCGCTTCGAGCTCGCGGATAGTGTGCACTACGTCAGGGGGGACCACTGCCAGCTCGGTGCCGAATGTCACGACGCTGGTCACTCCTCGACTGGAGCGCGCAGTAGCGATCGACTGTTTGCGGCTGGCTGGCTTGAAGAACAAGTAGCGAGGAAACATGGGTTCGTATGCGTGCTCCATGTTGCCTGGCCGTGCGGCCTGCTTCTTGATTACCTTGAACATTGGCAGGTAGGTCTCGAAATCCTGTTGTTGCAGGTTGAACTCCGCTACTGACTCCTGCCGGGACTTGGTGTAGGCAACATACCAATCGGCGCCACATTCCCAGGGCGGTACTGCATGGGCAACCGGCGCTCGTGAAAATCCGTCTGTAGGGTGTTTGTCCTGTTTACAAAGCAATTCGCGTCCATCCTATTCAAAGCGCTGCGTATCCGCTACACGCATCGACAAGTGCTCAATGACGTTGCACTTTATCAGAGCGGATTAGAGGGCCTGTAACAAACCGCGTATGTTTACAACGGAACACTATTGCGGGCGGTCGGACAAGAAATAGGCGGATATGGAGTAACAGAACAGACTCATTACACCCATGTGAAAATCGACGTAGGTCAGGCGGCGGATTTTACAATTTAGAGCGCGGTGCCGGCACGAAGATGGATGTCGTGTATGCGTCGGTTATCTATAGGAATTTTGACTATGTGACTGTCATATTGCTGCTCCAGCAGTCGCAAAAAAGTAACGATCCGTATGTACTAGTATTGAATTAAGCAACGGTATGTGACATTATTGTTATATCGAATCCAGCTCGGGCCGGCCGTTTAGCCGGCAAGGAATTTCCCGGTGCTGTAGCTTCTTGTTGTTCTATATTGGTATAAACCCGACTATTTGACCGCTGCCGCTGTTGAAGCACCGTCATCTTCCTGTGTCGTTTCCAGAAGCTACTTCGCACGACATATTCATTTGCCCCTACTTACGATAGTGCCAGCGACGGAACATTCCATGATCAATTCCAAACTCGATTTAGCGTACAAAGTCCCCTTGGGAGCCACCTCTTTCAAAATGCGAGATCGCATGGTCGCCCAGACGCTGCACATATTGTTCCATTTCCTTGCTGGGGTCGGCGTGGCTGTCTTTCTTCTTCCCGAGGGCAGTGCGATTGTCGTGGGCAGCCTTGCGCTCGTCACCGCAATGAAAGCACTGTATGACTATGTCGACGCCGGCGCGGTCAAGCTTGGCTATGTTGCAGCAATGGCGGCAGGCGGACTGGCGGCAATGGGTATTTCGCAGCTCATGTAATCTTCGCTAGCTACGGCATCCGAGCAAACAAAAAAACCTGCGCGGCAATGGCCGGGCAGGTTTTTTTACTGGCTTGATGTATTTGGAGGCGCAACTCGGAATCGAACCGGGGTGGACGGATTTGCAATCCGCTGCATGACCACTCTGCCATTGCGCCATTTTGAGCATTCTTTATTCGCGGCGGTAAAGAATGCGCCGCATAAAGCAGCACTACGCATCCGCCGAATCCGAGAGTATACGATATTCTTTGATGATGTGCTGGCAGTGTCTGGCCTACCAAGCCGAAGTGGGGTATTCTTACTGAAGGGTGATCGACGCTTTAAGGGTATGAAAATGACCGCAACCGCTACACTATCCAGTAAGTTCCAGATATCCATTCCCAAGGCGGTACGTGAAGAGCAGCACTGGGAGGCTGGACAGGAGTTCGTGTTTATCCCCAAGGGCCGGGGGGTGCTGGTGATGCCAGTGCCCGAATTGGATCAGTTGGCCGGTATCGCCAAGGGTGCCCGCACTGACGGCTATCGCGACCGTAAGGATCGCTACTGATGGCGCTGCGGGCGTGTGTGGTCGATACTTCGGCTTGGATCGAGTGGCTCATCGGTAGCGTGTTGGGCAAGAAACTCGGTGGCCAGTTCCCAGAGAGGGCGCAGTGCATTGTTCCCACCATAGTACAACTCGAACTATCGAAGTGGCTGGTACGTGAACTCGGTGAGGACCAAGCCGATCAGGTGATCGCTTATACCCAGAAGTGCATCGTTGTACCTTTAGATACCTCCATTGCGCTACTCGCGGCGGACTTGCACCGCGAATATGGGTTAGCTACCGCAGATGCTATCGTCTACGCAACGGCGCGCCGTAAGAGTGCCGAACTGCTCACCTGCGACGCGCACTTCAAAGGGCTCTCGGACGTGGCGTTGTTCGCCAAGACTCCTTGAGTTGAAGATTTCGGAAGGTTGACGGTTTCACGAACCGCAGATTCCAGTTTCCGAAGTTTATCGTGCATCGACGCCCTGCATCC
The DNA here is from genome assembly GCA_036675955.1 of Orrella sp. Classification (GTDB taxonomy): domain Bacteria; phylum Pseudomonadota; class Gammaproteobacteria; order Burkholderiales; family Burkholderiaceae_B; genus Pollutimonas. The sequence goes on along the minus strand of JAKFDW010000287.1, from coordinate 4,111 downwards.
ATTGTAGATATGCCGAGCGAGTCACTTCTGAAACTGACTCCAGCACTTTCTGGTGATTGACCTGATGCCGCATCAGCAGCCGCGCATCGGCGACGGTGCGCGATTTGCAGTACCAGTGGCAGCTGTGCTGCAGCAGGTATAGCTCCGCCGAGAGTTGATAGGCGCGGCTCTTCGCGTCCCAGCCGCTTTCGTTGTCCACCACGTGGCGCAGGCCCGCCGCATGGATGCGCAGCAGTTCGCGAAAATCCCGCGTCACCGAAGGAATAAATTGTTCGGCGTAAGGCAGGCAGAAGGGGAGCGCGCCCATGCTGGCGGCTTGCCGGCTTTCCTTCTGCATGGCTTCGGCGAGCGACTGGGCCTGCGCCGCCACGGCACGTTCAGTGTGGACGAACATGTCCAATACCTGGAGCAGGCGTGTTTCAGCCGCTTCATTGATGGCGCGGGTATAGCCCTCTGTCAGCGTTTCCATGTGGCGTTCAAGCTGCAAGCCGGCCAAGTGCCGCCCCAGCAAGGCAATATGCGCGCGCTGGTAGTGCACGCGCAGCACCTGCCATCCCAGGGCAACCGACAGGAGGATTAATGCTATGTCCATTGCTTGCGTTCCTTTATTGTTCAACTGGAATATGACGCACAAAGCAAAAAGGCCCAAACCGAAGTTTGGGCCTTTTTAATAATTTGGAGCGGGAAACGAGGCTCGAACTCGCGACCTCAACCTTGGCAAGGTTGCGCTCTACCAACTGAGCTATTCCCGCTTGGGTACTGCTTATACTGCTTACATTAAGGTTTGTTTAGAACCTTGCTGTAAAGAAGTCACGCATATTAACCGTTTTTTTAACGCTGTGCAAATCGGTTTGATTTGCCGGCTTGTGCAGTGCCTTCCGTATGACGGTGTAGCAAGGCTTGCTGCGTGGGCCAAAACCTTCGTTAAAAATCTAGTAATATTTAGCGAAGAACAAAATAATAGCACAGGTCCATAGGGGCCTGTCAAATCGTAATAAATCAGGCTGAATTTTGCTGGAAATTTCTACTCAAGACCTTAGTTCACTCAACACGTTGGGCTTGCGCTCCTGTGCAAACGCGATGACGCGTTATCAGACGACAACCCAATTGGACGAGCTTTCCGCTCTGTGCCGCCAGTATCCAGGCGTGTTTGTGTTGGGGGGCGGCAGCAATGTGGTTCTGAATCCCAGCCTGGATAGCCTGGTAATCAAGGTGGAATCCCTGGGCGTGGGCGTTCATGGTGAAACCGCGCAGGAAATAATCGTCGAGGCGCATGCCGGTGAGAACTGGCACGCATTCGTATCAGGCTGTGTGGACAAGGGGTGGAACGGACTCGAAAACCTTGCGTTGATACCTGGCACGGTGGGTGCGGCACCGGTCCAGAATATCGGCGCCTACGGTGTCGAGCTTGACCAGCGCTTTCATAGTCTGGTGGCGTGGGACCTCCTGGAACGCCGGATTGTCGAAATGGATGCTGTCGATTGCCAGTTCTCATATCGCAATAGCTTTTTCAAGCAGGCCAGGCCGGGCAGGTGGCTGATACTGAAGGTGCGTTTTCTACTGTCTAAGCGTTGGGAACCGGTGCTCGAATATCCCGACCTGCAACGGCATCCAGCGCTGCAAAAGCCTGCCGCGCTGATTTCGGCAAGGCAGGTTTTCGATGCGGTGTGCGAAATCCGCCACCAAAAACTGCCGGACCCTGCTGTTCTGGGCAACGCTGGCAGCTTTTTCAAGAATCCCATTGTCACGCTGGCCCAGTATGAGTCCATCAAAGCCGATGCTCCCGGGGTGGTTGCCTATGCTCAAAGCGGAGGACTGTACAAGCTGGCCGCCGGGTGGCTGATTGATCACGCGGGATGGAAAGGGCGCCGTGTTGGCCCTGTGGGCGTGCATGAACGCCAGGCATTGGTGCTGGTCAATTATGGCGGAGCGACGGCGCAAGACATCAAGCGGCTTTCGGAGTCGATACAGGCCGATGTCATGAGCCGTTTCGGCGTGCAGCTGGAGCGGGAACCGGTGTTGGTCAGCTAGCCAGCACGTCCTGCATGTTGAACAGACCAAATTGCTTGCGGGCCAGGTAACGCGCGGCGCGCAGGCTGCCCTGGGCGTAGGTGGAACGGCTGCTGGATCGGTGGGTGATTTCGATACGCTCGCCTGCGCCGCAGAAATACACAGTATGGTCGCCCACGATATCTCCACCGCGCACCACCGAGAAACCGATGTGCCCGGTCTCGCGTGCACCGGTCTCGCCGTGGCGGGCCCAGTTGGCGACGTCATCGAGCTTTTTTCCCCAGGCCGAGGCTACGGTTTCGCCCATGGCCAGCGCCGTACCCGAAGGCGCGTCGACTTTGTTGCGGTGGTGCGCCTCGAATACTTCGACGTCATAGCCGCTGTTAAGCAGTCGGGCCGCCATGTCGAGCAACTTTAGTGTTGCATTGACGCCTACGCTCATGTTGGGTGCGAACACCACCGCGATCTTCTGGCTGGCTGCCTGTATGGCCTGCTTGCCTTCGTCGGTAAAGCCGGTGGTTCCGATGACGCATTTCACGCCATGCTTTACGCAGGCCTGCAGGTGGAGCAGTGTTCCTTCAGGGCGGGTGAAGTCGATCAGGCAATCCGCCAGCGCCAAAGCGTCGAGATCGGCGCTGATCGACACACCGGTATCCAGGCCCAGGAAGGCGCCCGCATCCTGGCCGATAGCCGGCGAACCGGCGCGATCCAGGGCGACGGTCAGTTTAAGATCGGGACATTCAACGATGGCTTCGATGAGCATGCGGCCCATGCGGCCGTCAGCCCCGGCAATAGCGATACGCATTATTTCCCCTTAGCGCAGCGGTTCGGCGCTGTCTGCGCCCGGTATAGGAGCGACTTCTGCCTCTGGCTCCATGTCTTCCACGGCTTGGGCATCATCGGCATCAGGGTTTTCTGCGCCCGTGTCAGTCTTCTGGAAAGGTTGCCGGTCCGGTTGTTCGTCACCTTCCCAGCGCACAAGGCTGTCGCCCTCGAACCAGACGGTGAACTTGCGTTCTTCTGCTTCGCCGTAGCCAGGCTTGTGGAAATAGGGATAGTCCCAGCGGTTGCTGCGGAAAATGTCTTGCAGAGTCGGCGTGCCAAGGATGAAACGTACCTGTTCCCGGGTCATGCCTTTTTGAAGCTGTGCGACCTGTTCCGAAGTGATCCAGTTACCTTGCTGGACATCGGGGCGATATGGAAAACCCCAGTTTGTCGTGCCGCAGGCCGAAAGAGCCATGGCCAGCACGCCCACTGCCACGCCGGTGCGTAGTGTTGTAAATATTGGTTTTGCAGTCGTTACCACGAAGCGCCCCTGTTATATTCGGATCGAATAAAACCGTTATCATAAAGGTTTAAGAATAAACGCATATTAGCGTTAGTCAGCGTCGGGTGTACGGCAACCTTGCCAGCGCCCGAACCATACTATTACCGCCAGAGACATTTTAGCTATGAATGACCAAAGTGAATTGAAGAATATGGGCTTGAAGGCTACGTTCCCGCGCCTCAAGATACTTGATATTTTCAGGCGTGCCGACCTGCGCCATCAAAGCGCCGAAGACGTCTATCGCGCCTTGATCGCCGAAGATGTGGATATTGGGCTTGCCACGGTCTACCGCGTTCTTACGCAATTCGAACAGGCGGGCATTCTGGTGCGCAGCCAGTTCGATGGCGGCAAGGCGGTGTTCGAACTGAATGACGGAGATCACCATGATCACTTGATCTGCACCAATTGCGGCAAGGTCGTCGAGTTCACCGATCACGAAATCGAGAAGCGCCAGCACAAAGTGGCCAAAGATAAAGGTTTTCATCTGGAAAGCCATACCATGCTGCTATATGGCATTTGCCCGGAGTGCGCGCCCCGCCACGGAAAATAGCGAAGGATTTACTGCTGGTGGGTGACACCTCGGGCAGATGTGCGGGATTTTAAATCCCGCGTCGGCCGGCTCATTCGGCCATTAGCATCTCCCGGGCGTGTTTGCGCGTTGTGTCGGTGATTTTCAAGCCGCCCAGCATCCGGGCGACTTCATTGATGCGCCCGCGTTCGTCCAGGGCCTCAATCAGCGATATCGTGCTTGTGCCGGTTGTGGACTTCTTGACT
>JAKFDW010000286.1:0-3958 GCA_036675955.1 Orrella sp. | reverse complement strand
AGATGAGCCACCGTTGTAACCTTACGGTAAATTGCTGTTATCTGCGAAAAGCAAACGCCGATTGGAGCACCGCCCATGACCAAGAATGATCGTGACAACAGGCCCGTCCGCCACGCCGCGTGCCACTGCGGCACTGTCCGCTTCAGCGTGCGCCTGACCGACGGCTTGCGAACCGCCAGCAGATGCAACTGTTCCTATTGCAGCATGCGTGGCGCAGTGACGGTCACTGCCAAGCTGGACGACCTTGAAGTGCTGGAAGGTAAAGAGGCACTCATGCTTTACCAGTTCAATACCGGCCAGGCCAGGCATTACTTCTGTTCACGCTGCGGCATTTACACCTTCCACCAGCGCCGCTCCGCGCCACAGGAATACGGCGTCAATGTCGCGTGTATTGAAGGGGTCAGCCCTTTTGATTTCGAAAAAGTTCCAGTCGACGAAGGCCGGACACATCCCAACGACCGTGTCGGAGCTGGTTCTGTGGTCGCCGGCTGGCTTCGTTATGAGGCCAATCCCCGTTCTGATTGAACACTGACTAGCGCTTTCGGCGGAGCCATCGTCCATCTGTCGTCTTTGGTCGATGAAGGCTATACGGCGCGCCGATGGAGCCGGCCTTACTCAAATGCTGACTCAAAATCAATCAAGCCCGCGCCACTTATGCCCAATCCCTTGGCCACGAAGCGCCAGCAATCCACTGCCTGAGCCACCTCAGCCCAGAGTACAGAAGCTTCCTCTGCGCTCAATCTGAAGTAAGGCGCGCCCTTTATCAGCATATCCCGACTGTCAATGGGCCCCGAATCTTCGGTCAACCACGTCTTGCTCTCGCGGCGATCGCCCGGCATCGGATTGAGGTCAAAAGCTGGCGACAGGCGCCATCCATGGTTGCGCGCATCATAGAGAAACCCGGTATTGCGCAAGTGATCATCCGTGTTGCAGATAAGAAAATTGAAGGCCAGGCGGCGCCACAGCTCGTGAATGTCGACAATCGGGTTGGCACCTTCCCGTAACAGAACGTCCACCAGTTCCGTATAAGCATGTGTATCGTCACGGCCATCAGACTGCAGCATCGTTGCGGCCGACACGTATGGGATACGCCCACCATTACTGGTACGGTCAAAACGCCGAATGATGGCGATGGCCGTCCCATTGATCAGTTCCACACGCGCCGCTGCCACGTTGATGCCTGCCTTTGCGGCAAGATGCATGGCCAGCACCTCGCCTCGAGTGACGTCGCGCTGATCCGCCTTACTTGGGAACTTGCCCAGAGCTAAACGGCCATCCGTATCTCGAACCGTTGACTTGGGCCGAGCTCCACCCAGCGAGGTGCCTTGGCCAAGCAGATACTGCAGGTCCTGCGCGCTCTCCGTACCGTCTTCCAATGCGCGGGCCGCCTGCACGACCTTGTCCAGCTCGACCAGCGGCGGAACATGCCGATGGGTTCCTCCAGAGCGCAAATAGGCTTTACTTTGAGGATCGAAAAGACGCAGTGCGCCGGCACGTGCTTCGTCGTCTACCCACATGATGAAGTCGACGGGCTCCAGAGCAGACACCTCGCGGTCCTTCTGTCGCAACTTCGCATGGGCTCGCCGAATCACGCGTTCTCCCCACGAATCTGGCGCGGTGTCCTCCAGTGCACGAAAAAATACCTGTCGAGGATGCTGAACACTCAAGACTGGCTGCAGGTCGGGCGATAGCGTGAAGAAACGTGAATCCTGCAACCACCGTTCGTCGTAACTGAACGCGCTGCGCTTGCCGCTACCCAGATGCAGCCGCCCCACGACTTGGCCGCCGGAGCCCAGATGCACTTCAAGGTCCTGACGCTTGGGTGATCTGGTAGCCATCAGAAACCCTCCAAGTCATCGATGTGAACATTCCCGGCGGCCTTTTTGGCGCTAGCGGGACGATCACGTGGTTTGCTGCCGCGGGACGTCCGTACGCGTTGCGGCAATTGCTCCCGAACCAGTTCCATCCCCAGTGTGTCATTCTCCATCGCCATCACCTCGACCATGGTTTCAAGGCGGCCGAGTACCTGCAAGGCGCGCAGGAAGGTATGCAATGCAGTGCCGGGATAGCCGTCCTCCATGCGCCTGACTGTACTCAGGGACGTGCCGATACGCTGTGCCAGGTCTTCTTGGCTTAATCGGCGCATACGGCGTGCAATCGAGATATCCTGCCCGAGGCGGCGCAATGCGCGCTCAACAGGCCGCGGCAACGCAACCTGAGCGCCAGAACGTTTCTTTTCGGAAGAAGGCATTGCTTGCACCTGTTTAGATATGACTAACAATATCCATTAGTCATTCATATTTGAACATATAAATAAATTTATAGACGTTAGACCATATTTAATAAAAGTTCATATATGGATTACTAAATCATAATTTAATTCATATTTGAGCGCTAGGTGGTCCAATCATGGACAGCAATTATCGTTTCGCGTGCTGAAGGCGGGGTATCCGACTCCTGCAGAATGAGCTCACTGCGCCACGCAGTCGTAGAGGCCTTACAGTCCGCATTCGAGGATGGCCAGGTCAGGCCCGGTGGTCATTGAGACCGCCTAGCCTCCGTATTCTGGTCGTTGCGGCTGTTGAAGACTGGCGTGAAACGGCCCGTAGAACGCGAATTATCAGTGCGGATGTTAACTTGATTACAGGGGCGTTCTCGCCGCACGGAGGGTTTCGGGATCATAAGGATAGCGGTTGACCAGCATGCTGGACGTCGCTGGAACGATGAAGCGATCAGGCTGGCGAAGGTCCCGTTATTCCTTCTCAATACCCGTGAAATGGATAAAGCTTATCGATAATGGGCCGTCGTCGGCGCACAAATAATTGATGACGACACCGGGTATCTGAATGTTTCGCTGTTGCATATTCCGTATACTCATGCTTCGAATATGTTTCCACACGGCCTCGATCAGAAACGGGCGTTCTGTCGTAGCAATGCTTGCACTCGCCTGCCTGGCTGCCCTCGCGACGACTGATGCACCTGGCGCCACGGAATACCGCACCATGAGCGCCAAACTGCCCAGGCAACATCACAATTTGGGAGGATTGTCCCATACCAATCTACCGTTGATTGGAGCGGGTGAAGGGAATCGAACCCTCGTATGCAGCTTGGGAAGCTGCCGTTCTACCATTGAACTACACCCGCAACGCGCATTTGCGAGCGCAAATGCGAGCCAAATTATAGCGTCCGCCTGAATTTATTGGCGCGCAAATCAAAAATTTTGCCCAAGGCCTGAAACTGTTCACGGCAATCACTACAATTCAGCTATGAACACGACTCCCAATCAAAATCCCGACTTGCCGGCCGACGCAGACGATGGCCTTTCCGCAAATGCGAACGCCCCGCTTGCCGCCGGAGACGCCAGGACGTCCACCGCGCCGTCGGGCACCAGCCACATACGCAGCTTCGTGCATCGGCGCGCCCACATTACTCCGGGCCAGCGTGAAGCGCTGGACCGCCTGATGCCTCTGTGGTCGCTGCCCTACCGCAGCGGCACGCTGGATCTGGCCAAGGCTTTCGGGCGCAGCGCGCCCACGATCCTGGAAATCGGCTTTGGCATGGGCGAGACCACGCAGAAGATTGCCGCAGCCCGGCCCGACGATAATTTCCTGGGCGTGGAGGTCTTCAATGCCGGCGTGGGCGCCCTGCTCAAGCGCATCGAGGAATCGGGCCAAACTAATATCCGCATCATCCAGCACGACGCGGTGGAAGTCGCGCGGGACATGATCGCGCCCAACTCCCTGGCCGGCGTGCATATCTATTTTCCCGACCCGTGGCCCAAGAGCCGGCACCACAAACGCCGTCTGATCCAGCCTGCGTTTATCAGCCTGCTGGCCAGCCGCATCGCGCCGGGCGGCTATATCCACTGCGCGACCGATTGGGAAAACTACGCCGAGCAGATGCTGGAGGTGCTGAGCGGCGAGCCGCTGCTTGCCAATACCTCGCAGGACGGCTACGC
>JAKFDW010000285.1:0-1767 GCA_036675955.1 Orrella sp. | reverse complement strand
TTACCCTGCCGACCATTCCAGCCTCCATGTGACCCGGAATCAGGCAAGCGAAATCGACGGTGCCCGCCTGGTCGAACCGCCACACCAAGCCACCGATCTTACCCGGGTCCAATTTAATCATATTCGGTTCCACATGCTGCATCCCCGGCATCTTTTGCATTTCGGCCGCATGGGCCTTCAGATCGGCGATGGATCCGATCACCATTTCATGGGGGATTTTGCCTGTGTTCTTGATAAAGAAACGAACGGTCTCGCCGGCGCTGACCTGGATGTCACCAGGCGTAAATCGCATAGTGTCGTCCATCGTCAGTTCAATCGTGCGAGCAACTTTGGCCGGATCGCCAGGCCGACCAGTCGGCGAAGGCGCATTCGACATGGTGGACATGTCATGCCCAGCCATGCCATGCGTCGGTGCGCCATGCTCCCCGCCATGGTTGCCCGCTGCTAATGCGAGGGCTGGCAACGCGCTCAAAGCCAGAATAGAAAGGGTTCTGTTCATGTAAATAGTCTCTTAGAGATTGTTCAGGCAGCCGATTCACGCTGCCCTTGGAAAAGTGGGAAAAGGCAAGATCAAAAGCGAAAGCTCAAGCCGGCAACAAAGCGGGTCTCCTGTTTGGATTCGCCTTCTGCGCGCGCGTAATCCGCTGTTTTCCCGAATTTGCTGGACCACTCCACGCCCACGTAGGGAACAAACTGGCGTGTGACTTCGTATTTAAGGCGAAGGCCTGCGGTGCCGTCTGTCAAGCCGCTGCCTATGCCCCAGCTCTCATCGTCCTTGCCATGGAGGTTCACTTCTACGCTTGGCTGAAGATAGAGCTTTTGAGTCAGCAAGATGTCGTATTCCGTCTTCAACCTCAGAGCGGTTCGCCCACTAGCGCCGACATAGGCGGTGGCATCGACTTCAAACCAGTAAGGTGCAAGCCCTTTAACGCCAACCGCCAGCCATTCCCGGTTCGGCGCGCCATGGCCATGGTCGAAGCGCACGCCCAGTTCCGCATCCCAGAACGTTGAAAACGCATGGCGCCACAACAGTTGCGTCTCGGACTCTCGCAGCTTGCCGCTCGCCACTTCGCCTTCGACCTTGATCACGGCGCGGTTATAGGTGCTGCCGTACCACGCCTCGCCTTCATAGGCCGCCCATTCCTCTCCGCGCGCCCTGACGTACTCCAACCGGTCGAAACTCACGGAACCGAAGTTATGCATGTCCGACATCATTAGCGCATCCGACGGCGGCAGTGCATACTTGCCCGCATTGCGGACGTAGCCACCCGCGTAGGCGTCGGGATCGCGGGCATCTGGCGGGGCCGAGCCGCCCTGCATCTGCATATCGCCATGATCCATTTCGCCACCTCCATGGTCCATGGCATCCATATTGTGGGCAGAGGCTGGCGCACTTCCGGCTCCATGGTCCATACCGGACATGTTCATCGAATCATGTTTCATGCCTGAAGCCGTCGTCGGCGCGCTTGTCGTGGGCGGCGCCGAGGTATGGCCGGCGTGGCCTGCATGCGCCTGCGCATAGGCAAACACGGGCATCGCCCCTGCTGTTGCGATGGCTGCGGCAAGAAACTTCTTCTTCAATTGATTGTTCGTAAGCCGGATGCCTGACCTGTTGTGCATTGTCTTCATGCCACCACCACTTCGCGAAACATGCCCATATCCATGTGCAGCATCAAGTGGCAATGCCATGCCCAGCGTCCAAGCGCATCGGCAGTTACAAGAAAGCTGATACGCTGGGCGGGCTGCACCGGAATGGTGTGGCGCCGG
>JAKFDW010000284.1:0-17749 GCA_036675955.1 Orrella sp. | reverse complement strand
GCCTGCAGCCAGTATTCGCTGGTATTGGTCGCAAGGGTCTCGGACACGAAGCAGTAGGCTTCGTCAATATGCCGGGCCCGGGCGGTATGGGTGCTGAAGCGAGGGTCTTGCAGCAAGTCGCTGCGTCCTATGAGATCGAAGAATCGTGCCCAATGCTTGTCGTTGTAGATGAGCACGCTGACGTAGCCATTGGCCGTGGCATAGGGCCTGCGGTAGGAGACCAGCAGGCGGGCGTAGCCGGTGGGGCCTTCGGACGGGTTGAAGGTTTCCCCGCCCAGATGATCGCCCAGCACCAGTTGCGCCATGGCTTCGAACATCGGCACCTCTATGGCCTGGCCCTGGCCCGAAGTGCGCGCCTGGATGACGCCGGCCAGCATGGCAATGGCCACCTGCATGCCGACGGCGCGATCCGCCAGCGTTAGCGGCGCGTAGCGCGGCACGTCGCCGGAGTTTTGCTGGTAAAGGGAAGGAATGGCCGTCATGCCCTGGATCAGGTCGTCGTACGCGGGCTTGCCGGCATACGGGCCATTGCTGCCGAAACCGTAGGCGCCCACATATACGAGCTTGGGGTTGGCCTGCGCCAGGTCTTCGTAGCTGAGCCCCAAGCGCGCCATCGCTTGAGGACGTACGTTATAGAGCAGGACGTCGACGGTCTTGGCCAAGTCCAGGCATGCCTGCCGGCCTTGAGGTGTTTTAAGGTCCAGCACAACCGAGCGCTTGTTGCGATTGAGGTGCAAATACATGGCGCCCATGCCCGGGTTGCGCATGGGGCCGACCGCGCGCATGTTGTCGCCCGCGGGCGACTCCAGCTTGATTACGTCGGCGCCCAGGTCGCCCAGGATCTGCGTGGCATAGGGCCCCATGACCACGGAGCTTAGATCTAGGATACGTATGCCGTCGAGGGGGCCTGCAGAAGCTTGGGCTGTAGTCACATCAGTACCATTATTGCGGAGCGATTTTGGCGGCTTTGATCAAGTCGCCCCAGAGGACGTATTGCTCTTGCACGAACTTGGCGAATTCTTCGGGCGTGCCGCTGAAGGCGTCAAAACCCAGGCTGGCCAGGCGCGCCTTGGTTTCGGGATTGCTGACGATCTTGTTGATGGCCGTGTTCAACACCTTCACGATTTCGGGCGACATGCCGGCCGGGCCGAAATAGCCGTTCCACGAATTGATGTCGAAATTGGGTACGCCTGCTTCTTCCATGGACGGCAGATCGGGGACGAGTTCACTGCGCTTGGCGGTGGATACGGCCATGGCGTGCAAGCGACCCGATTTCACAAAAGGCATGCCGGAGGTGAAGTCCGTGAACATGAAGTCCACCTGCCCGCCGACCAGGTCGGTAAGGGCCTGAGGCGTGCCCTTGTAGGGGATGTGCAGCAGGTCCACGCCGGCCACAACGCCAAGCGTGGCGCCGGCCACAATGCCGGTACTGTTTCCAGTGGCGTAGGTGACGCTGCCCGGATTGGCCTTGGCGTAGTCGATAAGCTCTTTGACTGTCTTGTAAGGTTCGTTCGGGTTGGCAAGCAGCAGGAAGGGCAGGTTGCCGCCGCGTGCGATAGGGGTGAAGTCTTTCACCGGATCGTACGATACGTTCTTCATCAGCCACGGGGCGGCCGAGTGCGAGGTATTGGTGGTGACGAACAGGGTGTAGCCGTCGGGCTTGGCCCTGGCCACGTAATTGGCCGCGATCGTGGCATTGGCGCCGGGCTTGTTTTCCACGATGACCGTCTGGCCCAGCAGCTTGCTGAGTTCTTCGGCAAAAATGCGGCCCACGGCGTCGGTGCCGGACCCGGCCGGGAAGGGCACGACAAGACTGATAGGCTTTTCAGGATAGGCGGCGAGGGCGCTGGTGGCGCACAGCGCCAGGCCCAGCAAGGAGGCGCCCAGCAGGCGCTTGGCCGAAAAGCGGGCCGGTAGGCGGGGTGATGCGTTTAGGGTCGAGAATGCTTTCATGGTGGGGGTCTCCGGTGCCGCGGTGTGAATTGGCGGCTGTTGTTGTGTGGGGCTGAACGAGCTGGGTTGCGTAACGATGACCAGACTTAGCGAATAACGCGGTCGGGGTTTTCTTCGTAGGGCGGTGAGTAAATGACCAGCAGACGCGCGGGCTCTTCGCTGGTCACTGTAAGAACGTGCTTCTTGTCGGGTGGAAAGTAGCAGCAATCGCCGGGCAGCAGTTCGCCGCGTTCGCCCTCGACTTCCACTATGGCGGACCCTGACAGCAAATAACAGACTTGCTCTATGCCGGGATGCGCATGGGGATGCGCGCCCTGGTTTTTCTCGATGGTGCCGACCAGCACCTCAACATGCTGGGCGCCTACGGTTTCGCGGCTGATGAGACGGCGATTGACGGTGCCGCTGTGATTGGCGGGGGAGTAGCCCGCGACGTCAGATTCGCGGATGATCCAAGAGGGTTTGGCCATGATAGTGTTTCCTGTGTATGAAAAGAATTTTACACACATGAAATATGGCTGCAACTAGGGTTTGCACGGAATGAAGCCTGAGCATGGAAGACTGGACAAGGCCTGGCGACAACGTTGCCTATCGTCAACTACGCTCGTTCAGATGACTGATCACCCGGATCGCCACCGCTGACGTCTGCCTCATGTGTTCTACGCAAGCCAGCCACGCTTCTTCTTCGTCGTTGTCGCGTATGGCGGCGCCTATCCGGGCCATTTCCTTCAAGGTATTCTTGATACGGCCCGGGCTGAGGATGGACGTGGCCCGCAGGCGCGAAATCTTCCCGTGCAGTTCTTCCAGGCTGTTCTTGAGCACGCGGTTGTAGCAGCCTTCCAGCAACGCTTCGTAGAACAATTCTATTGCTGCGAGCTGTTCGCCTACGTGTTTCTGTTCCACCGCCAGGGCCAGCTGCGACAGGGTTTGGTCCAGCTTCTCTCTCTGGGCGGGTGTCGCCATGTTGATGAAGTTGCGGGCCGCCAGGCCCTCCAGTACGGAACGCACCTGATAGATGTCCGCGGCTTCCTGAACGTCCAGCGTTGCAACGCGCACCCCGCGATTAGGCTGGTTGCTGACATAGCCTTCCTGCTCCAGCATTTGCAGCGCCTCGCGCACCGACGACCGGCTGGCCTGGGTCAGCTCGCACAACGCTTTTTCGGTCAGCCGGGCGCCTGGGCGCAGGTTGCCGGCCAGGATTTGTTCCCTTACTGTTTTCGCGATCTGTGAACGTTTTGTTGTCATGGGCGGGGGCGTGTAAGAGGGATACCGGAAGCAGCCCGCAAATTCCTTATCAGTTTCGTCGACAAAGTATAGCGATACGCAATCGATAGTGTGTTATAAATTGTCCGACAATTTATGGTGGATTGCCTGTTAAAAAGAAGGGAGAGCGATGATGGACGACTGGAAAGATCCAAAATACCAGGTGCTTTCGAATGCCGAGATATCGGATGCCCTGGATTTCCTGGGCCTGCCCGGTAGCGCCCTGGGCCTGTCGGCCGTGACGGGAGCGCACCGGATCATGGGCCGCGCCTTCACAGTGCGTTTCGCGCCGGTGGATCCGGGCGCGGTCGGAACAGTGGGCGATTTCATTGACGACGTGGAAGAGGGCGAAGTCATCGTCCTGGACAACGGCGGACGTACCGACTGCACGGTGTGGGGCGGCATACTCAGCCAGATCGCCAAAGCCAGGAATATTGCCGGCACGGTCATCAATGGAGTGTGCCGCGATTCGGACGAAGCGGTGACCTGTTCTTATCCCATCTTCAGCCGCGGCGTATTCATGCGCACCGGAAAGGACCGGGTCCAGGTCGAGGCGGTGGGCACCAGCGTGTCCCTGGGCGACGTGCGGGTCAATGCCGGCGACATCATCGTCGGCGATCGCGACGGCATTGTCGTCATACCGCAGGCCAGGGCGATGGAAGTCCTTGACCGCGCCCTGGCGACTCATCTGGTTGAAAAAGATATCCTGAATGAAGTGATGGCAGGATCGACATTGAAGGCGGCCCGCGAAAAGCTGGGCTATCACACACTGCAGCGGCGCAAATAAGGCCGTGGACTTATACAAGAAACAGGAGATGACAATGCAGAAATCGGTACAACCGAAGAATCATGCAAGACTGCTAAGCGCAGCGGCCCTGGCTGCGCTGGCCATGGCCGCGGGCGGCGCGGCGTCGGCGCAAAAGCTGGACTGCGCCAACGTGACCTTTGTTTCGCCCTATCCGCCGGGCGGCACCACCGATATTCTGGCGCGCATGCTGGCCCCCACCATGCAGGAGGAGCTGGGCGTTCCCGTTATCGTCGACAACAAGCCCGGCGCAAGCAGCAACATCGGCACGGAATTCGTCGGCCGCGCCAAGCCCGATGGATGTACTTTGCTGCTGGGCAATAATACCGGCATCGTCATCAATCGGAATCTGTACAAGCTGCGCCTGGATCCGGTGCAAAGCCTGGCCCCGGTCGCTGAAGTCGCCGCGGTACCGCTGGTGCTGTACGTAAACCCCAAGAAAATGGACGCCATGACGCCAGCCGAACTGCTGGACGCACTGAAGAAAGAGCCGGAAAAGTACAGCTTTGCTTCCGGAGGCAGCGGCAGTCCGCAGCACCTTGCCGGCGAGCTGATCAAGCAGAGCAAGGAAGTCGAGATGCTGCATATTCCCTATCGCGGTCAAGGCCCGGCCTTGACCGACGTGATTGCCGGACACGTGCCTATCGCTTTTGAAACGACTACGGTGCTGTTGCCGCATGTCAAATCCGGCGCGGTACGCGCGCTGGCGACCACCAGCGCGGCCCGTACCAAGGTGCTGCCGGACGTGCCGACCATGGTGGAATCGGGCTTCCCCGGCTTCATTATTGAAAATTGGTATGGTGTCTTTGCGCCGGCCAACACGCCCCCGGCCATCATCGAGAAACTGAACAAGGCGGTCAACGTGGCCCTGAAAGCACCGAACTCGGTCCAGGCCCTGGAGAAGATGGGTTCCTCGGACGTGGCCGGATCGGCGCAGGAATTTGCCGGTTTTATCGCCAAGGAAGCGCCTGTGTGGACCGACGTCGTGCAGAAATCGGGCGCGAAAGTAGACTGATCCAGGTCGTCATGGCCTGTCTTTTAGAGAGAATAACAATGGATACCCTGGCTCAACTCTTCGAGGGCATACCCTCATCCATCATCAGTGACTCAATGCGCCGCATTGCAGGGGCGCACAGCCTTGTGCCCCGCCACGCCAGTGGCGGCCTGGTCGGCACCGCCTATACGGTCAAGGTGCGCCCCGGCGACAACCTGTATATCCACGACGCGCTGCGCAAGATCAAGCCGGGCCAGGTCCTGGTGGTCGATGGCGAAGGCCATACCGAAAGGGCGCTGGTGGGCGAAATCATGATGAGCGCCGCACGCATGCGTGGCGTCGCCGGCTTTGTAATCGACGGCGCCATACGCGACAGCGACGCCTTCAAGACCCATAACTTTCCGTGCTATTCCAAGGGCATCACCCACCAGGGACCATTGAAGAACGGCCCGGGCGAGCAGGACGTTCCAGTGTCTATCGACGGGTGCGTGGTGAATCCGGGCGATATCGTCGTGGGCGATTGCGACGGTGTGGTCTTCATTCCGCGTGCGCGCGCCGAAGAAGTGGCTGCCACCAGCCGCAACCGGATCGCCAACGAAACCAAAGTGCTGGCGGGCATAGCGCAGGGCGTATACGACGATGCCTGGATCGACGCCGCCTTGAAGGCGCAACTGGTCTAGGCAAAAGCTGCCTTGGCACCCGGCATTCGAATTTCAAGACCCATATTCTTTCAGTAAACAGGACCACTTTGCAATGACCACCCAATCCATTTCCAGATTCAAGCGCCTGATCGCCGCGGGCTCCGTCGGGCTGCTGGGCATCGCGGCAGGCACGACCTCCATCGCCGCGTCCTACCCTGAGCGTCCCATCAAGCTGGTGGTGCCCTGGGCGCCAGGCGGCGCCACCGATGTGCTGGGGCGTTTCGTTGCAAAAGGCCTGAGCGAGCGCGTCGGGCAGCCCGTGGTCATCGAGAATCGCGGCGGCGCCGGCGGCAATATCGGAACGGCGGCTTTTGTACGGGAAAAGGCCGACGGCTATACATTGCTGGTGGCAACCAGCTCGACCAATGCCGCGAACCCCCACCTGTACAAGCAGCTCGGCTTCAAGGCGGAAAGCGATTTCGCACCTGTGGCATTCGTTGCCTCTATCCCGAACGTTCTGGAAGTCAATAAAGACGCCAAATACCAGACATTCAAGGAATTGCTTGCCGATGCAAAGGCCAATCCGGGCGCCCTCAACTACGGCTCTGCCGGCGTCGGATCCTCGCAGCACCTGGCCGCATCGCTGCTCAAGCACCTGACCGAGATCGATATCGTCCACATTCCTTATAAAGGCAGCGGTCCGGCGGTGTCCGACCTGCTGGCGGGTCAGTTCGACTTCATGATCGATACGGGTTCGGTGGGTCAGGTGAAGGCGGGTGCGCTGCGCGCCCTGGCGGTCGCGTCGGAGACGCGTGTGGCGGCCTTGCCGGACGTGCCCACGTTCAAGGAACAAGGTCTGGAAGGCATGAACGCCTCCGCCTGGTATGCCATTGTTGCTCCGGCCGGAACGCCGGCCGATGTACTGGCTTACCTGAACAAGGAGATCAATGCGGTGGTCCAGAGCCCCGACGTAAAGTCAAAGCTGGAAGCCATGGGCGCCCAGGTGCCGGCGCCGCAAAGCCCCGAACAAGTCTCCGCCTTCATGGACGGTGAAATCAAGCGTTACGGCGAACTCATCAAGATATCCGGCGCCAAGATGGAATAAGGCTTTGGTTGCGAGTTACCGAAGCGTTTTGAGCCAGGCATCTCGAACCTGCTGAAACCGTTTGCTTTCGCGGTTCAGCCAGGTTTCGATGATGCCGATGTTTTCCATGCCTTGGCTGTTGGAAATAAAGTAATAAGAGGCTTTTGATCGAACTGGTGTGGCAAAAATGGGCGCCAGGCGTCCCTTGGTCAAATCATCCAGGACAAGAGCCATTCTGCCCATTGCGACGCCTTGACCGGTCAAGGCGGCAGTGATCGCCAGCTGGGACAAATTAAAGTGTTGGCCGTCGTGCGTGGCCGGCACCGGTGAGTCCACGCCTTCCAGCCATGTATTCCATTCCGTATATTCCTTGGCGTTATCCCAAGGCATGGCGTCATGCAGCATGAATGCGCTGGGCAGATCGGCCGGTTGTTTTATTTCCGGGTGGGCGGCAATGAAGGACGGGCTGGCGACGGGAATCAACCATTCGTCCAGAAACTCCTCTGCGTACAGATCGGAATAGCGGCCCAGGTCGAAGCGTATGCCGGCCTGAATGTGTTCTTCCTCCATGCGGTAGCGGTCAAGCGCCTGAAATTCACCATGGACCCGGACAGATAAATCGGGGTTTTCCCGTAGCAGTTGTCCCAGGCGGGGTGTAAGCCATACCATCGCGAACGATGGCGAGCAACTTAGGCTAAGAGCCTGGTTTCCATTCCTGCGCAGTTGTCCTAGCGCGTCATCCAGGACCTGGAATGACTGGCTGACAGCGATGGCCAATCGAAACCCGTCCTGAGACAACACCAGGCTGCGTCTTGTGCGGTGGAACAAGACAACGCCCAGGTGATCTTCCAGACGCTTTACTTGCTGACTGACCGAGCCCTGTGTGACATGCAGTTCTGCAGCGGCTTTGGTAAAGCTATTGTTGCGGGCGGCCGCATCGAAGCAGCGCAGCCAGGTCAGCAAGGAAGGCGATAGCTTATATTTCATTAGTATTACTAATAACAAAGTTAATATAAATGGCTTGCGGTATCAGTGTGCCATGGCCAGAATAAACCTTAGGACATATCCATACGGTAGTTATGGATCATGCATAAATACTAGGGAAAACACTGATGCGTAATGATGGTTTTCGCTTAATCGAGAATTCGCCACAGCTCTGGCTGAATCAGGATCTGAACCTCAATCCAAGCGATGAGACCCATACTGGCATTACTATAAACAATGTAATGGAAGCCGAGCGACGTTTGGCCAGGTTCGCTCCTTTGCTGATGGAGCTATTTCCAGAACTGATTGCCAGCAAGGGCATCATCGAATCCGAGTTGACGAAACTGCCGTCGGTCACCGGTATCGAGAACGTCAATGGCCGTTATGGAAAATTCTGGAACAAGGGCGACCATGCCCTGCCAATTGCGGGATCCATCAAGGCAAGAGGCGGCATTCACGAAGTGCTTGAGTTTGCCGAATCGCTGGCACGCCAACATGGCTTGCTGGATAGCACGAACGGTTATCTTCAGCTGGCGTCCCCGGCCAACCGATCATTCTTTAATCAGTATGAAGTCTCGGTAGGATCAACCGGCAATCTGGGATTGAGCATAGGAATCATGTCGGCTGCCTTGGGATTTCGCGCTACGGTGCATATGTCAGCCGAGGCGAAACAGTGGAAGAAAGACCGTCTGCGCCGTCACGGGGTCACCGTCGTGGAATACTCGGGCGATTACGCCCAGGCCGTCGAGGCAGGGCGGCAGCAGGCCAGCACTGATCCACACAGCTATTTCGTTGACGACGAGCAATCGCATTCGCTATTCATGGGCTATGCAGTGGCTGCCTTCAGGCTGCAAGCGCAGTTCGATTCCTTGAACGTCAAGGTCGACGCCCAGCATCCCTTGTTTGTCTACCTGCCTTGCGGCGTGGGGGGGGCGCCTGCCGGCGTCACCTTTGGCCTTAAGCATATCTTCGGCAACGCGGTGCATTGCTTCTTTGTCGAGCCTGCCACTTCGCCATGCTTTCTGGCCCAAATGCAAAATCCGGACTGGCCTGGCATCACTGTCTACGACGTGGGGCTGGATAACGTCACCGAAGCCGACGGCCTGGCGGTGCCGGCCGCATCTGCGCTGGCTATCAGGGAAATGCGACCCTTGCTGTCGGGCATCGCGACGACCTCCGACGACACCATGTTCTCCGACCTGGCCTGGCTGTATGACCAGGAACACATCCGCATAGAACCGTCCGCCGCCGCAGCATTCAGCGGGCCGCGCATGGTGCTGGAAAGTGAAACCGGGCAGGCCTACCTGAGCCAGCAAGGCCTGCTGCCGCACATGAAGCACGCCAATCACATTGTCTGGACCACTGGCGGGCTGTTCGTGCCCGACGACGAATACGCCAACTTCCTTGATCGCGGCAGAAGCCTGATCCGTGAAAAGTCCCACCACCAAAGTAGCAATAACCGCTAGTCGTTTTCTTGTAGCGTCTTACCGGCCTCCCGCTTGGCCACTTTTATCCATTAAAGCAAGGTAAACCATGTCGAAACAACAATTATTCTCGCCTCGAAAACTTTTACTGGCCGCCGCTCTTGCCAGCGCAGCCATTGCCCCCTCGCTTCAGGCGCAAACCATTACGGCGGTCATGCATTCGAGCTTGCGTGTGCTTGACCCCATCATGACCACCGCGCACATCACGCGCAACCACGGCTACATGATTTACGACACCCTGTTGGCGACCGACGCCGACAACACGATCCGGCCGCAAATGGTCGAAAAATGGGAAGCCTCCGCCGACGGCAAGTCCTATACCTTCACCTTGCGCGACGGATTGAAATGGCATGATGGCCAGCCAGTGACCGCCGATGATTGCATTGCATCCATCAAGCGCTGGGCAGCGCAGGACAAGATGGGCCAAATGATGAACTCCCAGATGACCGAAATGAAGGCGCTGGATGCCAAGAGTTTCGTCATGACATTCAAGAGTCCGACGGATCTGGCCGTACGCGCGCTGGCCAAGCCCAGCGGTATCGCTCCTTTCATGATGCCCAAGCGCATTGCCGACACCCCAGCCAACCAGCCCATTAAAGAATATATCGGCTCGGGACCGTTCAAGATGGTCACAGCCGAATTCAGGCCCGGCCTGCAGGCCGTCTATGAAAAGAACACCGATTACCTGCCGCGCAAAGAAGCAGCCAGCGGTACCGCAGGTGGCAAGAATGTGTATGTCGATCGCGTGAAGTGGATCGCCACGCCCGATGCCATGACGTCCGTCAACGCCTTGATCAGCGGTGAGATCGACTATCTGGAACAGCTGCCTTTCGACCTTGCTCCCATTGTCGAAAACAATGCCGACATCAATATCAAGGTACTGGATCCGCAGGGCTACCAGACCGTAATGCGAATGAACCATTTGCATGCCCCCTTCAACAACAAGAAGATTCGCCAGGCAGCGATGTACGCCGTGGATCAGACCAGCGTCCTGCAGGCACTGATTGGTAATCCCAAGTACTTCAAGACCTGCGCCGCCTTGTTTGGTTGTGGCCTGCCTTATGACAGCCAGGCCGGTGCCGAAGTTACCGTCAAGGGCAATATTGAAAAGGCCAAGGCATTGCTGAAAGAGGCAGACTACGACAATACCCCGGTCGTGATCCTGCAACCCACCGACACCCCGTCGGTCAATGCGCAGCCCGTCGTCATCGCGCAGGCCTTGCGCGCCGCGGGTTTCAAGGTCGACATGCAAGCCATGGATTGGCAGACCGTCGTGACTCGCCGTGCGGTTCAGGCCGAACCCAAGGCCGGCGGCTGGAACATATTTGCGACCAATAACGTGATGGCCGAAGCGCTGGACCCCTTGCGTGCCTTTGGTGTCGCCGCCAACGGTACACAGGCCTGGTTCGGCTGGCCTGACGTGCCCAAGATCGAAGAACTGCGTGTCGAATTTTCGGGCACCACCGACGAAGCCAAGCGCAAGCAATTGGCCGGTGAGATCCAGCAACTGGTGATCGATGAAGGCGTGCTCTTGCCCATGGGCCAGTATTTCGTGCCCGGCGCTTTCCGCAAGAACCTGACAGGTATGCTGGAGTCGCCTGCACCGATCTTCTGGAATATCAAGAAATCCGCAAGCTGAGCCGACCATGTTTAACTTTATCCTACGGCGTGCCGCAGCATCGATTCCTGTTATGGCCATGGTGGCGGCGGTGGTGTTTGCCATCCTCCGGCTCACTCCGGGCGACCCGGCTGCCATTATCGCGGGTGACTCGGCCACACCGCAGCAGCTCGCTGAAATACGCCAGACGATGGGGTTGGACGAACCAATCCATATCCAGTTTTTTATGTGGATATGGCGCTTGTTTCAAGGCGATCTGGGCACATCACTGCTTTCCGGTGTGCCCGTCGCCGAAATGGTGGGGCAGCGCATGGGGCCGTCGCTGGCCCTATCCGTGAGCACAATCACCTTGTCGGTCATCGTCGCCATTCCGTTGGGAATTCTTGCGGCCTGGCGCCAAGGAAAACTGTTGGACCGCGTCGTAATGGCCTCCTCGGTATTGGGCTTTTCGGTACCGGTCTTCGTGACGGCTTACGTCATGATCCTGGTGTTTTCCCTGAAGCTGGGCTGGTTTCCCGTACAGGGCTATAAGCCTCTCTCAGCTGGCCTGTGGCCGTTTGTTCAGTCCCTTGTCCTGCCCACCATTGCGCTCAGCACCGTGTACGTCGCGTTAATCGCACGCATTACTCGAACCAGCATCATTGAGGTCATGGGCGAAGACTTCATTCGCACGGCGCGGGCCAAAGGGCTGCGCGAGCGCAGCGTACTCACCGGTCATGCCTTGCGCAATGCCGCGGTACCCATCGTGACAATTATCGGTGTGGGTGTGGCCATGCTGATCAGCGGCGTAGTGGTGACCGAGTCGGTCTTCAATCTTCCGGGCCTGGGACGGCTGGTGGTCGAAGCGGTACTGGCCCGCGATTATCCGGTCATACAGGCCCTGATACTGCTGTTCGCTTTTGTCTACGTTCTTATCAATCTCGTTGTCGACGCGCTCTACACCGTGTTCGATCCCCGTATCCGTTACTGAGGCCGACATGACAAACGCTACTACTACGCTGCCTGCCGCCTCAGTGCCCGGCGATGCAGGTATTGCTCCCGCCAAAATCCAGTCAGTGCTTTTCCAGACCCTCAAAGGCGGGCCGGTCCTGATATCGCTTTCCGTGTTGGCGCTGGTGGTCTTCATTGCCTTCTTTGCCCCTTGGCTGCATACGGTGGACCCTACCGCCATCGACCCCAGCGTGCGTCTGAAGCCTGTCTCGGCCGAACACTGGCTGGGCACCGATGCCTATGGCCGCGACGTGTTCTCGCGGGTGTTATATGGGGCACGGGTGTCGCTGGTGGTGGGCCTGGGCGTCGCCGCTTTCAGCATGGTCATAGGCTTGGCGATAGGCGTGGTCGCCGGCTATTTTCGCTGGATAGACGGTATCGTCATGCGCATCATGGACGGCCTGATGGCAATTCCCGGCATTCTGCTGGCGATCGCCCTGGTGTCGCTTTCGGGTGCCAGTCTGATGACCGTCATGATCGCCATCACGGTTCCTGAGGTGCCGCGGGTCGTGCGGCTGGTGCGCAGCGTAATTCTAAGCGTGCGCAACGAACCCTATGTTGAAGCCGCCGTGGCGTTGGGCACGCCCACCTTTACGCTAATGATGCGTCATCTGGTGCCCAACACCATGGCGCCGCTGGTAGTGCAAGGCACTTATGTGTTCGCCTCCGCCATTCTTACCGAGGCCATCCTCAGCTTCCTGGGAGCCGGCGTGCCGCCTGAAACTTCGTCATGGGGCAACATCATGGCCGAAGGCCGTGCCTACTTTCAGCTCTTGCCCGGCTTGGTGTTGTACCCCGGCATCCTGCTGTCGCTGACCGTACTAAGCGTCAATGTCCTGGGCGATGCCATGCGCGATGCGCTGGACCCGCGCATGTCGCGCCGACTGTAAGGCGGCTGCCTTGAACGAATATCAGGAAACAATCATGACTCAGTCCGCATACGAATCCGCCGATGTCCGCAGCGATGCTCCAGTGCTAACTATAAGGGAGCTTTCCGTCAACGTAAGCAGTGGCCCGGGCAAGCCCGAAGCCGGCCCAGGTCGCCCAGTCGTCAAGAGCATGAGCCTGGAAGTCTTTTCGGGCGAGACGCTTTGCATTGTGGGCGAATCCGGTTCAGGTAAATCGGTGACCTCGCTCGCGGTAATGGGCTTGTTGCCCAAAGACGCCTTGACGGCCACGGCCGGACAAATAGAAATCGATGGCGAGGACATCTTGACTGTCAGTGACGGTCACATGCGCGAACTGCGCGCTTCCAAAATCGCCATGGTGTTTCAAGAACCCATGACGGCGCTTAACCCGGTGCATCGGGTTGGCGCCCAGATTGAAGAGGTGCTTAAGCTGCACACGAGAGTCGGCGCGGCGGAAAGGCGCCGGCAGGTGCTGGCCATGCTGGAATCCGTGCATCTGCCCGACATCGAGCGCATGTATGATTCTTACCCGCATCAATTGTCCGGTGGACAGCGCCAGCGCATTGTCATTGCGATGGCCTTGATTCTGAAGCCCAAACTGCTTATTGCCGACGAGCCGACCACAGCGCTGGACGTGACGACACAAAAGCAGATTCTGTCTTTGATCCGGGAACTGCAAACCAAGCATGGCACGGCCGTTATCTTCATCACCCACGACTTTGGGGTGGTGGCCGAAATTGCCGACCGTATCCTGGTCATGAACCAGGGTAGCGTGGTCGAGACTGGAACGCGCGATCAAGTACTGGCAAATCCCGCCCAAGACTACACCCGCATGCTGGTTTCATCGGTGCCCAGCCTGGCGCCCCACACGCGTTCCGCGCCCGATGGTGAAATCATCCTTAACGTTCGCGGCCTGAACAAGTTTTACGACAAGGCCAAGCGGCTATTCAAGAAGACGGAACAAGTGGTGGCCGCCAGCGATGTCACCCTGACCCTGCGCCGCGGTGAAATCCTGGGCATTGTGGGCGAGTCGGGTTCGGGGAAATCCACGGTGGCGCGCTGCGTCGTGCGGTTGATCGACCCCAGCTCGGGTGAAATCCGCCTGCACGATGACGACATTACTGTTTTGGGCCGCGGCCAATTGATGCCCATACGCAAACGCATCCAGATTATTTTCCAGGATCCCTATCGCAGCCTGAATCCCAGGCGGCGGGTGGGCGAGTCGATCATCGAAGGCCTGCTCAATTACGGCACCGCGCGCAGCGTTGCGGTCAAGCAGGCTTTGCGGGCAATGGAGCTGGTGGGCCTGCCAGCCGACACGCTGGATCGCTACCCGCATCAGTTTTCCGGGGGCCAGCGCCAGCGTATTTGCATCGCGCGCGCATTGGTCATGGAACCCGATGTGCTGGTCGCCGACGAAGCGGTGTCTGCGCTTGATGTTTCCGTTCAAGCCCAGGTGCTGGACTTGCTCGAGGAGGTGCGCCAGCGCGTTGGGGTGGGGGTGTTATTCATCACCCACGACCTCAGGGTCGCCGCGCAGATTTGCGACACTATTCTGGTGATGCAACAAGGCAAAGTCGTGGAATCCGGCAGCGCCAGCCAGGTGTTAAGCCAGCCGCGGCAAAGCTACACCAAGGCCCTGATCAATGCGGCGCCCGGCCGCGGCTGGGATTTTCAGAATTTCCGGCCGGCCCTGGCGTAAGCAGATTGACTGAAGCTATTCACAATTTGAAGCGCGCCGGCATACGGCGCAAACACAAACTCATGAGAGGGAAATAACTATGTTACGCATCGTTTATGGCGGTTTTCAGCACGAAACAAACACCTTTGCGCCTGACCTGGCCGATTGGGACGCCTTCCTGGCCGGTGGCGGCTGGCCAGGCCTGGTGTCGGGTGACGCCATTTGGCCCGCGATTGCAGGGGCCAATATTCCCGCCGCCGGTTTTGTGAAATGCGCGCAGGATGCAGGCGACACTGTCATCCCCACTACATGGTGCGCAGCCAGCCCATCGGCGCACGTTGCCGCCGACACGTATGAGCGCATCGCCTCGATGATAGTCGACGGCATCCGTGCCGCCTTGCCGGTTGATGCGGTGTATCTGGACTTGCACGGCGCCATGGTGGCGCAGACT
Source organism: Orrella sp. (assembly GCA_036675955.1). GTDB lineage: Bacteria > Pseudomonadota > Gammaproteobacteria > Burkholderiales > Burkholderiaceae_B > Pollutimonas. Next base: position 2,896 of record JAKFDW010000284.1, on the reverse strand, counting down.
TTCGACGACGGCGAAGGTGAATTATTGCGCCGGGTGCGCGCCGCGGTAGGGCCCGATGTGCCTATCGTGGCCAGCCTGGACCTGCATGCCAACGTGACTGCGCAAATGCTGCACGAGGCCGACATATTGGTCGCTTATCGCACCTACCCCCATGTCGACATGGCCGAAACCGGCGCCCGGGCTTACCAACAGCTGCTACAACGGCTGGCCAAGGGCCTGCGGTCCAAGGTTGCCATACGCCGCTTGCCTTTCCTGATTCCCATTTGTTGGCAATGCACCGATATTCAGCCATCCAAAGGCTTGTATCAGCAACTCGCGCAAATCGAGCATGACGTCACCCATGTGTCTTTCACCACGGGCTTTCCGGCGGCAGACTTCAAAGAGTGTTCACCTGTGATCTGGGCGTACGCAGACGACCAAGCCAGCGCCGATGCGGCTGCCGACCAACTGGAAGCAGCGGTCAATGCGGCGGAATCATCGTTTGCCGGCAAGCTTTACAGCCCCGATGAAGCCGTGCAATACGCCATGGAAAAATCTTTGACCAGTTCCAAGCCCATCGTCATTGCCGATGCCCAGGACAATCCAGGCGCAGGCAGTAATTCAGACACCACCGGCATGCTGCGCGCCTTACTGCGCAACAAGGCAGAGCGTGCCGCAATCGGCTTGATCATAGACCCCGCCGCGGCCGCAAAAATTCATGAAGCCGGAGAAGGACAGCGCATTCGCATTGCCATTGGCGGCAACGCCGGCCTTCCCGACGACCAACCCTTTGAAGGCGACTTTCTTATCGAACGCCTGTCGGAGGGCAAGACGGCCGCCACCGGGCCTTTCTATCACGGTTTCAACCTCGATATGGGCTTGTCCGCATGTCTGCTGATTGAAGGTGTGCGCGTGGTCGTGGCTTCGCAAAAAGTGCAGATGGCGGATCAGGCCATGTTCCGCTTTGTGGGCGTCGAGCCCACCGAACAAGCCATTTTGGTCGTGAAGAGCGCCGTGCACTTCCGAGCCGACTTCACCCCCATTGCCGAAGAAATCATCGTCGGCGCCGCGCCTGGCTCCATGCCCATGATCCTGAAACAGTTGCCCTGGAAGAATTTGCCGGTTGGAATAAGGCTGGATCCTTGCGGGGAAGCTTTTCAGGTGGCGTAAGTCCGCCGCCTTCATGGCCAGCCAGGTCGATGTTCATGAGATGCCGGGCCTGAAAAGGCGGTTGTATTCAAACCGGCGTATCACCTTTGCGGTAATCAATCCGGACTGCGGATGCAAGGGGTTTACGAGAACGGTTGGCTCTTCGGGTACGATCACCGAAGGCACTAACAGTATGGGCGAGCGTTTCGAAAGCAGCCATGCGGAGCCAAGCCGGACACTGGCGTTTCCGGCGGGGATGGCAGCCCAGGCTAGAGGAAGATCATCCGGCGCGCACTCTTCCTTGGCCACCCAAACGAGATCGGGCACATCAAGCTCGACAAGAAAGCGATTCAACGGAAAACCGCCATCATCGATGTAAGCGGCCGTCTCGAGTACGGCAAGCGATATCGTCGAGGCGCAATACACGACAGCCTGCCCCAAATCGTTCCAACGTCCGGGATGAATCGCTGCACCCGCGCCGCTGATGTCTTGCGCGGCATACTGGCGAGTCTCTGCCGCGATGCGCCACAGCTTCACTGATAAGCGCCGCTTTCTATAGCACCCAGCAATCTTGCAACGATATCAATGCCGGTCGGTGTGTCGATCAGATCGGCGGGCTTGCGCCCTCCAAGGGCCGATTGAGGAAGTTCAATCCATTGCCCCAGCCATCTACTGGCATCGAAATCTTCCGCTATCTCGGCTGTGCTGTTTTCTGCCATGCTTTGCGCAATTCCCAATAGCCTGATCATGCCGATGGCAGCGTGGCCGCTGCTTCCTGTGACAAATTCACCGGCGCCCATTTTTTTCTCTGCGGTGGCCTTGGGCACACCGAGAATTTTGTACATGTGGGAGATCGGGACCGACATTTTTCTAGATAAGCTCTTCAGGACTGCGCCGTGCACGCCTTGCCGCTCGATTTCGACGAGTTCCAGGGGCGTGGCCGTAGAAACCTCGTGCACATAATCGTCGATCGAATAAGCTGCGGAAGCTTCTCGAGTAATAGACCGTCCGCCTTCACTGGCTGTAGGCTTGGCTGTCGGAGTTCGCATGATGCGCTCCATTTTGTGTGGATATGGACACATATTAGTCTATAAATATACTTTTTGAGCCCGCCAGGGAGATGGGTATGGAGGCCTTTAAGAGATATGAACTCTTCTGGACTACCTCTTAATATATCCATCCCTAATAGCTAGAGATACACGCCGACACCAAAACAGCCCTGCGGAGAAGTACCGAACCTGAACATCGAAGGCTTTACAATCGCAGCATGAAATACCTGAAAGGCTATTCCATCGACATGCAAAACAAAGTCCAGCTTCTGCTTGATCGCGGGCAGCTGGCCGATGTGCTGCGCAGCCGTTATCCGGCGGCACATGGAGTGCGCACCGACAAGGCTTTGTACGACTACGTTGTCGACCTGAAGAACACCTATATCCGCAACGGTGCGCCCATCAGTAAGGTCGCCTTCGACAGCAAGATGCAGGTGATCGCCCACGCGCTGGGCACGCACACCACGATTTCGCGTGTGCAGGGCTCGAAGCTGAAGACCAAGCACGAAATCCGCATCGCCACAGTATTCCGGTCGGCGCCGGAGGAATTCCTGAAAATGATCGCCGTGCATGAGCTGGCCCATCTTAAGGAACGGGAGCACGATAAGGCGTTTTACGGTCTATGCGAGCGCATGGAACCAAACTATCATCAATACGAATTTGACCTGCGCCTGTATTTGACGCATCTGGATCAATCCAGCGGACAGGGGCTATGGGAT
>JAKFDW010000283.1:0-4727 GCA_036675955.1 Orrella sp. | reverse complement strand
TCGGGTTCACCATCCACCACGCGGTCGCAAGCAGCAGCACGCCGAACAGGCGCTTGACGCCATTCATCCATGGGCCTGTTTTCGGCAGCAACGCGCCCGACGATGCGCCCACGGCCAGCAGCAGCAAGCCTTCGCCCCAGGCCATGGCGAACAACGCCGTGCCGCCCAAGACAAGATCCCCTGTCTGCGAAATGAACAGCAATACGCCCGCCAGCGGCGCGGCGACGCAGGGCCCGACGATGAGGGCGGACAGCATGCCCATGGCGAACACTCCGCCATAGCGCCCGCCCGGAATCCGGGACAGGCGCGCGTTCAATGCCGACTGCATTCCCGTGGGGGCCTGCAAGGTGAAAACATCGAACATGGCCAGCGCGAGCACGGCCAGGATGATGGCGAACAAGGCCAGGACCCAGGGCATCTGCAGCCACACCGCCAGGCTGGCGCCGATCAGTCCGGCAGCGACGCCTAGCGCCGTATAGACCAGGGACATGCCAAGGACGAAAACGGCAGCCAGCGACAAACCGCGCCAACGCGAGACTTTCGTGCCTTTTCCTGCATCGCCTGCGACGATGGCCAAGAGTATCGGCACCATGGGAAGTACGCAAGGTGTGAAGGACAGCAGCAAGCCCAGCAGCAGGCACAAGGCAATGATCTGCAGCCAGCCCGCCTGGGCCAGATAGGCGGCGAAACCGGTGTCGCCCAGCTGCAGCGCGCCTCCCAGGCTTGTTTCGGACACGCCCGCAGTTTGCGTCGACGACGAGCCGTCTTTGCTTTGCGTCAGTTGTGGCTTTGCAGCCGGAACGCTGGCGACCACACCGGCTCCCTCTGCCTGATAGCCGACCTCTGTCGGCGTCAGGGTGATTTCGCGCGTCATGGGGGGGTAGCACAGGCCGGCATCGGCACAGCCCTGGCTGGTGATGGCCAGTCGCAAAGGCTGGCCGGCGCCGGCGGTAAGGGGCACAGTGACCGTGACCTGGTCGTAGTAAACCTCCAGGTCTTTCTCGAAGGTCGGGTCGTACGTCACCTTTCCCGTGGGGTAGGCGGGAGTGCCCAGCAGGCTGGGAGAGGAATCGGGCGTAATCGCGAACTCGAAACGCTCGCGATACATGTAGTACTGCGGCGCTATCGCAAAATGTACATCCAGTTGCGTCGGCGTGCTCATCGCCGCGGAAAACACAAACGCCTTTTCGGGGTCCAGGAACTCGTCTTCCGCGCGCACCGATCCCGAAGGCAGGAAGGCCAGCACGAGCATCAGGGCGGTCAGAATTGCCCAGGCAATTCGGTGTGCTGCGCGCATGGCGCGCCGATGCGGTAGAGATGGGGCCGGCGACCTGGTGCCGGGCGAAATCTGCTTGGCTGCGTTGGCCAGCGCCAAATGCGACATCTGTACTTCCTCTTGGACGCGTCGCGTCCTTTGTGTTCAAGCCCGGGGCTGATCCGGCATGGTCTGGCTGCGACACCAATCTAGATAGCTCGTCGAACCGCCTGAAACGGCCAGGACGAGGACTTCGGGGACTTCGTATGGGTGTAGCTGCGCCAACCGCGCCACGAGCTCCGGGGCCCGCGCAATCGTAGTCTTTATCATGAGCGGAATTTCTTCAGTGCCTTCCAGTACGCCTTCCCACATATACATGGACAACACAGCCGCGCCAAGGTTCACGCAGGCGGCAAGATGTTCTTCGACCAGCACGTGGGCAATACGCTTGGCCAGCAATAAATCCGGCGCATTGCTGAGCAAGACCACGATGTCGTCCGCGGGCACGAGCGTGGCGCGTCCGCCGCCTGTACCCGACGACGCCGCGGCGCCACCGTGGGAATGATCAGGTGGAGTGAAGGTACTCACGAAGGGTATCCCGGGGTCGTTGGAAACGATTCATTCTACCTATAAAAAACGGGCCCGAAAGCCCGTTTTAATTACTGCAGATACGCGCCGCTTATTCAGCGTCGGCTTCTTCGACTTCAGGACGGTCTACCAGTTCCATGAATGCCATCGGAGCGTTATCGCCCTGACGGAAACCCATTTTCAGGACACGGGTGTAGCCGCCGTTACGTTCCTTGTAGCGAGGACCGATTTCAGCAAACAGTTTGACCACGGCATCGCGGTCGCGCAGGCGGGCAAACGCCAGGCGCTTGTTAGCCAGCGTGGGCTCTTTGCCCAGCGTGATGAGGGGCTCGACGACGCGACGCAATTCCTTGGCTTTCGGCAAGGTGGTCTTGATGGCTTCGTGTGTAAGCAACGAAACAGCCATGTTGCGGAACATAGCCAAACGGTGACTGCTGGTGCGATTTAGTTTACGCAAACCACTACGGTGACGCATGATGTTTTCCTTTGAATCTGTTTAACGGATGATTCCGTCGGTTAACCGGCTCTTCTATCAGCAATGCTGCGGGCCGGGTGCGGGCAGGATTCTAACACGACTGTGCCAAAACCCGTGGACTGCATGAATGACGATACCGGATTACCGCGTATGAGGCCGCAACCCGATATCTATCCCGAACTTAAGGGCGTTCCAGGCCAACTGGCGGCCAGTTTTCAAGCTTCATGCCCAAGGTCAAGCCACGCGCTGCAAGGACTTCCTTGATTTCATTCAAGGACTTGCGGCCCAGGTTAGGCGTCTTGAGCAATTCGTTTTCGGTACGCTGGATCAGATCGCCGATGTAGTAGATGTTTTCGGCTTTCAGGCAGTTGGCAGAGCGAACGGTGAGCTCCAGGTCGTCGACCGGGCGCAAGAGCACTGGATCGATTTGCGGAGCATTGCCACGAGCCTGAGGGCTGTCGGCGTAATCGCCGGCGCCTTCCAGGGCGGCAAATACCGAGATCTGATCCATCAGGATGCGGGCCGATTGACGCACAGCTTCTTCCGGCGAAACAACACCGTTGGTCTGGATGTCGAGGACCAGCTTGTCCAGATCGGTACGCTGCTCAACACGAGCGCTTTCGACCGAATAGCTGACACGGCGGACAGGACTGTACGATGCGTCGAGCACGATGCGGCCTATGGTGTGCGTGCGGTCATCGACCAGCGCGCGCACATTGCCGGGGACGTAGCCACGGCCCTGCTCTACCTTGATCTGCATTTCGAGCTTGCCGGCTTCGGTAAGCGTGGCGATGACGTGATCGGGGTTGATGATTTCGACGTCGTGCGGCAGTTCGATATCGCTGGCCAGGACGATGCCTTGGCCTTGCTTGCGCAACACCAGCGTTACTTCTTCGCGGTTATGCAGCTTGAACACTACGCCTTTCAGGTTGAGCAAGATGTCGACGACGTCTTCGCGTACGCCGGCGATGGTCGAGTACTCGTGCACGACACCGGTCATCTGGACTTCGGTGGGCGCATAGCCTGCCATGGACGAGAGCAGGATGCGACGCAAGGCGTTGCCCAGCGTGTGTCCGTAGCCGCGCTCGAACGGTTCCATCACGATTTTGGCGTGATTCTTGCCGACAGGCACGACTTCAATAGAACGGGGTTTGAGAAAACCTAGTGACGACATGTGTGTTCCTTTTCAATACCCTCGGCTCGTTACACCGATAAGGCTGATGAACTGACTGGATGATTCTTGCGACATCGCAAAGCCCACTTACCAGTGAACTGGAAAAGTGGGCTGATGCGATGCTGCGATTGTGCTGCGTTTGCTGCTTGTATCAATTAGCGCGAGTACAACTCGACGACCATCGATTCGTTGACGTCGCGTGCAACATCAGCGCGATCAGGAACCTGTTTGAAGGTACCTGTCAGCTTGCCGGTGTCGACTTCGACCCACTGCGGCAGGCCTTGGCCTGTTGCAAGGTCGAGCGATTCACGAATACGCAGCTGCGATTTCGCCTTTTCGCGGATCGAGACAACGTCGCCAGCCTTGACCAGCATCGAAGCGATGTCGGCAGTGTGGCCATTGAGTTCAACGGAGCGGTGATTCACCAACTGACGCGCTTCAGCACGCGTCGAGCCAAAGCCCATGCGGTATACGACGTTGTCCAGACGCGATTCCAGCAATTGAATCAGGGTCTCGCCAGTGTTGCCACGACGACGCTCAGCTTCAAAGAAATACTTGCGGAATTGCTTTTCCAGCACACCGTACATGCGCTTGAGTTTTTGCTTTTCGCGCAGCTGCAAACCGTAGTCGGACGTACGAGCGCCCGATGTACGGCCATGCTGACCAGGCTTGGACTCGAGTTTGCACTTCGAGTCGAGCGAACGGCGCGAGCTCTTCAAAAATAGATCTGTACCCTCGCGACGCGAGAGTTTGCATTTAGGTCCAATATAACGTGCCAAGATGCTTCCCCTTAGATGCGACGACGCTTGGGCGGACGGCAGCCGTTATGAGGCACCGGCGTGATGTCTGAAATGCTGGAGATTTTGATACCCAGGGCATTCAGAGCACGCACCGACGATTCACGGCCAGGACCGGGGCCCTTGATGCGAACTTCAAGTGTTTTGATACCATATTCCAACGCGACGCGCCCAGCCGATTCTGCGGCAACCTGCGCTGCGAATGGTGTGGACTTGCGCGAGCCTTTGAAGCCCGCACCACCGGATGTCGCCCAGGACAAGGCATTGCCCTGACGGTCGGTAATGGTGATGATCGTGTTGTTGAAGGACGCATGGACGTGCGCGATGCCGTCCGATACGCTCTTCTTGATTTTCTTGCGTACGCGCGATGCGCCGCTGTTGGAAGCTTTCGCCATCTTCTATTCCTCGATTATTTCTTCAGGGAAGCAGCAGCGCGAC
>JAKFDW010000282.1:0-48544 GCA_036675955.1 Orrella sp. | reverse complement strand
GCAAAAGGCGCCCCGAAAGGCGCCTTTTGCTGATGTTTTGGCGGACAGGGTGAGATTCGAACTCACGGTACGCCTAAACGTACACTGGATTTCGAGTCCAGCGCATTCGACCACTCTGCCACCTGTCCTGTTTGCTGCCATCGATCTGCAATCTTGCGGTTGCCCGCAAATTTGCCAAATCGCCTGCCCGCATGATCAGCATGAAACCGGTCGAAGATTCAACGCATATCGGGCAAGTCCGCTATTCTAGCAAGGAAATAAAAAAACTCATAATTGACTTGCGGGGGTGCTGGGGCCCCTGCAACGGCGGTAAGTTGGACGGTACACTTACGCCACAGCACCGCGCTGATTCTGGACCACCTCACAAAGGAACAATATGCTTACAGGTAAACGTGCAGTCATTACTGGCTCGACCAGTGGTATTGGCCTGGCAATCGCTCGCGAGCTGGCCTCCAATGGGGCTCATGTGGTGATAAATGGGTTCGGGGATGCCGCCGCAATCGAAAAAGAGCGGGTCAATCTTGAATTGGAATTTGATGTCAAGGCCTATTACGTCAATGCCGATTTGACGCAGGCGGTCGCCACGCGCGAGTTCATCGATGCCGCGGCCCAGGCGCTGGGCGGCATCGATATCCTGGTCAATAATGCGGGCATTCAGCACACCGACCTGATCGAAGACTTTCCCATCGAGCGCTGGGACGCAATTATTGCACTCAATCTTTCCGCGGTATTTCATGGCACGGCGGCGGCACTGCCTTATATGAAGAAGCAGGGCTGGGGACGTATCGTCAACATTGCATCGGCCCACGGTCTTGTGGCTTCGGCCACGAAGTCCGCCTATGTGGCGGCCAAGCACGGCGTGGTCGGTTTGACCAAGGTGACTGCACTGGAAAATGCCGGCAACGGTGTCACGTGCAATGCAATCTGCCCAGGCTGGGTGCGTACTGCCCTGGTTGAAAAACAGATCGAGGCGCTGGCAAAGAAGAACGGAACAAACATAGACGAGGCGGCCAAAGAACTCCTGGCGGAAAAACAACCGTCGCTGCAGTTCGTCACACCCAAGCAGTTGGGCGGCGCAGCCGTATTCCTGGCTTCCGAAGCCGCCGATCAAATGACCGGAACCACGCTTACGCTTGATGGCGGCTGGACTGCACGGTAAGACCAAGACGCCAGATAATTGGCTGAGGCGCAAAATCAATAAGCAATAAGGGAAGAGAAGAATGTTGCTGTTACTGTCACCGGCAAAAAAGCTGGACTACGACTCACCGGTACGGACAACGCTACATACGCAGCCTCTGTTTGTAGAACAGGCTGGCGAATTGATCCGGGTATTGAAGAAAAAGTCTGCTTCCCAGGTCGCCGAGTTGATGAAACTCAGCGACGCCCTGGCGCAGTTGAACGTACAGCGCTACGCTGCATGGGAACCTACTTTCACACAGACCAATTCTCGCCAGGCCGTGCTGGCCTTCAATGGCGACGTATACGAAAAGCTGGATGCGTCCGGCTTGTCCGATGCCAAGCTGAAATGGGCGCAGGATCATGTGGCAGTTCTGAGCGGCTTGTATGGGGTCTTGCGTCCTCTGGACTTGATGCAGCCATACCGCCTCGAAATGGGCACGCGGCTTTCGACGAAGAAAGGCAAAACGCTTTACGACTTCTGGCGCCCGCATATAGCGCAATACTTGAACAGCCGCTTGTCGGAAATGGGTGCGCGCAAGGGCCGGCCGGTCGTGCTGAACCTGGCGTCCGAAGAATATTTCAAGGCAGTGGATCTGGGCTCGCTCGAGGCCCGCGTGGTGCAGTGCGTATTCCAGGACTTCAAGAACGGTGTATGGAAGGTGATCAGCTTCAATGCAAAACGCGCGCGCGGCTTGATGGCGCGGCATGTTATTGATCACAAAATTACCGATCCCGAAAAGCTGCTTGCGTTCGACAGCGAAGGTTACGCCTTTGACGCAACGGTTTCCACGCCGGACAAGCTGGTGTTCAGGCGTGCCAGCCCAGCCTAGCGCTCACGGTATGAAATTCCGGGCCGCTTGCGGGCCGCCCGCCGTCAGGCTGCCGCAACGCCGCGCATTTCCTGGCGGACAAGCTGCGACGCCTTGACCATTTGCCGCAATGGATAGGCAAGCGATGCCAGTTCCCCTTCAGTCTCGATGGAGGCAGGCGGACTGGCATCGTTGCCTTCCAGATACCTTTCTACGGCGGCCAGTGATTCCTGCACGCCTTTCGGAACGGTGTGCAGGTTCGCCAGGATGGGGACGGCAGCGCTAATCTGCAAGGCCAGCACATGGAATTGAATCATCAGATTATTCAACTCCGGCACATTGTTTTGACGTTTCACCGGTTCGTCCATCATTCGATAGAACGCGCCGGCGAAGTTGGCGAACGCAATGTACACATTCTTGCGGGCAAGCCTCCAACGCATTTCCGCTTCATGCTGTTCGGCATCCAGGGCGCCGCCATCGCTTGCCCCGGATGCGTGTGCGGCCGCCTGGGCGCGGGTCAATGCCGCGTAATGGAGGCCTGCCTGCAGGAGCTCCCGGTTGGCTCTCTGGACCGCATTCGCCAGCGAAGCCATGAAATTGTGCTCCCACCACGGCAGGATATAGCTGCACAGCAAGGCGATGCCGCAGGCGATGAGAGTGTCGACCAGCCGCTCGACAATGAGAACATTGGTGGTGGGCGACAGGAAATGAAATACCAGCAGCACGAATATGGTGTTGAATACCGCGGAGACCATATAGTTCACTTGTATCAGGCTATACCCCAATACGCAGGCGGCGACCAGCGCGACCAGATAAATGTCCGGGCTGTCCGTGATGTTGAAGAGTACGATTGATAGCGCACAGCCGATAAGCGTGCCGGCCAGCCGCCAACCGTTGCGCTGCCGTGTCAAGGCGAATCCGGGCTTCATGATCACCAGTATCGTCAAGATTATCCAGTAGCCGTGCAATCCCGCCCCCGGAACTACTTCGCTCAAAGCTGTATGCGACACTATCGCGGTGATCGTCATGGCAAGCAGCGCCGCAATCGCGACGCGGGTCGCGTACCGGAAATGCGGAGAGTCCAGACGCAGGTTGCTGGTAAGCATGCCTATGCGCCAGGTCTGCCGGGAAAGAAAACGATCCAGTGCCTTGTTCAGGCGCATGTCGACCAGTTCAGCGCTGTCGGTATTGCTTGTGTGCTCGGCCATGCGATCGACCAGTCGCGTGGCATTGCGTATGCGGCGCAACACCTGGATCAGCAAGGCATAGACTTCGGGTTCCTTCTCGACGAGTCCGGCTTCGCGGTATTTTTCCATTTCATATTCAATGGCGCGTATTTCCGCCTTGACGCTGTTGCGTGCCTTGACCCGCCGATTCCGCGCAATGTTCAGTGCAATGTGGGAGACATTGACCGCAAGCTTGTGCAAGGCATCGCGGGCGAATATCAGGACATCGCCGTCCGGTACGCTGCGCCGCAGCGTGGCGTAGTCGGTGTGCGTTGCGATCAGGCTGTCGAGCAGGGCGACCATATCGATGAAGACATTCAGCGATGCGGCCCTCAGCCGATCGCCGCGCCCGGCACCTCGGGGCAGCTCGCGCAGGACGGTGTCGCGGGCGGCCTGATGCTTCTCGGTCATGGCCGACTGGGCATGTATCAGCCTGCGATAAGCGGAGTCGATGTCTACATTGACGTCATAAAACTGCGACCTGGCTTCGATGTAATCTGCCGTGGCGAACAGGGCCACGGACAGCGCCTGTTGCTCTTCGCGGTGCCACAGCAGGCGGTGCGTGAGAAAACTGAAAGCGAAGTAGAAAAGACCGCCCAGGAATGAATAAATCGTGTGGAGAAGCACCTCATGCGGATCAAGCGGGGTACGCATCGTCAGCGTCATCAGCAGCAGGCAGGCGAAGCCCAGCAGGCCGCCCTGCTTGCCAAATACGGTGAACATGGAAAAAAGGAAACAAAGCGCCGGTACCACCAGCCAGATGAGGGCGCTGTTTGCCGAAGCCAGGCCGGTGACGGCAGCAGTGATGGAGCCCAGGAGTATTGCCCCCAACATGCCATTGGTGCCATAGCGCCTGGGGCCCCCGGGCTGGTCGATGATAGCCACGCAAGCCGCGCCGATGGCGGCAACCATGCCTATGCTGTAGAGCTGGAAGACGCCTGCGATCAGCAGGGCGGGAAGCATCACTCCGATTGCCTGGCGCAGGCCGCCGAAAAAATGATGACTGTAGAAGAAGCGCTGTAGCTGAGGGATACGGGAAGCCATGCGTCGATCAGGCAGTAAGGGCTTTCAAGTATATAGGCAGATGAGGCCGTCGCGGCGCTCCGCGGAAAAGTCGTGGTTGGGCTTCAATTGTCATCAGGCAAAAGTTTGTTGCGCTGCAACTTTACCGTTGGCCCTGCCTCCGCATACTGTCATTCCACGCCTTATTTATCCGGAAGCTTGTCATGCAAAAGCGCGCCGCCACCGTCGTATCGTCTATCAAGAAGACCTGCCGGATACTCGCTTGTCTGACGGATTCCCGGATATGCCGGCTTACCGACATTGCGGATTACGCCGGACTGGACACCTCCACCACGCTGCGTATTCTCAAAGAGCTGGAAAGCGAAAGTTTCATAGAGCGAGATCCCCAGACCAAACAGTATGTGCTGGGGCCGCAGGTATATGCCATGCATCAGGCCATGCTAAAGGGCCTCGATCTGCGGTCCTTGGCCCGTCCGGCGCTAATACGCTTATCGCGCAAGTTCGGTGATACGGTCATCCTGTCCCAGCCCATGGGGTGGGAATCGGTATGTGTCGACATCTGTCTGGGCGACTATCCGATTCGGGCCAATTACCTGGACGTAGGATCCCGTCGTCCACTGGGTGTGGGCGCCGGCAGTCTTGCTCTGCTCGCCGCGACAGGCAGCCGCGAAGTAGACGCCATCCTGCCTATTGTGCACGGCAGGCTCGCCAGCAATTATCCATTGCTGCACCAGGAAAGGCTCGCGCATGAGCTGGATCGTGCGCAAGGTCGCGGTTATGCCGTGCTGCTGGATGTCGTGGTTGAAAAAATGGGCGGACTCGGTGTGGCAGTTCGCGGGCCAGGCGGTCAGCCCATAGCCGCCTTGAGCATTGCCGCGCTGACTGAACGCATCGTCGCCAGGGAAGCCGAACTGGCGCAAGCGCTTATTGACGAAAGCCGCGAAATAGAAAGGGCTTGGTTGCCTGCCGCTTAATACAAGGATGAGAATTTCATGCCGATCAACGCTCATATCACCGCTGCCGCAAACACGCCGTTCGGACGCCTTGAAGGTGCTTCCGCCCTGGACCTGATCGCCATGGCGGCCAACCAGGCACTGGAGGAGTCGGCCCTGAGACGCATGGATATTGACGGCGTATTGTGCGGCTACGCGACCACTTATCCGCATTTGATGCTTGCGACGCTCGTCAGCGAGAAACTGGGGTTGCATCCCGTATATGCGCACGGGATGCAAATGGGTGGCGCGACGGGGGCGGCCATGGTGATGCTCGCATGCGATCTGGTGCGATCGGGCCGTTGTCGCCATGTGCTTGTCGTGGCCGGCGAGAACCGACTTACGGGCCAGACAGTGGATGCCTCGATCCAGACGCTTGCACAGGTGGGCGAAATGCATACAGAGGTTCCCAACGGCGCATCGGTGCCTGCCTATTACGCATTGCTCGCCTCCGAGTATCTTCACCGCAGCGGAGCCGGCAGTGCAGACCTTGCGGAGTTCGCCGTGCTGATGCGCCAGCATGCGGGCCGTCATCCGGATGCCCATTTGCGCGATCCTATCAGCGTGGCGCAAGTACTCGGTTCCAAGCCTATTGCCACGCCCTTGCGATTGCTGGATTGTTGTCCGATATCCGATGGTGCCGCCGCCCTGGTCGTCAGTGCGGACTGCGGCCCGGTCGTCGTGGCCGGGGCAGGGCAGGCGCACCAGCATCAACATTTATCCGCCATTGGCGATGTGTTTAGCACCGGGGCCAAGGCAGCCAGCGTACGAGCCTTCCGCGATGCCGCGGTAAGTATCGAGGACATCGATTATCTGGGCATATACGACTCGTTCACGATCACTCTTGTGATGCTGCTGGAGGAGCTCGGTTTCGCGCCGCGGGGCCAGGCGGTGGTCCGCCTGAGGGCGGGGGATTTCGCTTCGGACGGCGCTTTGCCGCTGAATACGCATGGCGGTTTGTTGTCCTTTGGCCATTCGGGAGTTGCTGGCGGGATGGCCCACATTGTCGAGGCGTGGCGGCAGCTTGCCGGCCAGGCGGGCAGTCGGCAGGTGGCCCGCCGGCACCATGCCCTGATCCATGCCGATGGCGGTGTACTGTCCTCGCATGTCAGTCTGGTTTTGCGCACTGTGGAGAGCGGACGATGAATGATTCTGATTTGCTTCGAATGAAACGGTGCCTGCGCTGCGGGACTTGGTGGTCCTTGCGTCCTTACGCATGCGCGTCGTGTGGAAGCGCTGAACTGGAGTGGGCTCAGGCGAGCGGATTTGGCACGGTGCGTGCAAAGACCACCATCACACGTGCCCCGGATGAGTTCTGGCGAACGCGGGCGCCCTACACGCTGGTGCTGGTGAAGTTGATGGAAGGTCCGACCGTCATGGGACACGCAGATGGCGGTACGGAAATAGGGCAGACAGTATGTGGCCAGGCGGTAGCAATAGGCGACAGGAAAGTATTGGGATTCGTTCGTACTGAATCGATCTGACACATCGTCCCGTCGACTTGAAAACTCACTAAAAGGAAGAGACAACATGCCTAAGACAAGGACATTATTGCGATCATTTGCTGCACTGGGCTTTACCTTTGGTATGGCGACGGCCGGGGCAGCGGACTGGCCTGGACAGACCATTACCATGGTCGTGCCTTACCCACCGGGCGGCCCCACCGATATCGTCGCGCGGGTCGTGGCGCAAGGTCTTGGCGAGCGTCTGAAGCAGACAGTGATCGTCGACAATCGCGCTGGAGCGGGCGGCAATATAGGCGCGGAGCTTGTTGCGACGAGCAAGCCCGACGGCTATACATTGCTGGTGGCCACCACCGCACATGCCATCAATATGTCGCTGTTCAAAGACCTGGCCTACAACACGACAAGCAGTTTCGAGGCGGTTTCTCTTCTCACTGAAGGGCCGTTGGTACTTGTTACGCGTCCCGATCTGGGCGTGGGCAATGTTCAGCAATTGATTGCGCGGGCCAAGGAAACAGATAAAGGATTGACCTTCGCTTCTTCCGGCAATGGGCAGTCCACGCACCTGGCCGCGGAACTGTTCAATTCCATGACGGGCCTCAAGATGATACATGTTCCCTATCGGGGCAGCGCGCCGGCCATGACCGACCTCATGGGAGGACAGGTCGACATCATGTTCAACACGATGCTTTCGTCCATGCCTCATGTCGAGGGCGGAAAACTCAAGGCACTGGCCGTTACCAGTGCGAAGCGCTCGCCGGCTGCGCCCGGTCTGCCCACAATAGAGGAAGCGGGACTCAAGGGCTACGAGGCCACGGCATGGAACGGCATCATGGTCCCCGCTGGAACGCCCGCAGATATTGTTGCGACACTGAACTCCACGCTGAAAGACGTATTGGGGCAGCCCGAGGTCAAAGAAAAGTTCGCCGCGCAAGGGTTCGATGCAAAGTGGATGACCTCGCCTGATTTCAAGAAATACATCAAAAATGAAGTCGAAAAATGGTCGGATGTCGTCCAGTCGTCTGGTGCAACCGTCAACTAAAGCCGAGCAGGTTTTTCTGCTTCAGTTTCTTTGAGTTCTTTTTGGAGTATTTATGGCCGCAACGATTACGAGCGAACTGGACTGCCTTCTTGACCCAGCATCGATTGTCATTGTGGGCGCGTCCGACAATCCGGACAAGATTGGCGGGCGTCCCATACATTACATGAGAAAACACGGGTACCGCGGTAAGCTCTATGCCTTGAATCCGACCCGCAAGATTGTGCAGAACGAGAAGACATGGGCCAGCCTGGCGGATCTGCCGGAAGTCCCAGATCTCGCAATCGTTGCGGTCGCAGGGCAAAAGGCCATTGAAGCGGTCGACGCCTGCGGTGAACTGGGAGTTCGCGCCGCCATCGTGATCGCCGCCGGGTTCTCGGAGGTCGGTCCTGCTGGAAGACTCCTGCAGGACGACATGACACGTCGTGCCAGGGCGGCCGGTATGCGCATAGTCGGACCGAACTCCCAAGGTTTGGCGAACTTCGGAAATGGCGCCATCGCAAGCTTTTCCACCATGTTCCTGGAAATTGAACCGGCCGATGGACCTGTGGCGGTAATCAGCCAGAGCGGCGGGATGAGCGCCATGGTCTATGGGCTGTTGCGCCAGCGAGGTATCGGCGTGCGCCATGTGCATGCCACCGGAAACGAAGCCGACGTGACGGTTGCCGAACTGGCCGCCGCAGTGCTGGGCGACCCGGAAGTACGTATTGTCCTGATGTATCTGGAGTCGGTGCAGAACGCCGGCGACTTGGCAGCAGCGGCGGCGATTGCGCGGGAACGCGGCGTTCCGCTGGTGGCGGTCAAGGCCGGGCGCTCTCCTGCCGGTTCACGGGCCGCCGCTTCGCATACAGGCGCACTGGCGAACGAGGATCGTGTGGTCGAAGCCTTCTTTGAACATCACGGCATTCTGCGCGCACGCGATCCCCAGGAATTGGCCCGCTACGCCGAGTTGATCATACGTAGCGCCGCATCAGGCGGGCGCCGCGTGGTTGTGGTGAGCAATTCGGGAGCCAGTTGTGTGCTTGCGTCTGACGCGGCCGACATGCACCAGCTGGAAATCACGCCGTTGGAAGAAAATACCAAGTCCCGACTGGCGTCCTTTTTGTCCGATTTTGCAACGACGGACAATCCCGTGGATATCACGGCGGCCCTGTTGTCGAACAACCGGCTGTTTGGAGACGTGTTGTCGGTTATCGGCCAGGATCCCGCCGCCGATATGTTTGTCGTCGATATCCCCGTGGCCGGCCGTGGATATGATGTCGCTTCATTTGCGGACGACACGGCCGCATTCGCGCGTACGGCCGGCAAGCCTGTGGCCTTGGTCGCCTGGCAAGAGCCGGTCGCCCGGGCATTCCGGGACCGTGGAGTTCCCGTTTACCCGGATGAGTTGCAGGCAATGAAGGCATTGGCGGCCTTGGCCCGCTTGCGCGAGATCAGCGAAAAGCCTATTGCAAGGTGGCCGGATGAACCCGCTGTCGAGCTGCCGCGGCCATCCGGCCTGATTCTGTCGGAAGCAGCCAGCCTCGACTTTCTGGAGAGTAATGGAATACCGGTAGTGCGCCACATCGTTTGCCGCGACGCCGAGACGGCTGTGCTTGCCTGGAGGGAATTCGGGGCGCCGGTGGCGGTCAAGGCGTGTTCGCCGCAACTGCCGCATAAGTCGGAATATGGACTGGTGGCCCTGGGACTGAATGACGAGGCCTCCATTCGCAAGGCCATTGCCGGACAGGCCGGAATATTGGAAAAATTAAAGGTTGCGCACCAGGGATGGATAGTCGCGCCTATGCAGGCCGGGCTGCACGAACTGGCTGTAGGTATGAATCTGGATCCGGTCTTTGGGCCCGTCGTCATGGTTGGCGCGGGCGGCAAGTACGTCGAAAGCATGCCGGATGTATTCGTTCTGATGCCGCCGTTCACGGAGCAGGATGTCATTGAAAAGCTGCGGAATCTGCGGATCGGGCCGCTACTGGCGGGAGTGCGCGGAGATCCGCCGTCGGACGTCCGCGCCCTCGCGCAGCTGGTGCTTCGTTTGGGGCGGCTTTCACTGGCGAGCACGGGACGGCTGCAGTCCATAGACATCAATCCCGTGCGGCTTGGAAAAGTCGGAAGCGGGGCTGTCGCGGTGGATGCTTTAGTCGAACTGGCGACAACCGGCGCCTGACGGGGCGCCGGCAAGGACTGCCTATCGCATGGGCAGATTGTTGGTCTTGACCACTTCTGTCCACTTCGCGACTTCGGCTCGGATATGGTCTGAAAACTGCTGCGGCGTATTCTTCACGGCGCGTGCACCCATGCCTTCGAGCCGCTCGGTCGTGTCGTCTTCCGCCAATGCAGACGCTATGGACTGGTTCAGCTTCTGTACGATATCTTCCGGTGTGCCGGCCGGCGCCAGAATGCCGAACCAGGCCGATACTTCATAGTCCGTCACGCCGGACTCCGCAATGGTGGGAACGTCCTTGAAGGTGGGCCATCTTTCGCGGGTTGTGACGGCCAGCGCCCGCAGGCTGCCCGATTCTATATGCCCCGCGGACGAAGGCAGGTTGTCAAAGCCCACTTTGATCTGTCCGCCCAGAAGATCGTTGAGCATGGGCCCGCCGCCCTGGTAGGGTACATGCACCATGTCGATGCCCG
This sequence comes from Orrella sp., assembly GCA_036675955.1. Lineage (GTDB taxonomy): Bacteria > Pseudomonadota > Gammaproteobacteria > Burkholderiales > Burkholderiaceae_B > Pollutimonas. The sequence goes on along the minus strand of JAKFDW010000282.1, from coordinate 38,182 downwards.
CCTTCGCCTTGAGCAGCTCGCCGGACATGTGCGGGCTTCCGCCCATGCTGGTTGAACCGAAGCTGACCGCGCCGGGATTCTGTTTGGCATAAGCGATGAATTCATCAAAGGTCTTGAACGGCGCATCCTTGTTCGCGAGCATGACGTTGGGGGTTTCGGCGACGATGATGACGGGGGCGAAATCCTCTATGGGTCGATAGGGAAGCTTTTTGTATAGTGCCGCGTTGATCCCATGGGAATTGATGTTGCCCATCACCAGCGTATAGCCGTCGGGCTTGGCCTTGGCGACGGCCTGGGTGCCGATCTGGCCGCCTGCACCTGGCTTGTTCTCGATGATGAAGGTTTGGCCCAGGCTTTTCGTGAGCTTCATGGACACCAGCCTGGCAAGCAAGTCGGTGGTGCCGCCAGGAGGGTAGGGTACGACTAGCGTGACCGGACGTTCTGGATAGGCGGCGTGCGCGGTGCTTGCTGCAACCATCAAAATGCCCACGCCCAGGGCGGATAACATCCTTTTCTTCAACATATTTGTCTCCTCGTGTCATTTTTAAGGGATGAAGATTCAAAGCAGGTGCTGGCCGTGCAGCTTGTCCCGCAAGGACTCGGGTACATCGATCTCGAATCCGAGAATGGCGGCTGATAATGCTTTGCCATAATTGTCCAGGCAAAGGCTGCGGGAGACACCTCCGCCCAATGCTCCATGCGCGACGAAATTCATGGCGTGTATGTTCTCGACCTCGTAGCGCACTACGTCGCCCTTGATCACGCCTCGATAGAAATCCTTGAAGCGGTCTGCGGTAAGCTGGGTTTTAAGCAGGTCGTAGAATTCCGGTTCGTAGGCAAATACTGAAATATTGGATGTGTTGCCTTTGTCGCCGGAACGGGTGTGGGCCAGGTGCTGAAGTAGTACTCGCATGATCAGCTCTCAAAGTAAGTAACGGTGGCAGGAACGTTTTCGCGTGCGACCAATGATGACCAGACGCCGATGATTTCGCGCGTGCGGTCCTGATGCGGCACCCGCTTGCCGGTATGCGCGATGCCCGAGACGGCCATGCCGTCGACCTCGCGACCGACCTTTACCGCTTCCTCGCGGGTGCGCGTGCGGGCCGCCACTCGAACCGCAATCTCATAAGGTTCCGGGGCGTCCGCGGGCGTCGCCTCGCCATGGATTGCATTCATGCCCAGGAAGTCTATGCGTACATCTTCCGCATCGAGCTTTACGATCTTGAAGCGCTCTTCGAGAATGCGCTTGGCCAGTTCGGCGCGCCGCAAGGCGCCCGGCCCTGCATAGAAGAACATGTCTTCGCCGATGTACCCCTCGGTGCAGCCTATCGATACTTTCAGAGTGGGTGTGCGGGGCTTGCCGCTGATGCGGCTGACACGTACGCGGTCGGGGCCGACTTGTTCCAGATTCACTGTTGTGAAGTCGACCACGACGTCGGGGGTAAGATAATTGCCGGGATCATGCACCTCGTATAAAAGCTGCTCCTTGACCGTCTGCAGCGTGATGGCGCCGCCTGTGCCTTCGACCTTGGTAATGACGGCGCTGCCGTCGGATTCGACTTCGGCAATGGGAAAGCCGAAATTCCACGGTTCGGGCACATCTTTGAATCCCGGGTCGGAAAAATAGCCGCCGGTCACCTGCGCGCCGCATTCCAGCAAATGCCCTATACCGTTGCCCGGACCAAGGCGCGCATGATCCAGAGGATCCCATCCGAATTCGTACATCATGGGCGCCATGAAAATCGAGGGATCGGCTACCCGGCCTGTTATAACTATTTGCGCTCCGTTATGCAGCGCGTCCACAATGGGTTCTGCGCCCAGATACGCCTCTGCGGAGATCAGGCTCGGTTCCAGCGTACTGGTGGCTTCGCCGTTCTCGAGAATGCGGTCGGTAAGTTCAAGCACCCGCTCGGTAATAAGGCTGCCGGTAACCGCCGCGACTTTGACGCCGGTAATGCCCAGCTCGCGAAGAAGTTCCACGACACGCTCGGCGGCGGCTTTCGGATTGATCCAGCCCTGGTTGGACACGATACGCGTACCTTGACGCATGCAAGCGGGGAGCACGGCGCGCATGCGCTCTTCGAGATAGGTGTCATAACCTGGAAAGCTTGGGTCGCGGCGGCTGCGAACCTGGGCGGCGGAAACAGTGGCTTCCGCCATGGTCTCGAAGCAAAGGTAGTCGAGCTTGCCACGTTCGGCATTGAGGGCTGCGGGTTCGACACGGTCTCCCCACCATGCCGCGCCGGATCCGATCCGTATCGTTTTACTCATGATTCGATCTCCTTGTAGTTCTATAGGGATGCGTCCGGAAAGTCTATACATGGTGGCGTGGTACAACCACCATCAGTTGGGAATAGGCCCTATGAATCCGGTTCACAAGTAGACAGGTATGGATAAATTTTCCGAAATACAGGTTTTTCTTAGTGTGGTTGAGGAGGGGAGTTTCTCTGCGGCAAGCAGAAAGCTGCTGCGTTCGCCCTCGGCGGTCAGCAAGATCATCGCCCGTCTTGAACACCGGCTGGCGGTAAGGCTGTTCGATCGTATTGCGGGCACGATACGGCTGACGCAAGAAGGGCACAAGTTCCACTTGCACAGTCGCATGGTGGTAGACGCCATGGCGCAGGCCGAGAACGCGGTGACGCCCAGCGAGTCCGAAATGACGGGCGTGCTGCACATACACACCAGTCTCACCTTCGCGAAGTATCAGCTGGCGCCCTTGCTTCCCTTGTTGCTGGAGCGGCACCCGGGTTTGCGCATCGAATTCATAATTGGAACCGACCGCGGCGATTTCCTGAAGAAGAATATCGATGTGGCCATACACAGCGGTAGCCCGACAGAACTTTCCCTCGTGGGCAAGCCCTTATTCCTCAGGCGCTGGATCATTGCCGCGGCGCCTTCCTATCTTCAGCAGTATGGCGCTCCCGCGCATCCTGATGAACTGCATGGGCATCGATGCCTGAATTTCACTGTGCGCACGCATTGGAACGCCTGGACCTTCAACGATGGCGGTACACCCAGGACAATCAACGTCCATGGCGCGGTAGGCGCCGATCAGGGTGAACTCTTGCGCACGCTCGCCATGGAAGGACTGGGCATTGTCCGCCTGGCGGAGTTTCATATCTCGCAAGACATCGCCGAAGGACGTCTTGTCGAGCTGCTGGCCGACTATCAGCCCAAGGCGCAGGACATGATGTACGTGCTGTACCCGCAAGGAAGGGCGCAGGCTCCGCGAGTCAAAGCCTTTCTGCAATTCCTCGGCGAGCATTTTTCCGTTTAGAGGACATTCGACAAAAAATCGATCAATCGTTCTATAAATTGTTGACTTTATAGAGCGATCGTTCTATTCTTTTTCCGAGGAGGCTGTTATGCGCAATCCATTTGACTTGACCGGAAAGGTAGCGTTGGTCACGGGTGCTTCGGGAGGCCTGGGCGGACACTTCGCCCAGGTACTGGGCCTTGCAGGCGCGAAAGTGGTCGTGGCAGGCCGCCGCGCAGAACCCTTGAACGCTTTGGTCCTGGGTTTGCAGGAACAGGGCGTTCAGGCTCACGCCGTGGTTGCCGATGTTACCGACGAATCCGCCATAAAGGCCTGCTTCGACGAAGCGCAGGCGGTGCATGGCCTGGTGGATGTGGTGGTATGCACGGCGGGCAACACCGTGCAGAAAAGTTCACTTTCGATGTCGTCGCAAGACTGGGATCACGTCCTCGACGTCAACTTGAAAGGATGCTGGCTTGTGGCCAACGAAGCTGCCCGCCGCCTGGTCCAGGCGCAACGCCAGGGCAGCATCATCAATATCTCATCCATCCTGGGCTATCGGGTCGCCGGCAATGTGCTGCCCTATACCGTATCCAAGGCAGGGCTGGAACAAATGACTCGCGCGCTGGCGCTTGAGTGGGCGCGATACGCCATTCGTGTCAACGCCCTCGCTCCCGGATATATCGAAACAGACTTGAATCGGGAATTCTTTGCATCAGAGGCAGGCCGAACCATGATCAAGCGTATCCCCCAGCGACGCCTGGGGCAGGTATCCGATCTGGATGGCGCATTGCTGCTCCTGGCCTCGGATGCGTCCCTCTATATGACAGGCAGCTCCATCGTGGTCGATGGCGGCCATTTGCAATCCACTCTTTAAAAGGCGTGCTCCATGGATTTCACGTTATCGACGCAGGTAGAGAAATGCCGTCAACGCGTACGCGCATTTGTTGATGAGGAATTGATTCCGCTGGAAGGCGATCCCGCCTCGTTCGACGAGCATGAAAATATCGCCGAACCATTGTTGCAGCGTATGCGGGCCAAGGCCAAGGAACAGAATCTCTGGAGCCTGCAAATGCCGCGGGAGCGCGGCGGCCAGGGGCTGTCCATGTCTGAAATGGCCGCCTGCTACGAAGAAATGAATCGTTCAATCTTCGGGCCGGTGGTATTCAATTCGGCCGCGCCGGACGACGGCAACATGATGGTGCTGAACAAGGTCGCTACAGAAAGCCAGAAGGAACGCTGGCTGCAGCCCATCATCAACGGCGATGTCCGTTCTTCCTTCGTCATGACCGAACCCGCGCCGGGTTCCGGTTCCGATCCCGGCATGATGCTGACTACCGCTGTGCGCAAGGGCGGCGACTGGATCGTGAACGGCACCAAGCATTTCATCACCGGTGCCGGGGTGGCATCGCACTTCATCCTTATTGCGCGTACCTCCGACGACGCGCGCAAAGGCTTGTCGGCGTTTCTCTTTCACAAAGACGACCCCGGTTGGGAGATCGTGCGCCGCATCCCCATCATGGGGCCCGAAGAGCATGGCGGCCATTGCGAACTGCGTTTTACCGATATGGTCATTCCCGACGAAAACCGCCTCATGGAAGTGGGCGATGGGCTCAAGCTCACCCAGATCCGGCTCGGCCCGGCCCGCCTGACCCATTGCATGCGCTGGCTGGGATTGTCCAAGCGCTCCTTGGAAATTGCTTCGGCCTATGTGTCCGAGCGCGAATCCTTTGGCGTGCGCCTGGCGGACAGGGAAGGGGTGCAATGGCTATTGGGCGAAGCGGCAATGGGCATTCAAATCGGACGCCTGCTCACCATGCATGCCGCCTGGAAGCTCGACCAGGGCGATTTCGCTCGCAAAGAAGTATCCATGGCCAAGGTGGCTGTCTCCAATACCTTGCAACAGGCCGTCGATACGGGTATTCAGCTATGCGGCGCGCGCGGCTACTCGAAAGACACCCCGCTGGAATGGATATACCGTTATGCGCGGCAGGCCCGCCTGGTGGACGGAGCCTCGGAAGTCCACAAAATGGTGCTGTCCAAGAACCTGCTCAAAGAAGGCAACGACTTCTGGGCCTGGGGCTGAGCCGTGGACCTCGATGACATAAGCCGGGCTCTGGCGTTGTATGTCAGGGATCAAACCAAGGCGGACGGCATTCAGGTAATAGAATTCTTCCGTCTGTCGGGCGGCGCCATTCAGAGCAATTACGCCCTGACCGTGGATTGCACCGGCGGTCAGCGCCCCGGTCGCCTCGATCTGGTCGTGCGTAGCGATGCGCCTTCGACGATAGCGGCCAGCCTCAGCCGCGAGCAGGAATTCCAGATATTGAACGTCGCCTGGGAGGCCGGCGTGACGGTCCCGCAGCCTTTGTGGCTATGCACCGATACAAGCGTGATAGGAAATGTGTTTTGCGTGATGACCCGCGTATCGGGCACGGCCGCCGGGCACAAGCTCGTGCGTGGCGGCGTGGCGCCTGAGCAGGCACAAAAACTGACGCATCAGTTGGGCATCGAGCTTGCCCGGCTGCATCGGGTGCGTCCGCCCGTGGCGCAGTTGCACGCATTGCGTATGCCGCATCCATCGCCCGCCGCGGCCCGCATACGGCAGTATCGCGCTGCACTGGACGCCATACCCGAGCCGCATCCTGTACTGGAATGGTCGCTGAACTGGTTGCAGGATAACGAGCCTTCGGATGCCGATGTGGTGCTGTGCCACTGCGATTTCCGTACCGGCAACTACATGGTGGACGACGGCCATATCACGGGCATCCTCGACTGGGAGTTTGCCGCCTGGAGCGATCCGTACGAAGATATAGGCTGGCTGTGCTCAAAAAGCTGGCGTTTCGGGGCCAGCCATAAAGAAGTGGGCGGCATGGGCGACAAGACCGACCTGTTCGCTGCCTATTCCAGCATCTCCGGGCAAGCGGTCGATCCGTCCAGGGTATCTTATTGGGAGATCATGGGAATGACCCGCTGGGCCATCATTGCCTTGCAGCAGGCCCAGCGTCATTTATCCGGCGAGCAGTCCTCGCTCGAACTCGCATTGACCGGACGCCTGTTGCCGGAAATCGAATTCAATATCCTGACTCAGATTGCCCAGGAGAGCAGAAATGAGTAATCGTCCGAACGGAAGCGAACTCCTTGCGGTTGCTCGGCGTACCTTGCTCGATGAGCTCCTGCCTTTGCTGCCGGCGGCCCATACTTACGATGCACTGATGGTTGCCAACGCCATGGCGATGGCCGCGCGCGAGCTGGATAGGCAGGGCCGCGATGCATCCGAAGAGCGCATCCTGTTGTTCTATCGGCAGATAGGGCTCGAAGGCATGGAGAACGCCACCGAACAGGGTTTGGCCGAGTTGATTCGAAAGAGGGCTATCGACCCGTCGCGGCATGGGCTATTGCACCCATTGCTTTTGAACCTTACGCGGGACAAGCTCGCGATTACCAATCCGAAGCAGTTGGATAAACAAGGGGATACTGCATGAGCAAGCCATATGAGCAAGGACTGGACAAGCAGCCAGCGAATTATTCCAGCCTGACGCCTGTCAGCTTTCTTGAGCGCTCGGCTCACGTGTATCCCGACAAGGTGGCGGTGATAGACGAAGACATGGTTCTGACCTATCGGCATCTCTACAGCCGCTGCTGCAGTATGGCGTCGGCACTGACGAAAATAGGGATCAAATCAGGTGTTACGGTTTCTGTCTTGTGCTTCAACACTCACGAGCTTTTGGAGAGCCACTATTCCATCCCCATGGTGGGTGCGGTGCTCAATGCCGTGAACACGCGAGTCGACGCCTCAACGCTCGCCTTTATTCTCCAACATGGCGAGTCCAAGGTTTTGCTGTACGACACCGAATTCGAACCGCTGGTTCGCCAGGCCATGGCCATCCTGGAGTCGCCGCCCTTGCTGGTGGCTATCGTACGGGAAGGCGGGGCCTTGCAGGCGCCCGAAGTGCTCCTCTACGAAAATATGGTCGCTGCCGGCGATTCCGATTTCCGCTGGAGCAAGGTCGACGATGAATGGGACGCCATCACGCTTAATTACACCTCGGGCACCACCGGCAATCCCAAGGGAGCTGTCTATCATCATCGCGGGGCTTATCTGGCCGCAATGAGCAACGCCATGGCCTTCAACATGAGCGCGGGCGCGGTGTATTTATGGACCCTGCCGATGTTTCATTGCAACGGGTGGTGCTACACCTGGGCGGTGACAGCGGTTGGCGGCACACATGTCTGCCTGCGCAAAGTCCAGGCCCCAGCGGTTCTCGATCGTATCCGCAAGCACGGCGTCACCCATATGTGCGGCGCGCCCGTCGTGTTGAACATGCTGCTGAGTGACTTCCACAACAGCGGCCAGGCGCTGCAGCAGCCTGTGCAGTTCGGTCTGGGGGGGGCGGCGCCGCCCAGCCCTGTCATAGCCCGGGCCCGGCAAGTCGGCTTCAGTATCACCCATCTGTATGGGCTGACCGAATCCTACGGCCCGTCGGCGCTTTGTGTGTGGCACGACGAATGGAACGAACTGCCGGCTGAGGAACTCGCCCGAAAGATGGCCAGGCAGGGCGTTGGGCTATTGGCCATAGACGAACTTAGCGTGGCGCGGCTGGACAACGGCACCCCTGCGCCGGCAGACGGACAGACGCTGGGCGAACTGCTCATACGCGGCAATACACTGATGAAAGGGTATTTGAAGAACGAAGCCGGCACGCAGGAAGCCTTCAAGGATGGGTGGTTTCACACCGGTGATATCGCCGTGATGCATCCGGACGGCTATGTCGAAATCAAGGACCGCGCCAAAGACATCATTATTTCAGGCGGAGAAAATATCTCCAGTCAGGAAATCGAGGAAGTCCTGTACAGCCATCCCAGGGTGTTCGAAGCGGCAGTCGTGGCGCTGGCCGACGAGAAGTGGGGCGAGGTGCCCTGCGCCTTTGTCGCCCTGAAAGATGAAGCCCAGCCGAACGACGAGATGGAATTCATCGCTTTTTGCAAAGCCCGCATGGCCTCGTTCAAGGCTCCCAAGCGCATTGTTTTCGGCGAGCTGCCCAAGACATCCACCGGAAAGATACGCAAGAATATTCTCAGGGACACGCTCGCGGCCAAAGGCCCGCGTTAAACAGAAGGAAACCATTAAAAAGACGCTGGATTACCGGTGCACAGAGTAGTGCAGAAGTAGAGAACTTAGAAATGTACTAAATAACTATTCCTCAAGGAGACAATACATGTTCAAGACTCTTGCGACCCGTTCTGTTTTATCAGTGGCGCTTGCCGGCTCGATGACCCTGGGTGCGGCCCATGCGGCCGAAGATCCTATCAAGATCGGCGCCATCTACATCATGTCCGGCAGTGCTGCCACTTACGGCAAGTTTGCACAGCAGGGCATCCAGTTGGCCATGGATGAAATCAATGCCTCGGGCGGCGTCCTCGGGCGCCAACTTGCATTGCATCTCGAGGACGGCCAAGGCAAGGCCGCGGTGGCTATCCAGGCGGCCCGCAAACTGGTCTATCAGGACGAAGCCGACGTGTTGATGGGGTTGGACAGCTCCGGTGTGGCGCAAGGCCTGGCGCCCGTATTGCCGGAACTCGGCAAGCCCTTCATCATCACCCACGCCGCTACCCCCGACGTAACCGGCAAGCTTTGCAACGCCTTTACTTACCGCGTCAGCGTCAATGTGCACCAGAACATGCAGGGGGCGGCCACGATCGCGGCCAAGACCGGAGCCAAGAAATGGACCACCATAGGCCCCGACTACGCTTTCGGACATCAGTCCTGGGAGTTCTTTGGCAAATACCTGAAAGAGAAATCTCCTGATGCCGTGCTCATGTCCGAAACGGCGTTTCCCAGGTTCGGGGCCGAGGACTTCACCCCCTTCATCAATGGCGTCATGGAGTCCAAGCCGGACGGCGTGATGATCTCCCTATGGGGCGGCGACCTGGTCAATTTTGTGCGCCAGGCCAACAACCGGGGCTTCTTCAAGCAGGGGTTCGAGGTGCTGTTCACAGTGGGCGCCGCCACCGAGGTGCTTGCCGCGCTGGGCGACCAGATGCCCGAGGGAGTGTGGCTGGGCACACGCTACTGGTATGGCTCCCACGATAACGAGCTCAACAAGAAATTCGTGGCCTCGTACCAGAAAAACTACGGCACGCCGCCCAGCTATAACGCCGAAGGCGCCTATGTTGCTGTGTACGCTTTCAAGGCCGCTATCGAGAAAGCCGGCAACACCGACGGCAAGGCTGTCGCTCAAGCGCTATCGGGTCTCAGCATTCCTACGCCGACCGGCACCATAACGTTCCGCAAGGGTGACAACCAGGCACTGATCGGACCTACCTGGGGCCGTACGGGCGCCATGAACACGCAAGACAAAATCCGCTCCCTGACCGATGCGCAATTCTTTGACGGAGAAAAGATAACTCCTCCGGTCGATCCTGCCTGCAAGATGTAATCACTCCGTTCGGTTCTTGAATGCTTCAGTCCCGCCTGGCGCCGCGGCGCCGGGCGGCGTATGTGAATTAAGGGGGAAATACCATGAGCAGTCTAGGCATGGCTTTGCTCAACAGCCTTGATATCGGCCTGCTGCTGTTTGTCATTGCGGTTGGATTGAATATTATCTTCGGTGTATTGAATGTCATCAATTTTGCCCATGGCGCGCTTTACATGCTGGGCGCCTATCTTGCGTATACCTGCATGACGCTGCTGGGCATGTCGTTCTGGCTGACCTTGCTGCTCGCCCCTCTGGGCGTGGCTGTGCTGGCGGTGGCCATTGATCGCCTCATGCTGCGCTTCATTTACCAGCGCGAAATTTCCGATAGCCTGTTGCTCACTTTTGCGCTATTGCTGATCTTGAACGAGTCCGTGCGGCTGGTGTGGGGTACAGGCATACATGTGATCGACCCGCCTGCCTTGCTGCAAGGCACCGCGGTGCTTCCCGGCGGAGTCACGTACCCGGTCTACAGCCTTTTCGTCGTAGCGGTCGGGCTGGTTTTCGTTTGCGCGCTGTGGCTTTTGTTCAACCGCACGCGAGTCGGCAAGATCATGCGCGCCGCGGCGCTCGACCGCGACATGGCACAGGTGCTTTGCATCAATACCAAAATGGTCATTACAGGGGTATTTGCATTTGGCGCCTGGTTGGCAGCCGTGGGCGGCGTTGTCGCGGCGCCGATGCGGGCCATTGATCCGGGCATGGGCGATAAAATCATCATCGAGAGCTTCATCGTCGTGGTCATTGGCGGGCTGGGCAGTTTTCCGGGAACGCTGCTGGGCGCGATCATTCTGGGCCTGATCTACGGATTCGGGGGGCGTTTCTTTCCCGACGTCAATCTGATCCTGCCTTTCGTGGGAATGGCTATCGTCCTGTTGCTCAAGCCGCATGGCCTGATGGGCAAGGGGGCATCGGCATGAAGATCCGACTCATACCTCTGCTTCTGGCATTCTTGCTGTTCGGGCTGGTCGTCTTGCCCTGGGTAATGCCTTACTTCTATATTTTCATTGCAACGGAAATCCTGATACTGGGCCTGTTTGCCGCCAGTTTCAATCTTATCTTCGGATATACGGGCATGCTCAGTTTCGGGCATGCCGCCTTCTTCGGTATCGGGTCCTATGCCACGGCCCTGCTGCTGCAAGATGCGCAATGGCCGCTGTTGGCATGCTTGCTGGTGGCCATCGTGGCCAGCGCCGTCCTTGCCCTGATTATTGGCTTCTTCAGCGTTCGGCTGAATGAAGTCTATTTTTCCATGTTGACCCTGGCCTTTGGCATGATGGTCTTCGCCGTGGTGCACCAGTGGCGGTCGGTGACCAATGGCAGCGACGGAATAGCCGGGTTTCGCGTGAGCTCGCTGGGACTGGGTTTCGATCTGGCATTGGGCAATCCCAGCATTTACTACCATGTCGTTCTGGTCATTGTCGTGCTGGCCACCTCCATCCTGTATCTTATTTGCCGATCCTCGTTCGGTCTCATTTTGCGCGCCATTCGGCAGAACCCCGAACGCGTGGCATTCTGCGGGCTCAACGTTCGAAGCTACCGGCTCGCGGCCTTCATAATTTCAGGCGCGTTTTCCGGTCTGGCCGGTGGGCTGATGGCGCCATTTCTGCGTATCGCCAGCCCGGAACTCGTGCACTGGTCCATGTCGGCAGAACCTGTGCTGATGTCCATCCTGGGCGGCACCGGTTATTTTCTCGGGCCGTTCTTTGGCGCCGGCATGTTCGTGTTGCTGGAAACCTGGATCACGAGCATGACGCATGCATGGATGCTGGTCCTGGGCATCATACTGGCGCTGATGGTGATGTTCTTCCGGCGCGGCGTGCTGGGCACCATTCTTGACTGGTGCAAGGAGCGCAAATGACTCAAGCCATCTTGCAAGTCAACAATTTGACCAAGCGCTTCGGCGGCGTGGCGGCGGTACTCGACGTGTCGCTCGACGTGCTGCCTCACGAAACCCTGGCCATCATCGGACCCAATGGCGCCGGCAAGACAACGTTCTACAACATGTTGTCGGGCCGCATGACGCCTACCTCGGGCAAAATCATGTTCGAAAGCCAGGACATTACCGGCCTGCCTCCGCACCGCATCAGCCGCATGGGTGTATCGCGCTCGTTCCAGATCAACAACATCTTCAACGAAATGACCGTACGCGAAAACGTCGAGGTAGCGCTCACGGCCTACCACGGCGACAGTCGGCGCTGGTCCAACATTGCATCGCGCAACCGGCCCATACAGCAAGAAGCCGATACGCTGCTGGAGCGTCTTTCATTGACTGATCTCGCCCTGCGGCGAGCCGGCGTCATCAGCTATGGCGACAAACGCTTGGTGGAAATCGCGATGGTGCTGGCAACGCGCCCGCATCTGGTCTTGCTCGACGAACCCACGGCTGGCATGACGCCCGATGAAACCCATCGGGTCACGGCCCTGATCAAGTCGTTGGCGGCTACCGGCGATTACACCTTTCTCATTACGGAGCACGATATGGGCGTGGTATTCGACGTGGCGGACCGCATTCTGGTCATGCACCGCGGCCAGTCGCTGGTCCTGGGCACCCCCCAGGAGGTCAAGATGCATCCGGAAGTCAGGCGGGCTTATTTGGGCGACGCAGAAGAGGAAATCGCACCATGATTCTCGAAGTCGATAATATTCACACCTACTATGGCGAGAGCCATGCGCTGCAAGGCATTTCGTTGAGCCTCAAGGAAGGCGAGACGGTCTGCCTGCTGGGCCGTAACGGCGCCGGCAAAAGCACCACCTTGCGCAGCATCATCGGCTTGTCGGCGCCGCGCAGGGGCCGGGTAACATTCCAGGGCCGCGACATTACCGGGCAGCCGGCATACCGCAATGCGCGCGCGGGTATCGGGCTGGTGCCCGAAGACCGCCGTATATTCCCGGGTCTCAGCGTTCGCGAAAACCTGGAAATTGCCGAATACCGGCGTCCCGGGGTCGAGCGGCAGTGGACCATCGAGCGCATTTTCGACGAGTATCCCATGCTGGGCGAACTGGCCGGCCAGGACGGCAGCACCTTGTCGGGCGGCCAGCAGCAAATGTTGGCCGTGGCAAGATCCCTGATGAGTGAACCTTCGCTGCTTTTGCTGGATGAGCCCAATGAAGGCCTGGCACCGGTCATCGTCAAGCAAATCGGCGCACTGATAGACGAGCTATCCAAAACCACCACAATTCTATTCACCGATCAGAGCGTACACTTTGCCCTCAAGCATGCGCAGCGCGCCTACATTTTGGAAAAAGGCATGATCGTCCACGAGGCGAGCAGCCAGGCGCTGATCAACGATACCGATACACAGCATCGCTACTTGTCGGTGGCATAAACGATACATGAGGGTGGAGCAGTACATGATTGCTGATTTTGAATCATTCAAGATCGAGCTTAGCTTGTCTAAAGTCGAAATTTGCCGCGAGCTGTATCGCAAGAACAGGGACATGATCCGCATAAAAAAGGAACATGTCGCTGTAAACAATCTGGTGCGCATCATCGATTCAACCCTGCGATTGACCCGCACGAAAGGTTTTCACGCGATGTCCCTGCGCGATCTTTGTGCGGATTCCGGGTTCAGCATAGGCGGGCTTTATGCGTATATCAAAAGCAAAGACGACCTGATCTATTTGATTCAAGGACACGGATTCCTGCTTACCCGGCGCACCATGCTGGCCTACACACAAGAAGTCGAGTCGCCGCGAGACAAGCTGCTTGCCGCCGTTAAGGCGCATGTATACCTCAGCGAGCTGATGCAGCCGTGGTTTTATTTTTCCTTCATGGAAACCAAGAGCCTTCCCGAAAAGCACAAAAAAGAGGCCATATCGGTCGAGCTCGAGGTCGAAGAGATCATTCACGGAATCATCCAGGAAGGCATCAGGGTGAAGGCCTTTCGCAGCGTCAATGCCAAATTGCTGGCATCCATGTGCAAGGCGATGATGCAGGATTGGTATCTGAAGCGGCGCAAATACAACAATCAGGGCACAGATGTTACACAGTATGCTGAATTTGTCGGCGATATTCTCGAGAACTACCTGAGGCGGCCCGCATGATTTGCCTCGGCCGCGTCAACGCGGTAAAGTTGCGCGTTGACCTGTCGAATTATCCGCGGCGGGTTACAAAAGGCTACGTTGTTCCGGGTTATCCGCCCGGTTTTTTGCGCCTGTAATACTTTGCTGTTGGCCGCGCCACAAGCGTGTGTTGCCAAAGCTTCCGTTCTACCTCCCGCGTTCACAAGAACGCTCGTGCTGTGTTTCGACGAGTTCAAGTCGGTTCGGCAATGTGTCTGGGTGGCATGGCTCCGTGAGCCATAAAGCGCCAGGTCATGTTGTTGCAAGCGGTTCAAGCTCGGGCCCCAAGGCCAGTCGGAATTCCAGTACCGGTTATGAAAGGAATACATAATGGAACTCAATGGCGCCGACATCGTCGTGCGTTGCCTTGCCGAAGAGGGTGTCGACCATGTGTTTGGTTACCCCGGCGGCGCGGTACTGTACATCTACGACGCAATCTACAAGCAGGAAAACTTCAAGCACATTCTCGTGCGTCACGAGCAAGCCGCCGTGCACGCGGCAGATGCCTATTCGCGTTCGTCGAACAAGATAGGCGTAGCGCTGGTTACCAGCGGGCCCGGACTGACCAATGCGGTGACCGGCATCGCCACGGCCTACATGGACTCCATTCCCATGGTGATCATCAGCGGCCAGGTGCCCAGCCATGCCATAGGCGAGGATGCTTTCCAGGAGTGCGATACGGTGGGCATAACGCGCCCATGCGTCAAGCATAACTTCCTGGTGCGCGACGTCAAAGACCTGGCCGAAACCATGCGGCGGGCATTCTATATTGCCAGGACCGGCCGTCCGGGGCCTGTGCTGGTAGATATCCCCAAAGACATCACTATTGCTACCTGCAAGTACGCGGCGCCCCGGGGCGAAGTGAAAATGCGTTCGTACGCGCCGATAGTGAAGGGACATCAGGGCCAGATCAAGAAAGCCGTGCAGATGCTGCTGGCGGCTGAACGTCCCATGATCTATTCCGGCGGCGGTGTGGTGCTGTCCGATGCCGCCGCCGAATTGCGCGAACTGGTGAGCCTGACCGGCGCGCCATGCACCAACACCCTCATGGGCCTGGGCGCGTACCCCGCAAGCGACGATAAATTCGTCGGCATGCCCGGCATGCACGGCACCTACGAAGCCAATATGGCCATGCAGCACTGCGACGTGCTGATCGCCGTGGGCGCGCGCTTCGACGACCGGGTCATCGGCAATCCCAAGCATTTTTCGCAGAATCCGCGAAAGATCGTGCATATCGATATCGATCCTTCGTCGATCTCCAAACGTGTGCGCGTCGACGTGCCTATCGTTGGCAACGTCAAGGATGTGCTGCACGAACTCAATGCACTGTACGTCCAGGCGTCTGCCGAGACGGCGCCGAACAAGGCCGGTCTGGCCAAATGGTGGCAGCAGATCAAGGAATGGCGTGGAAAGCAGTGCCTCGCCTACGAGAACTCCGACACGCTCATCAAGCCGCAGTACGTGGTCGAAAAGTTGTGGGAAGTCACGCAAGGCGAGGCCTTCGTCACCTCGGACGTGGGCCAGCACCAAATGTGGGCGGCCCAGTACTATCGCTTCGATCAACCGCGACGCTGGATCAATTCCGGCGGCCTGGGCACCATGGGTGTAGGGCTGCCTTATGCCATGGGCGTGCAAATGGCCAATCCGGATAGCCAGATAGCGGTGATTACAGGCGAAGCCTCCATACAGATGAATATCCAGGAGCTCTCCACCTGCAAGCAGTACCATCTGACGCCCAAGGTGCTTTGCCTGAACAACAGGTATCTGGGCATGGTCCGCCAGTGGCAACAGATTGAATACGGCTCGCGCTACTCCGAATCCTATGTCGATGCCTTGCCTGATTTCGTCAAGCTGGTCGAAAGCTACGGCCACGTCGGCATGCGCATCGATAAGCCGGCCGACGTCGAGCCGGCCATCCGCGAAGCGTTCACTCAGTACAAAGACAGGCTTGTGTTCATGGATTTCATCACCGACCAGACCGAAAACGTGTGGCCCATGGTGAAAGCCGGCCGCGGCCTGACCGAAATGCTGCTCGGTTCCGAAGACTTATAAGGAAAGAAAAATGAAACACGTAATTTCTATCCTTCTGGAAAACGAGCCGGGAGCCTTGTCGCGCGTTGTGGGGCTGTTTTCGGCCCGGGGCTACAACATTGAAACACTCACCGTAGCCCCCACCGAAGACGCCACGCTGTCGCGCATGACCATAGTCACCAACGGTTCGGACGAGGTCATCGAACAAATCACCAAGCATCTGAACCGCCTGGTGGATGTAGTCAAGGTCGTGGACTTGTCCGAAGGCCCGCACATCGAGCGCGAGCTCATGCTCATCAAAGTGCGTGCCGTCGGTAAAGAGCGCGAAGAAATGAAGCGCATGGCCGATATTTTCCGCGGCCGCATCATCGATGTGACCGACAAGGTCTATACCATTGAACTTACCGGCGATCAGGGTAAGATCGAGGCTTTTATCGGGGCTCTGGACCGCAGCGCCATACTGGAAACCGTGCGAACCGGCGTGTCCGGCATCGGCCGCGGCGAGCGGGTCCTGAAGCTTTAAAACCAAACAACAATTCCTCAAGTATTTGGAGCACATTTAAATGAAAGTTTTTTACGACAAAGATAGTGACCTTTCCCTCATCAAAGGCAAGACCGTGGCCATCATCGGCTATGGTTCACAAGGGCATGCGCACGCGCTGAATCTGCATGAGTCCGGCGTGAACGTGGTCGTCGGCCTGCGCAAGGGCGGCGCTTCCTGGAGCAAGGCCGAGAACGCCGGCCTGAAGGTTCAGGAAGTGGCCGAAGCCGTCAAAAGTGCCGACCTGGTCATGATCTTGTTGCCCGACGAAAACATCGCCGAAGTCTATCGTTCGCAGGTCGCGGACAACATCAAGGCCGGCGCAGCGCTGGCATTCGCGCACGGCTTCAATGTGCACTACGGGCAGGTCCAGCCGCGCGCCGATATCGACGTCATCATGATTGCGCCCAAGGCGCCCGGCCACACTGTGCGCGGCACCTATAGCCAGGGTGGCGGCGTTCCATCGTTGATCGCGGTGCATCAGGACACCACTGGCTCGGCACGCGATGTGGCCTTGTCATATGCCTGCGCCATCGGCAGCGGCCGGGCCGGCATCATCGAAACCAATTTCCGCGAAGAAACCGAAACCGACCTGTTCGGTGAACAAGCCGTCTTGTGCGGCGGTGCGGTCGAACTCATCAAGGCCGGTTTCGAAACCTTGACTGAAGCCGGTTACGCGCCCGAAATGGCCTACTTCGAATGCCTGCACGAACTCAAGCTCATCGTAGACTTGATCTACGAAGGCGGCATTGCCAACATGAACTACTCGATCTCCAACAATGCCGAATATGGCGAGTACGAGACGGGCCCCAAGATCGTTACCGAAGAAACGAAGAAGGCAATGCGTCAGTGCCTGGCCGATATTCAAAACGGTGTGTACGCCAAGAATTTCATTCTTGAAAACGCCGCGGGCGCTCCTACGCTCACTTCGCGTCGTCGTATCAATGCCGAGTCGCAAATTGAACAGGTGGGCGGCAAGTTGCGCGCCATGATGCCCTGGATCGCTGCGAACAAGCTTGTGGACCAAAGCAAGAACTGATTGCTTCCGATTCCTTCGATGCAGTCAAAGACGCCCGCAAGGGCGTTTTTTTCGCCCGAGACGTGTGCCGCCGATATCTGCCCGGAGGCACGATACTTGCTTGGCTAGGCAGCAGCATGCCGCGCCCCTTACTCCAGCCAGGCAAACATTGACAGCTTCTAACCGAAATACGGCATACCTGGGGACGCATTTCGGTTATTCTTCGCCTTACGATGAATAAACCTCCTTACCCCCATCCTATTATTGCGCGCGAAGGCTGGCCTTTTCTGGCCGGTATCGTGCTTGTGTCGATTATTGTCAGTTTCTGGTCGGGCGCCGCCTCGATCCCGTTCTGGATAGTGTCGATTTTCGTATTGCAGTTCTTTCGCGATCCGGCGCGCGTCGCTCCCGAAGGCGAACTGAATGTGCTGTCGCCGGCCGACGGCCGTATTGTTGCGGTAGAGGAGATCCGCGACCCTTACGCCGATCGCGACGCCATCAAGATCAGCGTGTTCATGAATGTGTTCAATGTTCACTCCAACCGCTCGCCGGTCAAGGGCAGCGTTACTTCCGTCAATTACTTCGCCGGCCAGTTTTTCAATGCTTCACTGGACAAGGCCTCTCTCGAAAACGAACGCAACGCCACCGTATTGCGTACCGAGCATGGACACGTGGTTACCGCTGTCCAGGTAGCGGGACTGGTGGCCAAGCGCATCCTTTGCTATATCAAGCCGGGCGACCAGCTTTATGCTGGACAGCGTTATGGTTTCATCCGTTTCGGATCGCGGGTCGATGTCTATTTGCCGCTGGGTTCGCGCCCTCGCGTTGCTATAGGCGACAAGGTGCAAGCCACCAGTACCGTGCTGGCCGAATTGCCCGATCGCATCGCCGACACTCAAGGTTAAGCCCATGCCAAATTTATCACCGGACGAAACCCGTCGCCGCCGCAGCATTTATCTACTGCCTAATGCATTCACTACGGCCAATCTGTTTGCCGGGTTCTATGCAGTAGTCCAGGCCATGAATGGCCGGTTCGAAATGGCGGCCATCGCCATCTTCCTGGCCATGGTCTTCGACGGTATGGACGGGCGGGTGGCCCGGCTGACCAATACGCAGTCGGCTTTTGGCGAACAATACGACTCCCTGTCCGACATGACCTCCTTCGGCATAGCGCCTGCGCTGGTGATGTACGAGTGGTCTTTGCAAGGCCTGGGCCGCTGGGGCTGGCTTGCCGCTTTTATTTACGTGGTGGGCGCGGCGTTGCGCCTGGCGCGCTTCAACACCAATATCGGCGTCGTCGACAAGCGCTTTTTCCAGGGCCTGCCCAGTCCGGCCGCCGCCGCACTGGTAGCCGGCTTCCTGTGGCTCGCCGTCGATAACAAGCTTGCGTTTGATAGTGTCACCATTGCCTGGATGTCGTTCGGGTTTACCGTGTATGCCGGCATCGCCATGGTGACGAATGCGCCGTTTTACAGTGGCAAAAGCTTTGCGCTGGGTCGCAGTGTTCCGTTCTGGGTGCTGCTTGTCCTGGTGGGGGTGTTCGTATTCGTGTCCAGCGACCCTCCGGTTGTGCTGTTCAGCCTCTTTGTCGTATACGGCTTGTCGGGATGGGTAATCATGGCGTGGCGTTGGAGGCGGGCCCGCGAACTGACCCGCATGCGCCATGAAAGCACCGACGAGCACGATGCCACGGTGCCGCCAACCTTCAGTGCAACGCACACCTATGGACCCCAAGACGCGTCCTTGAAAAAGCCCGATCAGCCAACGGATGCGCCCAGGCCGCCGGGCAGTTCTGGGCACTTCTAGGCTGTAATCCCCGGGGCGTCAGCGTTTGGTGGTCAGAAGAACCAGAAGTTATCCCGATCGTATAAAGGGTCGGGGCCCGGGTGAAAGCGTGTAACCCGGGCGCCGTCGCTGCCAAAATAGACGTACATCAGCGAATTCCAGGCGCCCGCCTGCCGATAGCGGTAGCTCCAGACAATGGAAGTGGAAGAGGGCAATCCGACGCTGTCGATCTGGGCGGGCGGCCCGAATTCACAACGCACTTGTTCCGGCGTCCAGGTTCCAGAGGCCAGCACGCGGAAATGCTCATCGCTCAATAATTGCTGGATGCGATCGGTATTGCCGGACGCGTCCACATTCGTACCCCAGGCATACTGGCCCATGGGCTGCATGGTCCAGATCAGGCGTTCGCGGCCGTTCGGGCCGGGACAAGAAAAATCGGGTTCGCCGTATTCCGATTTCACCTGGTGCAAAGGTGTGCCTGCGGGCAGATCCGCCATGCTGGTGCAGGCCGCCAGGAGCACTGCCGTCGAGGCGCAAACAAGCACCTTGCCAAGTCGCATAAAATTAATGGCGTTCATGATGGAACTCCGCTCAGGTTCATTGGCGCTATTTTACGGCCAGACGCGGCCAATTCAATAAGGTGCCATGGCGCCCGCAATATCGCTTCAACGCGCGTCTGCCGGCAATCCGGTATAATGCCTGCTTCCCGGGTCGACATGCGCGCAAGCGCTTCGAATGCGTCCCGGGTAATACTGTTATTTTTTAATCATTGCACGTCAGGGCACCTCGGCTCTGTCGCTTGTTCAAGAGGCTTAATAATGTCTGTAGCTGACATCAAAAAATCCGACATCGTCACGCAATATCAGCGTGCTCAAGGCGATACCGGTTCCCCCGAAGTCCAGGTTGCGCTGCTTACCGCGCGCATCAACGAACTCACGGGCCACTTCAAGGCACACATGAAAGATCACCACTCACGTCGTGGTCTGCTGCGCATGGTCAGCCGTCGTCGCAAGTTGCTAGATTACCTCAAGGGCCGCAATCCCGATTCGTATCGCTCGCTTATCGAAAAGCTCGGTCTGCGTAAGTGATACCCGGGGCTGGCTCCCCATGATGCAACCGTGCACATCGCGATACCTATCGTGGTGTGCACGGTTTTTTCTATTGTAAGGATATTCCCCAATGTTTAATAAAGTGAGCAAATCGTTTCAGTACGGTCAGCACACGGTGGTCCTGGAAACTGGCGAGATTGCTCGCCAGGCCTCTGGCTCCGTACTGGTTTCGATTGACGACACGGTGGTCCTGGCCACCGTTGTTGCTTCCAAGACCGCCAAGCCCGGCCAGGATTTCTTCCCGCTGACGGTCGACTATGTCGAGAAAACCTACGCGGCAGGCCGTATTCCTGGTGGATTCTTCAAGCGCGAAGGTCGTCCTTCCGAAAAGGAAATCCTTACTTCCCGCCTGATCGACCGTCCGCTGCGCCCGCTGTTCCCTGAAGGCTTCTACAACGAAGTACAGGTAATCATCCATACCGTATCGGTCAATCCCGAAGTTGATCCCGATATGGCGGCCATGATAGGCGCGTCCGCCGCGCTGTCCATATCCGGTATTCCTTTCGACGGTCCTATCGGCGCGGCCCGTGTCGGTTATATCGACGGGCAGTACATCCTCAACCCGACCAGCAGCCAGCTTAAAGATTCCTCCATGGATCTGGTCGTTGCCGGCACGGAAGCCGCCGTCCTGATGGTCGAATCAGAGGCCAAGCAATTGTCCGAAGAAGTAATGCTGGGCGGTGTGGTATTCGGTCACGAGCAAATGCAGGCTTGCATCAACGCCATCCACGATCTGGTTGCCGAAGCCGGCAAACCCGAATGGGACTGGCAGCCAGCCGCGAAAAACGAAGCATTGGCCACGGCCGTGACCGCTGCAGCCCAAGACGAGCTGCACGCTGCTTACCAAATTCGCCAAAAGCAGGATCGCACCGCCCAGTTGCGTACCGTATACGCCAACGTCAAGGCCAAGCTCCAGGAGCACGCCGCCGCCAAAGACGAACCGGCTCCAGACAACGTTGCTGTCGAGAACATGTTGTTCGATCTCGAATCCACTATCGTTCGCGGCCAGATATTGAATGGCGAGCCGCGCATCGACGGCCGCGATACGCGCACCGTGCGTCCCATCAGCATCCGCCTGGGCGTATTGCCTCGTGCGCATGGCAGTGCTCTTTTCACGCGCGGTGAAACGCAGGCATTGGTTGTCGCGACTCTGGGCACTCGGCAAGACGAGCAAATCATCGATTCGATCATGGGCGAATCCCGCGATCGCTTCATGCTCCATTACAACTTCCCGCCGTTTGCTACAGGCGAAACGGGCCGTTTTGGTTCGCCCAAGCGCCGCGAAATAGGTCACGGCCGTCTGGCCAAGCGCGCGTTGGTGGCTTCATTGCCAGAGCCGCAAGACTTCCAGTACACGATACGTGTTGTGTCCGAGATCACCGAGTCCAACGGGTCCTCGTCGATGGCGTCGGTTTGCGGCGGCTCCCTGGCCATGATGGACGCAGGCGTGCCTGTCAAGGACCATGTGGCGGGCGTGGCCATGGGATTGATCAAGGATGGCGGCAAATTCGCCGTACTGACCGACATTCTGGGCGATGAAGATCACCTGGGCGACATGGACTTCAAGGTGGCCGGTACCGTGCATGGCATTACTGCCTTGCAAATGGATATAAAAATCCAGGGCATCACCAAGGAAATCATGCAGGTCGCTTTGGCGCAGGCCAAAGAAGGCCGCCTGCATATTCTCGGCGAAATGACAGCCGCGATCGACGGCTCGCGCACCGAGCTCTCCGAATTCGCTCCACGCATGCTCAGCGTGAAGATCAATCCTGAAAAGATTCGCGACGTGATCGGCAAGGGTGGAGCCACGATTCGTGCGCTTACCGAGGAAACCGGTACGCAGATCGATATCGGCGACGACGGCACGATCACCATTTCCAGCGCCGATCTGGACAAGGCCCGTGAAGCCGAGCGCCGCATCAAGGAATTGACGGCCGACGTGGAAGTGGGCCAGGAATACGAAGGCCCGGTGCTGCGCTTGCTGGACTTCGGCGCCATCGTACAGGTTCTTCCTGGCCGTGATGGCTTGCTGCATATCTCGGAAATTGCCAACTATCGCATCGCCAATATCAATGACGTGCTTAAAGTTGGCCAACTGGTGCGCATCAAGGTCATCGAAGCCGACGACAAGGGTCGTCTGCGTTTGTCGATGAAAGCGATAGGCGGCATCGAAGCTCAGGGCGGCCCGCAACAGGCTCCTGTGGCAGCGCCGGCAGCAGAGCCAGAGGCCTGATAGTGTAGTGGCGG
Source organism: Orrella sp. (assembly GCA_036675955.1). Lineage (GTDB taxonomy): Bacteria > Pseudomonadota > Gammaproteobacteria > Burkholderiales > Burkholderiaceae_B > Pollutimonas. The sequence continues at coordinate 15,654 of JAKFDW010000282.1, read as the reverse complement.
TTGCGGCGGGTGCTCATAAGCCCGGGCGCCTCCTGCCGCCATTTCGCCTGCCGCCGGGATCCTGTCTCGTAACCTTGGCAAGGCAAAGCAAAACAGTGTCGTGAATTACCCCCAGCATCTGGATCAACGTCCAGGCGTTGGGGGTTTTTCTTTGCGCGGCGTGCGCGGAATCGGACCGATGCAGGGTTGAAGAATAGATGCCCGGCTCCTCCTTCAAACGAGACGATCCCTCAATTTTCCGGTACGTTATGTTATAACATTGCAAATTCAGATAAGCCGATAATCAACACGCTTGGAGAAGCCAGTGTCATTTAAATTTCGTCCATCAGTCACCGCAGTTATGCTGGTCTTCAGCCCGGTGCTCGTCGCTCAGACGGGAACGCCATCGACGTCCGGCACCGACAATCCGCAAACCCTGGACACAATCACCGTGTCCGCCAGTGCGTTGGGTCTTGATGCGGATTCGATGGCGACACCCGCCGAGACGCTGGATGGCTCCGAGTTGATTCTGAAACGGGAGGCGACGCTGGGCGATACCCTGAACGGGATGCTGGGCGTGCACGCCGATACCTTTGGAGCGGGCGCAAGCCGGCCGGTGATTCGAGGACAGACAGCGCCGCGCGTCAAGATACTGTCCGACGGTTCCGAACTGATGGATGCCTCAGGAATTTCACCGGATCACGCCATCACGAGCGAACCGATGCTCGCGCGCCGTATCGAGGTCCTTCGCGGTCCGGCTACGCTGCTGTACGGGGGAGGCGCCATAGGAGGGGTGGTCAATGTCATCGACGACAAGATCCCGGAAGCCCTGCCGGAGAATGGCGTGCAAGGCTACACCGAACTGCGCGGCGCAACGGGATCCAGCGAGCGTGCCGCCGCCTTTGGCGTAACGGCGGGCGAGGAAAATTTCGCGATTCATGTGGAAGGGCTAAAGCGTCGATCAGACGACTATCGCGTCCCTGACTGGCCGGATGGGCGGCTGAACGGCTCTTTCGAGGAAAGTGCGACCGGCAGCGTAGGCATGTCATGGATAGGCAGTCGCGGATTCATCGGAATGGCGTATACCAATACACATAGTGAATATGGTTTGCCGGGACATAACCATGAGTATGAGTCTTGTCACCCTCATGGCAGCCATCTGCATTGCGGCGGTCATGGCGATGAGCATGATGACCACGGTCACGAAGAGCATGAAGCCGGCCACGATGAGGCGGCTCCGTTTGTCAGGCTGAAGACCGAGCGCGTCGACGTGCGCGGTGAATATCGCAAGCCGTTTGCCGGCGTCGAGAAGATACGGGTGCGTGGCGGCCTGACTGATTACCAGCATGAAGAAATTGAAGGCGGGGTGGTGGCGACCACTTTCAAGAACCGTGGCTATGATGCGCGTGTCGAATTCGAGCACCAGCCCGTTGCGGGTTGGCGCGGCGTCGTGGGCGTGCAAGGGTCGCGTAGCGAGTTCAGCGCACTGGGCGAGGAAAGTTTCTTACCGGAAACGACAACAGAGAACGTAGGCATCTTTTTACTGGAAGAGTATCGATTCAAGGATTGGCGTTTTGAAGTGGGTGCGCGCCAGGAGTGGCAATCCCTTACTCCCGAGAATAACAAGGCCAAATCGGCGCTGGATGGAACCTCTCTGTCGGGCGCCGCAATCTGGGACTTTGCGCCGATGTACTCGCTGACCCTTTCCGTGTCGCGGTCGCAAAGGTTGCCCACGGCCCAGGAGCTCTACGCCGACGGCATACACCTCGCCACCAACACCTACGAAATAGGCAATGAGGATTTGAAGCAGGAAACGTCACAAAACATTGATCTGACCTTGCGCAAACACATGGGCGATGCGCGCTTTGCCGTCAGCCTGTTCCATAATCGGGTCAAGGACTACATCTACGCCAATACACTTGATCGCCATGAAGATTTTCGCCTGATCGAATATGCGCAGCACGACGCGGAGTTCACGGGCGTCGAAGCGGAAGCGAGCTATCGATTCAATAGCCATGTGACCGCGACGGTATTCGGCGATATGGTTCGGGGAAAGCTGACCGGAAGCGCGGGCAATCTTCCGCGGATACCTGCGGTGCGCGCAGGCGCCCGCCTTCAAACGCGACTGGACGATAACTGGACGGCCAATGTCGAAGCGTACCGCGTATTCCGTCAAGACCGCCTGGCGGACTACGAGGATGAAACGCCTGGCTACAACATGGTGAACCTTGGCGTGTCCTACGATGGGGAGGCAGGTCCTACGGACTATACGGTGTATTTGCGTGCCACAAACCTGATGAACCAGCAGGCATTCAACCATGCCTCGTTTATATCAACTGCGGCTCCATTGCCGGGAAGGCGCGTGATGCTGGGCGTGCGCATGCAGTATTAGGCGGCATAGCGTTGGCAACCGCTACTGCAGGTAAAGTTCTTGGTGCACCCAGCCGGAATCGAACCGGCACGACCAGTGGTCGAGAGATTTTAAGTCTCTTGCGTCTACCAATTCCGCCATGGGTGCAAGAACTTGAACAGAGCATGTAGTGCTTATCATGCTTGCTTCACTGCGTATCGAAAATCGCGATACGCTGAAGTGGCGGAAGGTCAGGGATTCGAACCCTGGAGGAACTCGCGCCCCTGCCGGTTTTCCGTACCACTATAGCTTTCGCTACCAAGCGTATGCTTGTTTGTGGTCTGGACTTTGTCTTCACCATGGTTCTAATCGAACTTTAGGTGGGAGCCGTCAAGTCTCTACACGTTCCTGACATAGTCAGGCTTCGCTCGGCGTTACCTCGATTTGCACCAGGGGATTCTCCGAATTTGACTCCTTACATTTGATGTGTTTCCACATCAACGCTCGATTTAACAAGACCGGTGCATTCGACCACTCTGCCAACCTTCCGAGCCCAGGAGAATAGCACGACTGTTACTTGCCCGCAAGAATCAAGGCGCCGCCATTCAATTATCCTAGTTCAGTGACAAACCAATATGTCGGGGACGATACCGCATGAGTATTCGATCAACTCCACAGAAACTCAGTTCACGCTTCAAGACGTATATGGATGCACGCCATGTGCTGCCCTGGGCCGCGATGGCGCTCGTGGCGGTCGGACTTGCCTGGTATGGGCCGATTCCGCAGTTTGAGAATTACCATGACTTTGCTGATCACCGGTCTTGGATGGGCATTCCTAACGCGGCAGACGTCTTGTCCAACCTCGGATTTGCGGCGGTGGGCTGGTATGGTTTGTCGCTCGTGCTGCACACCCGCCACAAGCGTGCGCTGGATGCTATCCGCCCGGGCTATGGCTTGTTTTTCTTCGCTCTGGTGCTCACGGCCTTTGGTTCGGGCTGGTATCACGTGTTGCCGGACAATGCCCGCCTGGTCTGGGATCGCCTGCCTGTTGCTCTCGCATGCGCGGGCATTTTGTCAGCCGTCTGGCGAGAAGCACTTGGAGATGGCGGCTGGGTCGACAAGCTCTGGGCCATTGTTGCGGTCGTCAGTGTGATGTGGTGGTGGTATACGGATAACAACATGACAGGCGATCTACGCCCTTACTTGTATGTGCAATTCATGCCGCTCTTGCTGATTCCGCTGCTGCAGTGGCAAAACAAAGCACCCACCAGGGAACGTTTATATTTCGCGGCGGCGATTGGGTTTTATGTTTTGGCCAAGGTTTCTGAATTGCTGGACCATCAAATATTTCAGAGTATCGCGTATCTAAGTGGCCACACAATCAAGCACTTGTTTTCCGTGGCGGCTGGCCTGATGGTCGCGCTTAGCTATGCGCGCCGCAAGAAAGAGTCGAACGATTGATCGATTCTTTCTTGCGTGAATTATTTTCGAGGTTTAAGCTGTCGCATCAACATGGCACCTGTCATATTCAATATATTTTCCCGCTCTATCTTCAACAGTACCAGTGTCTATATAGCTTTTTTGTAATTTGCTCGACTTTGACCGCTTTTGTGGATTGTTTGCTTTTAATCCGATAAATGGGTGAGCATGTGCAAGAGAACGCCGAGTCCAGGCTATGGCTTGGTTATACGCTGCTCCCCATTTCCCGCAAGGACATAAATAACTACATCCCTTTTCCCGGTGTTTTGTCGCTGTTGTCGACGCAATTCCGCAGGAAAAGCGGATAGCTTAACGGCTCGGGGAGTTATCGGAGCCGGGCTTGGTATGCCGCCAGGGCAGGAGGGTATAAGGGCAACTCGTTGGGGTCGCGTTTCGCCGTTCGGGAGAGGTGATGTATGTAACGAGCAGGCTGGGCTACGCATGGCGTATCACATTTTTGTCGCTGGCCGTAGCTACCGCTGGCTGTGACAAACACACGAGTGAGGCCGTGGTTTCCGTTACCCCGACAACGGCGCTTGTCGGTGTCGCATCAGCCGCCTTGCCGACGCAGGTCATTCAGCTGTCGCCTGTCGGCGCGACGTTTACAAAGTCGGGCACCGCCATTCTGGATCTGACCCGACATCCGGCGGACGGACGGCATGTTGCACGCTGCTCAACTACAGAACGGTGTATCGCTTTATGTCGCAATGGGAGGCGGGGATGACTAGAGTCCTGAAGAAGGCCCTGAAGGTCCTGGGGCTGGTCCTGGCAGCCGTGGCGATCACGTTGCTGGGCATGCGAATCTACACCGTCCAGCAAAGCCCTCCGCTTGCGGTCTGGCATACCTATGTGCCCGATGAGCTGCATGCGAAAAAGCTGGACCAGATCTCGTGGCGGGAATATGTGGCGCACGAAGAGAAGCTGTTCGCCGAGGTGCGTCAGTATGTCAACTCACAAATTGAGCCAGACGAAAAGGTCGAGAGTAATCGCTATTTCGAGGGCTCCAGCGTCAATCCCAATCACTTTGCGCATGACTGGAACCGGTCGTATATTCTGGCGCCGGTTGGCGAGCCGGCCGGTGCCGTCGTGTTGCTGCACGGTCTTACCGATTCCCCGTATAGCCTGAGACACATCGCCCATCACTATCAGTCGGTGGGATATGTCGTGGTCGCGATCCGGCTGCCGGGCCACGGCACCGTGCCAGCCTCCTTGACAGACACCGGATGGGAGGACTGGTTGGCCGCTACGCGGCTGGCGGTCCGTGAGGCGCGCCGCAGGGTTCCAGCGCCTCGGCCGCTGCATATGGTGGGATTCTCAAATGGCGGGGCACTGGCCCCTATGTATGCCATGCAGGCACTGGACGACCCCAAGCTGGCTGAGCCAGACCGCCTTGTCCTGATATCGCCCATGATTGGAATCACGCGCTTTGCGCGTTTTGCGGGCCTGGCCGGCTTGCCGGCGATTTTGCCGGCGTTCGCAAAGGCAGCCTGGCTTGGCATTGTCCCGGAGTTCAACCCCTTCAAGTACAACTCTTTTCCGATCAGGGCGGCACGCGAGTCGTACAGCCTGACCGTGGCATTGCAGGAGCAACTGCAGGCGCGGCAACGCAATGGCTCGCTGGGTCAGCTTCCGCCTATTATCAGCTTTCATTCTGTGCTGGATTTTACTGTCAGCACGCGGGCGCTGATCAATGCGCTCTATGCGCGGCTTCCCGATAACGGCAGTGAGCTGGTCCTGTTCGACTTGAACCGGGCCACTAAACTGGGGCCGCTCTTTCGCCGCGGCGTGGAGTGGACATTGGCGGGTACCTTGCCGGGCGAGCGGCGCAATTACCGCCTGACTATCGTCACCAATGCAAGCCCGTCATCCAGTGACATGATCGAGCGGGTCACCGAGGCGGGGTCGATCGACGTCATCGACCAGCCTATCGGCATGAGCTATCCGCGCGAGATCTATTCGCTATCGCATGTGGCTTTGCCGTTTCCGACCAATGATACGCTGTACGGGCAGCATCCAGACAATATCGAAGAGTTTGGCATCAACCTGGGCGCGATGTCGATGCGCGGAGAGGTCGGTGCGTTCGTGATAGGGATGGACTCGCTGGCGCGTCTGACCTCCAATCCGTTCTATGCCTACCTATTGAAGCGTATTGACGGAGTCATTCCAAGATGAGACGGCTTCGCACTGATCGCCTGTCGCTGCACGACCGTTCCGAGCTGCGGCTTTCTTTGAGCATCATCAGCAGCATACTCGTCCTGGGACTGCTGTACCTGGCGAGCTCTGTCTTCATCCCGCTAGCGTTTGCGCTGTTCACCATCGCCCTGGTGGCGCCTGTGCGCCTATCGTTCTGCCAGCGTATGCCGGCGCCGCTGGCGTCGATACTGACGCTGTTCATGACAGCGGCGGGGGTGGCGGTATTCCTGCTTCTTGCGGCTTGGGGGTTTAGCCTGATCGCACAATGGATTATTGGCAATGCGGGCCGGCTCCAGAGGCTGTTGAGCCTGGAAAGGGAAGGCCTGCATCCCCATGGCACCATGCTGCTGGGCATGTTTCTGGACAACTTCAATGTCTCGTGGCTGCTCAGGGCAGTGCAGGAGATCGCGCTCAGAATAAACAGCATGCTCGGGCTGGCTTTTCTGACGATCATTTTCGTGGCATTGGGCCTGTTCGAGCTGGACGAGGCGGCTGGCCGCATAGAGAATCTGTTGGGGTCTCGGCGCGGCCGCAGGTGGGCCGTGGCGGCAGGACAGATTAGTGCCAAGTTGCGCCGCTACATGATTATCCGTACGGTCGCCAGCGTCCTTACCGGTCTGAGTGTCTGGCTGGTCACGATCTATGCCGGCCTGGAATTGGCCGCCGCGTGGGGAGGCTTGGCTTTCCTGCTCAATTACATTCCGTTCCTGGGGCCTTTTGTCGCCACGGTTTTTCCGGCGCTGTTCGCCTTCGTTCAGTACGAATCGTGGCAGGCAGCCCTGGGCATATTTTTCGTGTTGAATTTCATCCAGGTCATTTTTGGCTGCTACATGGAGCCCAGACTTGCCGGGAATGCGTTGTCGCTGTCGCCGTTGATGGTGATGGTGGCGGTCTTCTTCTGGGGGCTGGTGTGGGGCATCCCCGGCACTTTCATCGGTGTGCCGTTGTTGATTACCGTGATGACAGCCCTGGGCACAGCGTCCAGGCCGATTGAAACGAGGGAAGTAATGCCAGACGGATAGTGTTGGATATCCGGGAGGATATGCCGCCGGCAACCTTGAGCGCATGCAAGGTGTGGTCATTCTTGTGTTTATCTTTCTAGAGAGGTGAATGATGGAAAGCAGCGTAGACAAGAAGCTGGGGCTACTTGCCCTGACGGGTATGGTGGTCGGGTCGATGATCGGCGCTGGCATATTCTCGTTACCACGTACTTTTGGCGGCGCCACTGGCGTTATCGGCGCCATCATTGCGTGGGTTATCGCGGGGGGCGGGATGTATACCCTGGCACGGGTGTTCCAGAACCTGGCGCAGCGCAAGCCCGATCTTGATGCAGGTGTATTCGCATACGCCAAGGCCGGCTTCGGCGACTACATGGGCTTTCTTGCCGCGTTTGGGTACTGGATAGGAAGCTGCATCGGCAACGTGTCTTATTGGGTGCTGATCAAATCCACGCTGGGCGCCTTCTTCCCTGTGTTCGGCGATGGCAATACTGTCATTGCCATTGTGGTGGCGTCGATCGGGATATGGTCGTTTCACTTCGTGATATTGCGGGGCGTGCAGCAGGCGGCCTTTATCAATGCCGTGGTCACTGTTGCCAAGATCATTCCTATCCTGGTGTTCATTATCGTCCTGATGTTCGCATTCAAGCTGGATCTGTTTCGCGCGAATCTGTGGGGTTCGCAAGGGGCCGATGGCGCAAGCCTGTTCGAGCAGGTGCGGCTGACGATGCTGGTCACTGTGTTTGTCTTCCTGGGTATCGAAGGGGCCAGCGTGTACTCGCGCTATGCAAGCAAGCGATCGCACGTGGGAATTGCGACGCTGATCGGTTTCGTTGCTGCGTTGTTCCTGATGGTGCTGGTTACGCTGCTGCCCTATGCGGTGCTCGAACAGGGTGATATTGCAGGCTTGCGCCAACCCTCCATGGCAGGCGTACTTTCCGCTGTGGTGGGGCCATGGGGCGCGGTGTTCGTCAGTGTGGGTCTGCTGATTTCGGTGTTGGGTGCATACCTGGCCTGGTCGCTGATTTGCGCGGAAGTCTTGTTCGCAGCGTCGAAAAACGAAGACATGCCCCGCGCATTCGGTCGGGAAAACAAGAATGGCGTGCCCGCGACGGCGCTGTGGCTGACGAATGGCATCGTGCAGATATTGGTAATCAGCACGTATTGGTCCAATGACGCGTTTGCCCTGATGCTCAGCCTGACGAGCGCCATGTCCTTGATTCCGTACTTCCTGGTCGCCGGCTTCGGCTTCATGCTGGCCAAGCGGGGCGAAACATACGAGGATGGCCTCGGCCGCAATCGCGATCTGCTCGTGGCAGGCATCGCGGCGCTTTATACGGCTTTCATGGTTTACGCCGGCGGGCTGAAATTTGTTCTGCTTTCGGCGCTTTTGTATGCCCCCGGGTCGGCTTTGTATTACTGGGCTCGGCGCGAGCAAGGGCGGCGGCTGTTCACAAAGTTCGAGCTCGCAGTATTTATCGTTGCATGGATAGGCTGCATTGCCGCCATTATTGGACTGGCTCGCGGCTGGATCGCGATTTAACTCATAGGAGATCACCATGGCTGAAGCTGTAGAGTTTGGCGTTCATTCAGAAGTCGGACAGTTGCGTACCGTAATGGTGTGCGCACCCGGGCGTGCTCATGAGCGCCTCACTCCTTCCAATTGCGACGCATTGCTTTTCGACGATGTAATGTGGGTCGACAATGCCAAAAGAGATCATTTCGATTTCATGACCAAGATGCGCGACCGGGGTGTCGAAGTGCTGGAAATGCACAACCTGTTAACCGAAACCGTCGGCGTCCCCGAAGCCAAGAAATGGATACTGGACAACCAAGTGGTGGCCAATCAGGTCGGCCTGGGGCTGATTGACGAAATCCGTAGCTATCTCGACGAGCTTCCGTCGCGCAAGCTGGCGGAAACGCTCATTGGCGGCCTGTCGACCGAGGAGTTTCCCGAATCGATGGGCGGTGACCAACTGGCGCTGATCAAAGAGGCGGCAGGCGTCACCGAGTACCTGCTGCCGCCGCTGCCCAACACGCTGTATACGCGCGACACCACGTGCTGGATCTACAACGGAGCTACGCTGAACGCGCTTTACTGGCCGGCACGCCACGAGGAAACAATCCTGACGTCCGCCATTTACAAGTTCCATCCTATGTTCGCCGGAAAGGTGAACGTCTGGTGGGGCGACCCCACGGTCGATCATGGGCTGGCGACCCTCGAGGGCGGCGATGTCATGCCTATCGGCAATCGCACTGTACTCATCGGGATGAGCGAACGCAGCTCTCGCCAGGCAATCAGCCAGCTTTCAGCTTCGCTGTTCGAGCGCAATGTGGCTGATCGGGTCATCGTTGCCGCGATGCCGAAACTGCGTGCGGCCATGCACCTGGATACCGTGCTGACATTTGCCGACCGGGATTGCCTGCTCGTCTATCCCGACATCGTCAATAAAATCCAGGCATTCTCATACCGTCCGGGCAACAAGCCGGGCGAACTGAAACTTCACAAGGATGAGGGCCCTCTTACCGATGTCATCGGCAAGGCGCTGGGCGTATCGAAAATGCGTGTCGTGGAAACCGGAGGAAATGCCTATCTTCGCGAACGTACACAATGGGACAGCGGCGCCAATCTGGTGTGCATCTCTCCGGGTGTGGTGCTGGCATACGATCGCAACGTCTACACCAACACCTTGCTGCGCAAGGCCGGCATCGAGGTGGTTACCTTTGTTGGCGCCGAGCTCGGAAGGGGCCGGGGCGGCGGCCATTGCATGACATGCCCGATTGCACGCGACGCATACGAGTAACCAGGTAACCGGCCACACATCGCAAGCATACTGATCTGGTGTGCGTCCTGGCGGCATCCCACGTATCCCAGTTACGCCTTGCCTTCTGCCACGGGAGACTACTTTGAGCACGGAAACAGCCAAGCTTTCCCGGGTGGCACTGATTGCCATGGTTGTCGGTTCAATGGTTGGCGCAGGGATATTCTCCTTGCCCAGCGTATTTTCACGCTCCACTGGACCGCTGGGCGGATTGATCGCCTGGGCCATCGCCGGTACCGGCATGCTGACGCTGGCAATGGTATTCCAGTTCCTCGCCCGCCGGCGCCCCGATCTGGATGCCGGCATATTCGCCTACGCGAAGGCGGGGTTCGGCAGATACATTGGCTTTCTGGCCGCACTAGGCTATTGGACGGCGGCTTGCCTGGGCAATGTCAGCTACTTCGTGGTGTTCAAGGCAACGCTGGGTGCCGTATTCCCGTTCTTTGGCGACGGCGATACGGTGCCGGCGGTGCTGGTGTCGTCGATTCTGCTGTGGACCACGCATTTCGGCATCCTGCGCGGCATCAAGCAGGCCGCCGGGATGAACACGGTGGTGACGATCGCCAAGATCGTGCCCATTCTCATCTTCATCATTTGCGTGGCATTCGCCATGGATATGGATGTGCTCAGGGAGAACATCCGCGAGGGCGCCGGCGCGGATCAGGGCAGTTTGCTTGAGCAGGTCAGGGGCACGATGCTGATTACCGTTTTCGTGTTTCTGGGCGTCGAGGGGGCGAGCGTCTACTCGCGCTACGCCAAACGCCGGGATGATGTGGCGATTGCCACGATAACGGGATTTCTGCTTGTCCTGGCATTACTGGTTTCGGTGACGCTGTTATCCTATGGAATACTGCCGCGCGCGGAGCTTGCCGGCCTGCGCAATCCATCGATGGCCGGCGTGCTGCGGGCGGCGGTAGGGCCTTGGGGAGCCGTACTGGTCAGTGTGGGGCTCATGGTGTCGGTAGCCGGCGCCTATCTGTCATGGATACTGTTGGCTGCTGAAGTCCTGCATGCGGCGGCTCGTGCCGGGACCATGCCCGCGTTCCTCAGCCATCAAAACAGACATGGCGTTCCCAACAAGGCGCTGTGGCTTAGTAACGGCGTTGTTCAGCTATTCCTGCTTGGCACCTTGTTTACGCAGGATACCTTCGTTCTGGTGAAGAGCCTCGCCAGTTCCATGAGCCTGGTGCCGTACTTCTTCGTGGCCGGCTTTGGCCTGTTGATTGCGTTGCGGGGAGACACTTATCACGGCTGGGGCCGGCGTCGTTCGTTCGAGCTGTGCATTGCCGCCATTGCGACGACCTACGCGATAGGAATGATACTGGCCGGGGGCTTCGATTATTTCGTGCTGTCGTCGTTGATCTATGCGCCAGGTACGATTCTTTTTATCATTGCGAGGCGGGAACAGCAAGGTTCCGTTTTTGCCCGATTCGAATGGGCTATTTTGTGCATTGTCGTCCTGGGAGCAGCCACCGGCCTGTGGAAGCTCGCATCCGGGAACACGGCGCTGGGCAGCGCCGCGGTTGGGCACTGAAACTACGGCTACAAGGGGACGACGCGGGTAGTGTTTCCGTGCGTGATCACCTGCACCCGCTGACCGACAAAAATGGGGACATCTGCTTCCTGCGCAATGACCCGGGTATCGCCACTATCCAGGCGCAGGGTGATTTCCACACCTTGTCTGCGGTTGCGGGCATTTTCAACCGCATTGCCCGCCATTGCACCGCCTATCGCCCCGCCGGCAGTGGCCAGCCGTCTGCCGGAGCCCCCGCCTATGGTATTGCCGGCAAGCCCGCCTACGACACCGCCTGCGGCCATGCCAAGCCCACCGCTGCTTTCTGCTTGAATGACGATAGGGCGCACCCCTGTTACCTGCGCCAATACGACTGTTTGCGCTCGCTGCGTCTGGTCGAAGGTGTAAACGCGGGAGGATGCCTGGTGATTTGCGCAGCCGGTAAGGCCCGCCGCCGTAAGCAGGGTGACCCCAATGATCTTCACACTACCCATTGCTCTGACATTTCTGCACTTTTGCATGAAGTATGCTCCGGAAATATGAGAAAGGAAACGCTGTGATCAGCGTCGTTACTGGGGGGGATTGGAGGCGGCAGGGGGAGTCGGCGCAGTGGGGTTGCCGGGATGCTGGGCCTGTGCTTGCACGAAAACAAGGCGACCATTGAAAAAGATGGCGCGTCGGGGATTCCATACGACAGGGTTGTTGTCCACTGTATCGTAAGTGGCTACCTCGAAATCGTATCCCCAGCCGTATCGGGCTTGCCCTTGCTCATCGGTGTAGCTGGTCTTCTTGACAGCGTCCAGATAGCCTTTGTCGCGATAAGAGACGTACCGGGTGGGGGGGAGCGTGTCCCGGTTTTTCGACATGAACTGATAGAGGTCATCTTCGCTTGGCGCGGTTCCGTAGCGTGCCAGGTCATTTCTGGAGTCTGCCGTAGACGCGCAGCCAGCCAGCAAGGTTGCCATCAATAAAAAGGGTAGGCATTTCATTGGTAATGCTCCTCGAATAGATTGACGCAGTCAGATTCGGAGCCCTTGGGGCCTGCAGCGAAGAGCCCTTGAAGCCTGAATATAGCTTGGCGATATGCGTATTGGCAATGCTGCGGGAATCACCGCAGGCGGGCAGTATTTTGCTTGCACGTCTTCTTTGCGTGGCGTATTGTCAAGCCTTGATGCTACTCAAGTGACGTATCCGTGGGGCGTCCAGCCTCGATCATGGCCGCATACAATGATAGGAGACTGATGATGCGCGCGAAGTCGGTATTGATGTCTATGGTCCTTGGAGTGCTTCTGTCTGGTGGTTCCGCCGCCATTTCCCATGAGTCGCCAACTCCAGACAATGCGGGTGCAGATAGGCTGCACAATGATGCAAAATCTCACTCATCGTTAGTTCTATTCGAAAATGTGCGCGTCTTTGATGGCGTTTCTGCAACATTGTCGGCACCCAGCAGCGTGTTGGTGCGTGGAAATGTAATCGAGACGGTAAGTGCCAGCAATATAGCTGCCGAGGGCGCGCGCGTCATAGACGGCGGTGGGCGTACCTTGATGCCTGGCTTGATAGACGCGCACTGGCACAGTATGTTCGTGGGTCTCCCCCTGATGGCCCTGAAGACTGCCGATGTCGGCTATGTGAATCTCATCGCTGGTGTCGAGGCCCGGAAAACCTTGATGCGCGGGTTCACCACAGTCCGCGATCTCGGTGGCGCCGTCTTCGGGCTCAAGAGCGCCATCGACCGCGGCGTAATTCCGGGGCCGCGTATCTATCCGTCGGGGGCCATGATCAGTGTGACGGGTGGGCATGGCGATTTCCGGAGCCCTTCCGACTTGCCGCGCAGCTTGGGGGAACCCGCTTCCAGGCACGATATCGTTGGCGATAGCGCCATCGTGGACAGTCCGGACGAGATGCGGCTGCGGGTGCGCGAGCAACTCATGTACGGCGCCACACAGATCAAGCTGACTGGGGGCGGGGGCGTCTCATCTCCCCACAGTCCCCTGGACGTCGTGGCTTTCACCGAGGATGAGCTGCGCGCAGCGGTGCAGGCTGCAACCAACTGGGGCACTTATGTTTCGGTACACGCCTATACGCCAGAGGCAATCCAGAGGTCGATAAAAGCCGGCGTGCAATGCATCGAGCACGGCAGCCTGATGGACGACGCGACTGCGCAGGCGATGGCCGAATCCGAAACCTGGCTCAGTACCCAGCCATTCCCGGATGCGCTTGCCGACGCATTCCCGCGTGACTCGGTGCAGTGGAAAAAAGCCCAGGAGGTTTTCGCGGGAACCGACCAGACTTATCAGCTAGCCATCAAGCACAAGATCAAAACGGCATTCGGCACAGATATCCTGTTTTCCAGCGAGCTGGCGCAACTGCAGGGCAGCCTGTTGGCGAGTTTGACGCGCTGGTACTCGCCATCCGAAACGCTGATCATGGCCACGGGAACCAACGCAGAACTGCTGGGCCTGTCCGGTAAGCGCAACCCATATCCCGGCCAGATTGGTGTGGTGCGCGAAGGCGCGCTTGCCGATCTATTGCTGGTGGACGGAAATCCGCTAGAAAATATCGCGCTGATCGGTGACCCGGAAAAGAACTTCTTGCTCATCATGAAAGATGGCGTCATATACAAAGACATAGCGGAACGGCAGTCCTCGTAGATCAGGAACCCGACTGCTACTCGGATCGCTGTGCTTGACCGGTCTTTTGTTTGTTCCGTTAATCTGATGTAATGCGCAGTAGCCGCCGGCCTCCGGCCATGATGTCGACTTGCCTGGCTGCTTCGTCTTTCTTCAAATAATTCTGAACAAAGGGACAAACATGGCTGCATACGTCATAGCAACGATGGTGATACACGACCCCCAAACCTACCGCCGGTATACCGAACTGACGCCTGCGCTCGTTGCGAGGCACGGCGGAAAGTTTCTCACACGTGGCGATAAAGTCGATACCTATGAAGGCGACACGTTCACAGAACGCATGGTGCTGCTGGAATTTCCTGATCGGGAAAAAGCCGACGCATGGTTGAACGACCCCGAGTACGTCGCTGCCTCCGAATTCCGCAAGGCGGCTTCGGTATGTCGCATCCTTATCCAGGAAGGTGGCTCCAACACAGGCAACCCCGATCCTAAGATCGGCTAGACAAGCGATAATACGATTTTGCTTAGTGTCCAAGGAGCCCGTATGAAGGCAGTTGAAATCTCGCAACCAGGCGGTCCCGAAGTTCTGGTGCTCGTCGATCGTCCCATGCCCGAACCGAAAGCCGGCGAAGTACTTATCAAGGTGTCGGCAGCCGGCATCAACCGCCCCGATGTCTTTCAGCGCAAGGGAAATTATCCCGCGCCTCCCGGCGCATCCGATTTGCCCGGACTCGAAGTGGTGGGCGAGATCGTGGGCGGAGACCCCGCGGCAGGCGGCCTGGCGATGGGCGATAAAGTATGCGCTTTGCTGGCGGGTGGAGGCTATGCAGAATATTGCGTTGCACCGGCCCAGCAGTGCCTGCCTGTACCCAAGGGCCTTTCGGATGTCGAGGCCGCCGGTTTGCCGGAAACCTACTATACCGTATGGAGCAATGTCTTCGATCGAGGGCAGCTATCGGCTGGCGAGTCCTTGTTGGTGCATGGCGGCGCCAGCGGTATAGGCACAACCGCGATTCAGCTTGCCAAGGCTATGGGCCACGACGTTTATGCAACGGTGGGCAGCGATGAGCGCGCCCGCGCCGTCGAAGGTCTCGGTGCGAAACTGGGTATCAATTACCGTACTCAGGACTATGTGGAAGAAATCAAAAAAGCCACTGGCGGCAAGGGTGTGGATGTTGTGCTCGATATGGTGGCTGGCGAGTACATCAACCGCAATATAAACTGCCTGGCGGACGACGGGCGTATCGTTATCATTGCCTTGCTCGGCGGTGCGAAGGCCACAATAGATTGCAACCACGTCCTGCGCCGCCGGCTGACCGTCACGGGCTCCACCTTGAGGCCCAGGCCGGTGGCATTCAAGGCGGACATCGCCCAGGCGCTCAGGCAGCATGTGTGGCCGCTGCTGGAAGCCGGGAAAATCCGACCCATCGTGCATACCACTTTCCCCCTGGCAAAGGCGTGCGACGCGCACGCCATGATGGAGGCGGGCGAGCAAATCGGAAAGATCGTTCTCACCGTCCAGTAGGCGCCGTCGCTAATCGTCGCGTGCGGATTCCCGGCTTACAGGCTACAATGCCGGGTTATCCAATTTTTTCTTCCTGGGCTTAATGAATACTGCTCTGATTCGTAAGCGCCTTGTAATAGGCAACTGGAAAATGCACGGCACTCGGGCCACCAACGCCACGCTTCT